>JAOULM010000036.1 GCA_029882015.1 Candidatus Nomurabacteria bacterium
AACGACATCGATACTTCGATTCTGATAAGAACAAAACATACCCCCAGTTCTATTACCGTTCAAATATTCGGAGACAATGACGGACGTGTATTCGTTGGTAGCCACAAGTCAGGAGAAAGCCCGTGGTTGCGTATATTGCGTCCTGGTGGAATAGATGCGCGTGATGTGACGGCTTCTGTTTCAGGGCGATACAACGACAGAACTGCACCCACAAAAATCAAAGAAATTACAGACCCAGAAATAGAATGTGGCGAGACTAAAACGACTCAGCTAGCAAATGATGGGTGGTCGGTTGATGTGGTGCGAATAATCACACAACAGGATCGCGACCCTATCACAGAACAAAATACTGTGGTATATTCTCCATCTCAAAAGTATGTTCACGTAGGGGCTTGTGATGAACCTTTGATTTAATTTATGTCACTATCTATCGGAATTGTCGGACTGCCAAACGTTGGAAAATCAACGCTTTTTAATGCGCTGACAAAAAAATCAGTACCGGCTGAAAATTATCCTTTTTGTACCATTGACCCGTCTGTGGGTATCGTTGGCGTTCCCGACGAACGGCTGGATAAATTGGCTGAATTTTCAGGATCAAAAAAAACCATTCCCGCAGCGATTGAATTTGTTGATATCGCCGGTCTAGTCGAGGGAGCATCAAAAGGCGAGGGGTTGGGAAACAAATTTCTGACCAACATCCGCGAAGTTGATGCTATTTTGCACATGGTTCGCTTGTTCGCAGTCAAACAGGGTGATGGTGCCGTACACCATGTCTACGGCGACATTGATCCATTGCGTGACATCCAGGTCATCAACATGGAGCTGATTTTGTCAGACCTGGAAACCGTAGAAAAACGATTGGGTAATGTAGAAAAAGAAGTCAAACGTCACAACAAAGACGCTGTTCACGAAAGAGATGTCTTGGTAAAAATTAAAACCGTATTAGAAAATGAACAACTAGCAAAAACAGCGGATGTTTCAGATGAAGACAAAAAAATAATCAAGAGTCTGAGCCTGCTGACATTAAAACCAGTTATCTACGGGCTAAACAAACAAAGCGGGGAAGATAATCTGGACGAAAGTAATCCTGAAAAATTTGCAGAGCTTGTGAAGCATATTAAACAAACAGAATCAAAATACGTTTTGTTGGATGCAAAAACAGAACATGAGCTACAGGATTTTGATCCAGAAGAAAAAAAACAATTCAAAGATGAATTGGGGGCCAAAGCCGACGATATTGATGCTCTAATACGTGAAAGCTACGCGTTGCTCGGATTAATGACATATCTAACCACAGGACCCGAGGAATCCCGCGCATGGACTATCAAGATGGGCAGCACAGCACCCGTCGCCGCATCTGCTATTCACACCGATTTTGAAAAACAGTTCATCCGCGCCGAGGTTATTGGGTGGGACAAACTATTGGAATCTGGATCACGCGGATCAGCCCGCGAATCAGGATTACTTCGCCTAGAAGGCAAAGAATATATCGTCCAAGATGGCGATGTGATCGAATTCAAGATATAAAAAAGTCAGGATTATTTTCCTGACTTTTTTGTTAAGCATTAATTATTCTGTTTTCTATTGCGTGCCAAGAAGAGCTCTGTTTTAATCTAGAATCAAAATTTGAAGATTCTAATTTCTCAATCAAATTCTCAAAGTGAGCTTTTACTTTTTCTACAGGAACAACACTTATTTTACCCTGTTTATAAAGTCGCTCTAAAGATTCAATAAATCTCTTATTAGTTATATTTTTCTCCATTCTCTTAGAATTTTTATTTTTTAGCTTATGCTTTATAATCATCATACCATGAAAACATTCATAGAAAAACAACTTAGAGGTTCAACCTCTAAGTTGTTTGGCCTTTTTTATGTTAAAATAATGCCCATATGCAAACACCAATTCTTATAGAAACAATAGAAAAAATGATGACTCCAGGTAAAGGGGTTTTAGCTATTGACGAATCAAATGGTACGGCGGATAAAAAACGATTAGCACCCATCGGAGTGAATGGAACACCAGAAAACCGCCGTCGTTTTCGTGAACTATTTTTAGATATGGACGGAAATGAAACATTCTTGTCCGGGGTTATTCTATACGACGAGACACTAAAACAATCAAACAGCGACGAGAAACCATTTGTCGATATTTTAGCAGACAAAGATATCGTGATCGGTATCAAAGTCGACGAAGGAGCAAAAGACAGCGATGAATTTCCTGGCGAAAAAATAACGGCAGGTATTGATGGGCTGGACGAGAGACTGGCGGGGTATTATGAACTGGGGGCTCGTTTCGCAAAATGGCGCGCGGTGATTACCATCGATACCGACAGCGGACTACCAACAGACGGAGCTATCCGTAAAAACGCAGAAATTTTGGCGCGTTATGCCGAGTTGTGTCATAAAAATAATATTGTCCCTATGATTGAACCCGAGGTTCTATTACAAGGGTCACATAAAATGGATATTGCAGAACAAGTAACGGGTCGCACTTTGACTATTGTTTTTGAAGAGCTAGATCGTCGAGGGGTTGATGCTAAATACGTTATATTGAAAACCAGCATGGTTGTACCAGGGGACGCCAGCGGGGAATTAATGGAATCAGAAAAAGTTGGCGCCACAACAGTTCGAATGTTGAATAATTCTATTCCACAGAACATTGGTGGCGTTGTATTTTTGTCTGGTGGTCAGACATCAGAACAAGCTACCGAGAACCTAGATGCGATTGCTGACGAAATGCAGGTCCAGGGGGCTCCTTGGATGATGACTTTTTCGTTTAGCCGAGCAATTGAAATGCCCGTCCTAGAAGCCTGGGCCGGCAAAGACGAAAACGTTGCAGAGGCACAAGAAATCTATGTTGATATTTTAAAACGAGATGCCTGGGCACAACGTGGGATGTTGTAGCGCGCAGTTCCTGCTCCCCTATGTAGGGGGCCCGCCCGGATGAACCGTTCGGACGGGCTGTCGACGTCCAACACTACCACCAATCTCCCCCTTGATAAGGGTGAGTGCCCGCAGGGCGAGGGGGATGAAACCAAACTTAATGTGTCCTGCTCCCCTATGTAGGGGAGCTGTCGACGTTAGGAGACTGAGGGGTATCTAGAACACTCTGAATCTTCATAATTACCCCATCTAGATTTTGATCAATTTCATTATTCCAAAACCTCAGCACAGTTATATCTTGCCCCGCAAGAAAACCATCCCGTATAATATCTTTTTCTTTCTCCTCCAAGTGCTGTGATCCATCAATCTCTACCGCCACTCGTCTTTCTCCACAATAAAAATCCAGAATATAAGGACCAACACCGAATTGTCGTCTGAATTTAAATCCTAGATATTTCCTGCGCAATCGTGACCACAAAATTTCCTCATGGGGAGTAGCTTCGTGGCGCAGTTTTTTACGAATATTTTTTTGTTTTTTGTCGTTATACATATTTATAAATACCCCTCCGCCCTACGGGCACCTCCCCAGCGTAGGGGAGGAGGGTTGTCGTTTGATTTATGTATTCTACCACTCGATTGGTATTTTTCCTTTACTCTCTAAGTATTCGTTACATTTCGAAAAATGTTTACAGTCAAAGAATCCATTATATGCAGAAAATGGCGACGGGTGTGCCGCCTGCAAAACCAAATGCTTTGTATGGTCAATCAGATCGGATTTTCCCTTGGCATAATTACCCCACAGCATAAACACCAAATGTTCACGTTTGTCAGACAATGTTCTGATTACATTATCTGTAAATTCCTCCCAACCTTTTTTCTGGTGGCTGGCGGGTTGTCCAGCGCGCACCGATAAAATAGCGTTCAGTAAAAAGACACCTTGTTTTGCCCAATCTTCCAGATTGCCATCGGCAAAGTCTTTGTGGATATTAACATCGTTCGCAATCTCTTTGTAGATGTTTTTCAAGCTCGGCGGAGGAGTCACGCCACCTTGCACAGAAAAACACAGCCCATGAGCCTGACCAGCCCCGTGATAGGGGTCCTGGCCCAATATGATGACCTTGGCGTGGTCAAATGGCGTTAAATCAAAGGCATTGAATATGTCGTGCGCTGGGGGATAAATCAGTTTTGTCTGATATTCGGTTCGCACAAATTTTGTCAGGTCTTCCCAGACCTTTTTATCAAAAAAATCCCTTAACACATTTTTCCATGATTCTTCTATTTTTACGTCATTTCCCATATATAAAGTCTAGCATATACAAAATATTGGTATAATAATCCTATGAAAAAAATATTTATAAAAATTGGATGGGTAATTATTGGACTCATTGTATTATTTGGAATAGCTACTGCGATTTTTAACCGCACACCAACGCGAGATATTCCAACTGATCTATCAGATATCGTATCGCCAGCACATGGGACCGTGATTGGCGTTGAACCAATCACAGACGAAGTAATTTCATTTGTGAAAAAGGGGACCGTGAACGAGATTTCTGTTCCTGATACATTTATCGGTGGGACGATGGTGGTGATTGAACTTCGTATAAAAAATATCCATGCACAACGTGCTCCATACAGCGGAGTCGTATCATATGTCGAACATATCCCCGGAAAACATGCCAATGCAATTTATAACGATGATGTTACCCGCCTGGCCACAGAGAATGAAAAATTCATCACCATTATCGATACAGAACACGGACCAATTGGTGTTGTGCAGGTATCAGGATTGGTGGCACGTCGGATTATAAACAAGCTGGAAATTGGCGACACTGTCGAACGTGGACAGATGATTGGACGTATTTTGTTAGGGTCACAAACCCTGTTGTTATTGCCTCCAAACAGCACAGAATTGGTAGAAATGGAACAGATTGTGGTGGATGGAGAGAGTGTGATAGGGAATTGGTAGGGGTTGACATTTATTGTTAAGTGTGATACTCTTCTCAAGAGAGTAAATTTTAAAACTAAATATTCAAATCATGAGAAAACTATTTTTTATACTAATTATCTGGAGCATATCTTTTGTGTCTGCACAAGCTCAAGTTGTTACATCCTATATTAGTCCAGACACAAGTTATCTGGCTGTTGAACATATCGATATGCTTGTACTTTCAACAAGCCAGCATAAAGACTGTATTATTAAAATTTATGATTCTGATAAAGATGAAAATTTTGGGTTAATAGGCACAGATAATTCCACCATTCTTCCGATAATGGGAATGCTTCACTCTTTTTCTGACTCTTCAACAACATCTTTTTTGATAGGATATGATGGGGTGGTGAATTTTTTAGGAGATTATAACAATTCACAAAAAATAAAACTAATGCGTGGTCTATATAAGATTCTCTCACAAGAACTTAAAGATAAAGAAGGCCATAGAATTATTACCCTTGATTAAATAATATTTTAAAAGCGATTCAATTTTTTGAATCGCTTTTTTTATTTGAGTGAAATAAAAACCAAATCTCATGCGTCTACGGCCCCTACCGAGCGACTCATTTTTTCGAAACGAAAGTGAGCGTTTTTAATTTTCCAGAAGGCTAACGCAGTGCCCCCTGGAAAATAGAGAACGAGAGTTTTTTAAAACATGCAGAAGCGAGATAAAGGCCTTGGGTT
>JAOULM010000011.1 GCA_029882015.1 Candidatus Nomurabacteria bacterium
TTTGTATCTCCAACGTCAGGTGTGTTATCTGATGTTGAACCGTCTTGTGCGACAATTACTGATCCGATAGTTACCTGAGCAACAGTCATAACATTACCTACGATTGGGAATGATCCACCTACGTTAGTAGATGCTGCAACATCAGATGCTGAGTTAATTCCCAATGCAAATGTTGTCCCTGCAGTTGTTGAGTCTACAACACCTACGCGTGCGTAGAACATTTCTGATGTTCCAGCTGGGATAACAATTGATGGTGTGAATGTAACTTTTGCTTTGTTATTTGAGTTAAATGAAGATGCAGTGTTACCTACGTTTACTCCATTTGAATCCAAGATTTTTACGTTTTCAAGATCAGCATTTGCTGATAGCCCTGAACGTGTTACCCAGATTGAGCTAACTGTCAAGTCTGCTCCACCTGCTGACAAGTTAAATGCCAAAGCATTTGCGTTTGCAGCATCAGCGATAGTTGCTGACCCAGGTGTGCTAGCTGACAACGCAGCGTTAGCTGTTCCGCCTGTGTAAACAGGAGGTTGATTTGGTGTTCCATTTCCTGCCAACCATGCGTTCATGGCTGCTGTAGTCAATGGTCCGTAAACTCCGTCAACTGCTAGACCTCCGTAGTTTGTTTGGAAGTATCGAGTAGCTGCGCGAGTTTTTGATCCTGTGATTCCGTCAACAACCAATGCTGGTGTGTATCCGAATGAGTTAAAGGCTGTTTGCCAGTCCTTTGCGGCTTGTCCGTTTCCTGCGTAAGCAACAACGGTCAATCCTGATGGTACTGAGACGCTTCCTCCTGATGTAGGTTGTCCGTTCAATGTAGCTTGTACGTTTGCCACTGTGGCAGCGTCAGCTCCGAATGATTGTAACAACGAAACGATTGCTGATACCTGTGCTGTAGTCAAGGCGCTTGCGATTGGCAATGCGACAAAACTGAACATCACAAGAGCAACAACTGCTCCGGCGAAAGCTTTCATAGTGAAAGTTTTAGTCATAACGTTTAGTTTTTAAATTCGTACGTAATCCATAATGACAAAATTCACCACATGATATGTGGTGCTAATAATGAATGTCAATATTTTTCTGTACAAGTTTTGTTGTACACAATCGCGACGAGTGATTGTTTAATGTACAACGAGTAATGACTTAACCCGATAATGATAGTGCTTGGCACCTCGGGGTTAAGTGGAATAAGTAAATGGCTTTTGTTTAACGCACAAAAGCGTGGCGGGTCACGATATCGTTCGTGTACCTAGCGCATGTATCTCTGCCATCCATACGTTTTTATATCACATGTATTATTCCCTGCTTGGCAGGGGAAATCTATGTATTTTGTCAACGTTCAATCAATAACTGCGTGAATGGCGGATACGTCACCTACGCAACACATACACATTAATGCGCACATGCTTGCTATATAGTATATCCGATTTCCTACAGTACCCATACATGGGTTTGTGGATAACCTGAACACAATATTTGTGCCAGATTATCCATACACTATAGCATTATAGACACTATTCTGCAAGGTAATTGCAAGGTTTCCGGACGCATTCCACGCCACAAGTTATGACGTCTTTATTGTTGTTTTATTACGTCAAAAGTCAGTAAAAATACACTTTTCAGAAAAAGTCAAGTATTGCCATTTACCCCAAATGCCCCTTGTATCCCGTATCTGCAGAATCAACCAAAATATAGGTACTCCACCTGCGGTCCCCTTTTTTATAAAGGACATTTTCTTCGATCATTTTTGTCAATTCACGCTGTATGGTTTTCTTGCTCGTTCCGGCCATAGCGTCGTCAATTTCATTAATATTAAGCTCTTTTTTGTTATAAAAGAGCTCCAAAATCTGCAAACGGCGAGCTGATTGATTCTGCTTTTCAAAAAGCTTTGTTGGTGTTTTTGGGGTGTCCTTTATGGCGGTTTTATCTAAAATGTCCTTTACAGGCTTTGTGTCCTTTAGATGTCCTTTATAAATGTCCTTTACGGATATGTCTGTTTTTGTTCGGGAAAAGGCCACATTCGAGGGTGTGAATAACGACATAGGTATATCAGGCTGGTTGGTTTCTTTTGCTTGGAAATGACTATTTTGTTTATCTAGAATAGCTACCCCAGAACGCAGTATTTCACGTAATTCACGGTCTAATATCTGCCCATTCATATCGGAAACTCGCCCTGTTGTAACCCCAATAGAAACAATAGAAAGTAGAGACTCTATTACAAAAACCCACGTATCGTTTTCCACAATATCACCACCAGAAATATTATAAACACAATCAAACAATCGGTCGGCAACCAGCTGCAACCGATCGGAATATTTCTTGTCTGTCACAACATCCGCAACCAAATAACAAGCCAGTACGATTTTCTCACCACGCTTTGTTAGCTCAAAAAAATCCTTGTCCTTTATGTAAACGTTATTTTGTAACAGTTTATCTTTGTACAAGGCAATACTTTGTTCCATTGTTTTTTGCGTGTCCTTTATAATTTTTTCTTTTTGTTGTTTCATAAATGTCCTTTATCAAAATCAAAGCTTGTATGTCCATTATACTTGTCCTTTATCTTGCTTTCAATTGTTTTCTGTATTCAAATCACAATCCCTATAAAAACCACAGGCGTGTTACAATATCTGCATACATTTATATGGCTAAAAAGAAAAAACGCTCCTTTTCATGGAAACCAAATATGGAAATAGCCGACGGTACACGACGTGGTATTCTTGCGGTGCTTTTTTTTGTTTTGTCTGTATTTTTTATTCTTGCCAGCCTGGGGTATGCCGGGAACATAGGAACAACCATCTTTGATTTTGTGATTTTTCCTGGGTTTGGATATGGATTCATTATATTGCCAATCTTGTTAATTACGCTGGGTGTGATGATGATCAAAGATTCGCTACCAGAAGTCACAGCGAAACAATGGGTCAGTTCTGTTTTTTTAATACTGGCTAGCTTGGGTCTGATGGAAACAATCTGGGGAGGCAAAGGTTTTGGTGGGGTTGTTGGATTGATTGCACGACCCATCGAACGAGGGTTGGATACTCCGTTTACAATAATTCTATTGTTTGGAATTATTGTTGTTTCTATTTTAATAATGCTAGAAACCAGTTTGGGTATACCAAACTTTATTTCAAGTCTGTTCAGTAAAAAAGAAGAGGAGGAGGACGAAGAATATTACGAGGAAGAAGACGAATACGAAGATGAACTCGAGGAAGAATACGAAGATGAACCAGAACCAACAATCGCATCACGAGGGATGAATATTTTAGGAATTGGAAAATCAAAAAAGAAACCAGAAAAAGATGTTTTGGAAATCCAAACACCAACATACAGCCTGCCCTCTACTTATACCCCGCCACCCTTGTCGTTACTTGCAAAAGACAAAGGCAAGCCCGAGGTAGGCGACATCAAGGCCAACGCAACAACAATCCAAAGAACTCTCGAGAATTTTGGCATCAGTGTTGAAATGGATGAAATTTCAGTCGGACCGACGGTTACTCGATTTGCATTGAAACCAGCCCAAGGAGTAAAACTATCCAAAATATTAAGTCTGCAAAACGAGCTAGCCTTGGCTCTGGCAGCGCACCCTGTCCGAATCGAAGCCCCCATTCCAGGAACCAGCCTGGTAGGTATCGAGGTACCAAACAAACATAAAGTCAAAGTACACCTAGGCCCATTGTTGGCAAGCCCCGAATGGAAAAACAATCCATCATCATTGTTGGCAGCCTTGGGTAAAGGTGTATCTGGAAATATTTTTACAAAATCAATTTCGTCTATGCCCCACCTGCTTATTGCTGGTGCTACCGGAGCAGGTAAATCTGTAACCGTTCATGGAATAATCATGTCTATGCTATTTCGCCATGGCCCCGAAGATTTGCGATTTATTATGGTTGATCCAAAACGTGTCGAGCTGACTCAGTACAACAAAATCCCCCACTTGCTAACGCCTGTCATCAAGGAGCCTAAAAAGGCAATCTTGGCTTTGAAATGGGCAGTCAAAGAAATGGAAAGACGTTACAACGTACTAGAAGAAAGCAGTGTTCGTGATATTGATTCATATCATGAAAATATCGTAAAACCTGCCTATGATGATTTTGACGAGGAATCCGAAGACAACGATGATTTGCCAGAACGTATGCCATACATTGTTGTAATTATTGATGAATTAGCCGATATCATGAGTGCATACCCACGTGAACTGGAATCAGGTATCGTTCGGTTGGCACAAATGTCCCGAGCTGTTGGAATACACCTGATTCTGTCGACTCAACGTCCATCTGTAAATGTTATTACAGGTCTGATCAAGGCAAACATACCAGCACGTATCGCACTGCGCGTTGCATCACAAATTGACTCGCGAACTATTTTAGATTCTGCAGGAGCCGAAAAATTAATCGGTCACGGTGATATGTTGTTCAGTGGTGGTGAAATGTCAAAACCAGCACGTATGCAGTCTCCATTTATATCCGAAGACGAAATGCGATCCGTTGTTAATTTCATAATAAAAAACAACATGGAAGATCTTCCAGATGAAATAAACTTAACGGGTGATGATGGTCCGGAGACAACTATATTTGATGTTGATATAGACATCGATGATGAAGACGAGGATGATCTATACGAAGATGCAAAAATGACAGTTATCAAGGCCGGCAAAGCCTCTACCTCATATCTACAACGTCGACTGAAAATTGGCTACTCTAGAGCGGCACGAATTATGGACATGCTAGAGGAACGCGGAGTAATAGGTCGACAAGAAGGCTCTAAACCTCGTGAGATATTATCAAACGAAGACAACGGTGATGCAGAATACGAGGAACCGGAAGATTCCCAAGAATACGAAGACGAAGATGAAGACGAATAATTTCTATGAGGCCTAATATCAGAACAATACTGCTACGCACTCTTGTTGTCTTTGTAATAGTGGGGATTATTGGTTATGCAATATTTCGACTACTGCCATTATTTCGCGGTCCAAACATAGTGTTATTGGAACCAGATAATGGAACAGTAACAGAACCAATCGTCACGGTCTCGGGAAACTCGGCCAGAACCCAGAACCTGCTTATAAACGGACAAACGCAAGATTTAGAGCAGAATGGAGACTTTATTACAACGTTGGCGATACCTGTTGGTTATACTATAATTGAACTATATGCCACTGATCGGTTTGGCAAAAAAGACTCTCTGGTTCGGCATATATATAATCCCCCACCAACCAGCACGCAGGGTCTTGATTTGCCCACCCAAGAAAATCAAACGTTCACCGAATTACCGACCAGCAGCACGTCCACCATTACTCAATAATTTTTTTATATTATGTCAGCCAAGAAAAAAGTAGCAAAAAAAGAAGTCGTCAAAAAAACAGTAAAAACTTCTGCAGAAATCGAAGCACCAGCAGACAAAACAAACTCTCCTGAATTGGATGATGCCATCAAAATGATTCAGACAAAATTCGGCGAGGGGTCAATCATGAAACTTGGAGAAACCCCAAAAGTAAACATTGATTCAATTTCTACCGGATCTATTGGCTTGGACAATGCCCTAGGAATCGGCGGTGTCCCCCGTGGACGTATCATCGAAGTTTACGGACCAGAAAGCTCTGGTAAAACCACACTGTCTTTGCATATTATTGCCGAAGCTCAAAAGGCTGGAGGTATCTGTGCGTTTATTGACGCCGAGCATGCCATGGATCCAGAATATTCTAAAAAATTGGGCGTGAAAATTGACGACTTGTTAATCAGCCAACCCGACACCGGTGAACAAGGTCTAGAAATTACAGAAAGTCTGGTGCGTAGTGGAAAAATCGATGTGATTGTAGTCGACAGTGTCGCAGCATTGACTCCCAAAGATGAAATCGAGGGAGACATGGGGGCTCATCATGTTGGCAAACAAGCGCGTTTAATGTCACAGGCTCTGCGCAAATTGACCGCCATTGTCGCCAAAAGCAAGACCACGGTTATTTTCATCAACCAAATCCGTATGAAGATTGGAGTGATGTTTGGTTCACCAGAAACCACCACCGGGGGGAAAGCTTTGAAATTCTATTCATCGGTTCGTTTGGATATCCGCCGTATTGCCCAAATCAAAAAAGGCGAGGAAGTCGTTGGTGGTCGTCACCGCGTCAAAGTTGTCAAAAATAAAGTCGCTGCCCCATTCCGCCAAGCCGAGTTTGATATCATCTACAACGAAGGTATCAGCGCCGAAGGTGAAATGTTGGCCATGGGAGAAAAATACAAAGTCATCCGCAAAGCCGGAGCGTTCTATAAATATCAACCCGAAGAAGGCGACGAAATCACCATCGGTCAGGGATATGATGCGGCGCGTAAATTCTTGCAAAACAAAGAAAACAAGAAATACCGAAATGAATTGATGAAAAAAATCAAAGCCGAAATGAAAGCAGATAACGATAAATAATTGCCAGAAGATCTCTGCTGTGCTAAAACTAAACTCATATGTTAACTTATAATGAAATCAAAGAACGTAAATATATTATCTACGAGGGCGAACCCTACGAGGTTATGTCGGCCCACGTAGCGCGCACACAGCAACGCAAACCCCAGAATCAGGTCAAGATGCGCAACCTGATAAATGGACGCGGTGTGAACGCTACATTTCGCACATCAGATAAAGTCGAAGAAGCGGACATCAGCAAAAAGAACATCAAATTCTTGTACCAGAAAAAAGACGAAATGTGGTTTGCGCAGCCCGATAATCCCAAAGACCGATTTCAAATCCCCGTCGAAACTGTCGGTGATCATAATCTGAAATTCCTTCGCGAAAATGAAATCGTCAAAGCTTTGATATTCGAATACGATGACCAGGAGAGCATCATCGGTATCGAATTGCCTATGAAAATAGAATTCAAAGTCAAAGACTGTCCCCCAAATATCAAGGGCGACACCGCCACAGGCGGTAACAAGGTTGCCACACTGGAAAACGGAACACCATTGAACGTTCCCTTGTTTATCAATCCAGGTGACATCATCCGCGTGAACACGGTAACGGGTGAATACGTAGAACGCGCAGAAAAATCGTAAAAAGTCTTGTACACACATTGTGTGTACAACGTGTGTACAGAACATGCAACCAAACAAAAAAACCACCTCATACCGAGGTGGTTTTAGCATTAGACCATAAGGCCTTGTGCATTAGCTAACTTCTGAAATGTTTTTGACACACAATATAATTCTTCAAAAGAATTTGCTATTGCTTCTATCTGATTCTCTCCTTCTTGTACTTCTTGGAGAGGTCTCAAGACGATAAATTTATCACATCTTTTCAGAGTGCTGAGTCGATGCGCAATAATAATTGCGCTTCTCTCTCCTGTCAAAATCTTTTCGAGACCATACTGAAAAGACTGCTCAGTCTCTGAATCCAAAGAGCTGGTAGCTTCGTCAATAATCATAAACCGGGGTTGGTGCATCACCGCTGCAGCAGCTGCCACACGTTGTTGCTCTCCCCCTGAAAGCTCAAGGCCATCATATCCCACAAATGTATCGAGTCCCGTATCCATGCGTCCACTGAAATTTACCTGAAGATTTTCCATTACTTCCTTAAGAAGTTTGGCTGTTTCAGGAGTTTCTCGATCTTGATAGGGAACCCCATACAATAAATTCTCTCGAATGGTCCCGTCAAATATAACTGGTTTCTGAGGAATGTACCCTAGAGCACCACACCAAGAATCTCTTTTGATATCTTTGAGATTTGTGCCATTTACGATAATGTCACCAGAATCTGGATTCATGGCTCGTAACAGTAATTTTACAAGTGTACTCTTGCCTGCACCGCTTGGTCCAATAAGAGCAACTTTCTCTCCTGTATTTATATCAAAAGAAATGTCACGAATAACGGTTTCTCCTGCATATCCATACGATATATTATCAAAAGAAATGTTAATGGGTTTTTTGGGTAAGTTTATCGCGTTTGGAGCATCAACAATATCAGGGGGTAATTCAATAGCGCAGCGCAAAGATTTAATCGATGGCATATTCCAGTTAACCTGATGTTCAATATGTCCAATTTGCCATAAATTATCGATAATGTTCTGCGACCACATAAATATTGGCAACAATTCTCCGATAGCGATATCGCCTCTGGTGAACTGCCAAATACCAACAATCATAATAGCCACAATCGATAGTCGAGACAGTGTCCCTCGAAAGCTTGCTTGATTAATGAACCAGAGCCAAAAACTAAGATCTCGAGAAATAATCTCTTTGAACTTTTCTTTTGTGAGGCGTACCTCTGTTTTTGCCTGACCTGATATAATTACCCGGCTTGATTTCTCCCAACGTTCTACGCGATGTCTGTTTATAGCTCGAAATTCCTCGTCTAATCCTTTTCCTACAATAGAAACATGATGATTCAGATATAGGGACCACGATACATAGACAACGAATATGATACTCACAATACCTCCAATAAGAGGATTCATGATACATAAAAACAAGAATGAAAATAAAATCATGTTTAATACAGGCAATGCCTGAAACATAATCATTTCATATACCGCTTGAACGCGAGCTCTTCCCTTTTCGATATTCGCTATTCCAAGATATTTTTTCTCTCGAACATGTTGCCCAAGAGATTTTTCAAACATCTTTTTGGAAATAACATCATCGATGCATCCCAAATTAAGACCTGCCTGTCGTTCTCTATTTCTTTCAAAGAAATACATTCCCGAACGAGACACAATCACAGCAATTCCCATAATCGCGAACCAGAACCAAACGGTCTGAGACATGTATTTTTCTGCTTGAATAATCGGAATAATCCTTTCTCCAAGAATCCAAGGGACAATCATAGATAGTGATCCACCCATAATAAGTCCCAAAATACCACGATATGCGAATTTCTTGCTACCGGGATCAATAAGAGTTTGCCACACCCAAACAAGAGTATTAATGGATTCTTTCATAGAATTCGTATACTTTCTGAGTACTTTAGTCATGTTTTCCATAGTTTCTTTGATTTATTTAATTTTAATGAACAAAAATAATATGCCTTGTATTATGTACAAGACATTAAAAAATATTTAATTTTCTTCCCCCAGGAGATTAAATACTCGAAATATCTTGCATGTCAAAAGCGCCTAGCACAATATATGCAGGTGAATGAGTCATACAGTTGTAATTTCGAGTTTTCATAAAATGAATATTAGCATTAAACGATAGCTTTGTCAAGCTATTATTTTTTGCATATTTACCTTGTATTATAGATAACGTACAAGCTTCCCTTTTATTACAAAAAACCACCCTAGATGGGTGGTTTTTTAGTATGAAGTTTTTAAATCAGCGCCTGCAGTGTGTTCTGAGCTGGAGATCCATTTATTTCTACAATCTCTATATGTTGAATTGTTGGGAATTGTATTAGTGTATTTCTAATTTGTGATTGAACCATGGCATACCCACATGTTCCACCTGGTCCGAAACCACTTGGAGCACTAAAGCTCACAAAAGCTGTTCCATTGGACACACTCAAAGAATCGATAGTAAAGTCTGAATAGACTGATGTGATATACCCTGCTGTTCTCTCGGCTGGTGTTGGGCCGGCAATCAATTGTTCCAAGGCAGCGCGAGCAACACCTGTTGTCTGCGGAATTGTTCGGGTGGTTGGATAGGTTGTCTGACAATTCAGAACTCCTGGGTCTGTTATATTGTTTCCAAAATATAGCTGAATATCCATAGTTTGGCTTGACTGACGTTGTGAACCTGGGTTAGTTGCTGAAGTATTTGTAAACACCAATGTGTCCAAAATACTGTGAGTAAGAGCGCGCTGTTGAGAGCGTGTTAAAAAGTCTTGAACACTTGACCAAGCAGGAAGAGATCCTTCGTCAATGTATCTCTGAGTGACTAACAAAGTTTTGTTGCCTCCAAAATCAATAAGATATTGTTCTACCCCTTCTCCTTCTACTCCAAAATCAAAAGATATTGCAGCATATTGATTTGATCCTGAATTAAAGTTTATCGATTGAGTTGGTACACTGATAGAATTAGCAATCTGAGTAATAGGAGTGTCTAAAATATGCCACATGATTGATGGGTTGCGCGTCTGTGGATCACACGGGCGCTCACTAGGGTCAGCAGCGGTACAGTATATTTCATCTATGTAACGAGTTATGGTTATCAAATGCTGAGCATTCGGTTGAACTGACCCGCCTGTTGGCATAAATGGGTTTGACCAATTATATTCATCAACCATATTATCTGGATACGTAAAACTAATTCCGTTATCCGAATAGTTTGTTTGCCCTGCGGGTGGTTGCTGGCTATTAACCTGTCCATTATTTGGTTGCTCTTGAGGGTCTGTTATTCCATTCAATGGGTCAAATGGTGTTTCGTCTAGGATTGGCTGTTTGTTTTGGTTTTTCTGGCTTACACCAACTCCAACACCAATACCCACCCCAGCGATAACGACTACGGCGATAATAAGAGCTATGATTGCTGATCCTTTATTTTTATTCATATATAAACTATGACGTTTGATTAACGGTTATATTACCAGTATAACAAAAAAAATCCCCTTTCAGGGATTTTTTTTGTTATCGTTACGCTTCGATATATGGGAGCAATCCCATGAATCGTGCGTGTTTGATGGCGACTGAAAGCTTGCGTTGATTTTTTGAACACACTCCACTACGCTTGCGTGGCATTATTTTACCAGCAGATGTAATGAATCGTCGCAATATATCAAGATCTTTGTAGTCAACATGTTTGATACCATTTTGCTTGAAAAAACATTGTTTTGTCATAATTAAGGTTGAATGTCATTCCCGCATAAGCGGGAATCTTGATGTTAGATTCTGAAATAAATTCAGAACGACAAATCTAAGGTGAATAATTTAAATCTAAAAAGGAATATCTTCTGGGTTTTCATCTGCGTCTGGATAATCTACCATCTCTGGAGCGCTAGCAACAGGCTGAGCATTGTTTCCAGATGGAGACGATGCTGGTGCTCCTCCGGCGTCTCCACCACGTGGTGGAGCTCCAAACTGTACACGATCGGCAACAACTTCGGTTCGGTAATTTTTCTTTCCGTCTTGTCCATCCCAGCTACGTGTTTGTATACGCCCCTCGACTAACACACCGCTTCCCTTTTTTAGGTATTGTGCGCTAGTTTCTGCCTGACGTCCAAACACCACAATATTATGATAATCTGTTGCCTCTTGTTTTTGTTTGTTTGCATCAAACCAAACACGGTTAGTTGCCACAGAAAAAGTGGTAACCTTTGATCCTGATGGTAATGATTTCAGTTCTGGGTCACGTGTTAGGTTTCCCGCAATAAGTGCTTTGTTCAGATACATATTAGAAAAAGGTGCTTAAGTTAATAACTGTATATATTTTACTCTTCACCAACCAGCTCGTCAATTTTTTCATCGACTTTATTTTCGTCGATTTGAGCCGGTTCATCTTTCTTTTTTTCTGTTTCTTCCGCAACACGTTTTGGGTCGTGTAGCTCAGAAACCATATCTGCGGCATCATCACGTTTTGATACCTCTTTTTTACGCCCAAGATATTTCTTTGGTGCGCGAGTATTTTCACGTACAGTGATTATTAACAAATGACGTAAAATGTTTGAATTTTCATCCAACCATTTTTTCAATTCGGTCATCATCTCTGGAGAAAGATCAAATTTGATCCATCCAAAATATGCTTGTGAAAAACGAATACGCTTGTTGTCGATAATCTTGATCATGTCATACGCAAGATCAATCAACAACGGCTCTTCGCCATCAATTTCGATTCCTTTTAATTCGGTAATCTTGTCCTTTATTTTTTTGACCTCGGCCAGTACATCGGCTTCGGGCACAGTCGGAAGAAGATTATATCCCAGCTCGTAAACACGAGGCATCGAGATGTCTTCTACAATAGCTTCACTATTGTTTGCCATATAAATATTCTCACTCCCCTCCAAGCGTCATTCCCGTGTAGGCGGGAATCTTGATTCACTGCAGAAGTTTGCGAGGTTTATCTTGTAATATATACCAGGCCGAGACCTAGTAGTGGATGTAATCTACCAGAAAAAGACTACGGAGTCAATTTAAACTTTATACAGTTCTTTTGCGTTATCCATCAGTTGTTTTTTGGTGGTTTCCAGGTCCTGATCGCGTATTTCTGCGATTTTTTCTACAACTGATATAACCTGCCAGGGTTCGGCGCGTTTACCGCGATATGGCACCGGGGCTACAAATGGGCTGTCTGTTTCGGATAAAATTTTGTCACCTGGCACCATTTTTATCACATCATTATAATCATATGTAAACGTAATTACCCCAGTGAATGATATATAAAATCCCAAATCTATGAATTGCTGAGCAATATCTGCTGTTCCCACAAAAAAATGAGCCTGCCCGCGCAGCATATCGCCATGTTGTTTTTTGTATTCAGACAAGATTTTCAAAACATCTATGTACGCATCCATGCTTCCCTGTGATGGACGAACATGTAGCATTACAGGTAAATCATTCTCAGTCGCTAAATCCAGCTGCGATCGGAATACTGTTTCTTGTTTTTCATACATTTCTGGAGGGCAACGAAAATAATCCAAACCACATTCACCAATTCCGACGACTTTTGGATTATTCAGTAATTTTTCAAGTGAGTGAGGTTCAATCTCACCTACTTTGCCAACCTCAGTTGGATGAATTCCCACAATTGCATATAAATTATCATGTTTATCAGCCAGCTCTACCGCCAATTTTGAATCATCCAGATTTGTTCCAATAGTAATCGTTACTACAGATTTTTCGGCACACAACTGCGCAATATCATCCCGATCATTATCAAAATGATTCAGGTTCAAATGTGAATGTGTATCAATGTATTCGTATTTCATAATTATTCCTCCACCCTGCCAAACAACGGTTCTTCGGGTTTTTTCTTTGCTCGAATTGCATCTGCGATTTTCTGAGCTGTTTCTGGGATATATGACTGCAACATTAACGATATGTTTGCCAATGTTTTGACTTGTTCTATCAAAAACTCTTTTGCTGTTTCCGGCTCTGTTTTTATTTTCTTGAATGGTTCATATTCTGTGATATTTTTATCAATAACGTTTACGTTATTATTCCATATTTCCTCCATGGCTCTGTCATGGCGAAAGGCATCCTGCATCGGACGTAATATTTCTAGCGACACAGTGTTATCATTTAACAATTCATCTGCATCATATTCCACCTCGTATTTTTCAACCATGTTCAACAATCGGCTGGTTAGATTACCTATACCGTTTACCAGATCTGCTGTATACAACGTATGAAATTTTTCCATAGTTACGTCGCTATCTTCGAAAGCGCTAACATGGCGCAACAAGTAATACCGCAGTGCATCAGTTCCGTATTTCTCGACAATATCATAGGGATTAATCACATTACCTAGCGATTTAGACATTTTGTGTCCACCACTATTAATAAAACCATTAATCACAATCTGGTAACTGGTTGGTAGTCCAGCCGCCATCAGCATTGCCTGCCACATTGCAGACTGCTGACGCAGGTTGTCCTTGCCGGCATACTGAGTCGGTGTTCCATTTGTCCAGAATTTCTCAAATGTATCATTATCCTCGGGCCACCCCAATGTCGATATATAATTCACCAAGGCATCAAACCAGACATACATAACCTGACTATCGTCCCTAGGAACTGGAACCCCCCACGGCATTTTTTCTGCCACACGTGAAATTGAAAAATCTTGCAGTCCACCTTCGACAAATTTTTTGATCTCGTTGAATCTAAAATCTGGAACCACAAAATCTGGACGTGATTCATATAATTCAAGTAGTGGTTTTTGAAACGCAGAGAATTTGAAAAAATAATTTTCCTCGGAGACTTCGATTGGTTTTTGCCCTGGATGTTCTGGACAGTTTCCATCAATCAAATCCTTGTCAGTAACAAACAATTCACAACCTACACAATATAAACCTGTGTAGCTTTTTTTATAGATATATCCATTATCCAAACAACGCCCCCAAAATATCTGTGCGGATGATTCATGGTGCTTGTCTGTAGTCCGAATAAAAGTCAGCCCATCCCAAATTCCCAGCTTGTCTTTTAGACCACGGAATTGTTCTGCGATTTCATCTGTAAAGTCCTGCGGGGTTTTACCAGCATCTATGGCATTTTGATAAATTTTCTGCCCGTGTTCGTCTGTTCCTGTGTTAAAAAATACTTCGTGACCTGTTGCCTCTTTGTATCTGGCGACCACATCAGCGCGTATGATTTCCATCGCAAAACCCACATGCGGGCTAGCATTCAGATAAGGCAGTGTTGTTGTTATATAAAAAGGTTTTTTGTCTGACATGATAACGATATTACTCCGAGACCTTCATCTGTGCAAGTTTTCGCTCTTCGTACGAACGCATGAGCTCTATCAATAGAACAGCCACCGGCATTCCCAGAATCAACCCCAATACACCAGCCAGCTTGGCTCCGATAATCAATGACAGCAGAACCATCAACGATGGAACCCCTGTGGTGCGACGAATAATTACCGGTTGCCATATATAATTTTCCAATTGCTGAAATATAAAATATAATACCATTACAATAATTCCCATCTTGACACCACCGAACAAATATCCAACAGCCACAGCCGGTATCGTAGCCAACACAATTCCATACGGTATAATCCCCAGAATACCAGACAACAAAGCCAAAGACAGTGCGTACGGCATTCCAATTAGTGTCAAAACAACAAATGTAAGCATAAACTGTATTAACGCAACAAATAATTGCCCTTTGAACCAATCCCCAATTTTTGCCTGTGTGCGCTTCCAAATACTGATAACTCGTCCCTCGTACTGTATTGGTGTGACCAATCGCAAGAAATGACTAATTCCATTTTTTTGAATAGCCAAGTAAAATGAAATAACCAAGACTAAAACAAAGTTCAATACCCCACCAAAAAATGTAGAAATTGCCTGAAACAATCCTCCGGTTGAAATATCCCCTCCTAAACTCGGCAAAGCCTGCCTGGCACCATCAACACCCAGCGAGAAACCTCCATTTTTTACAAAATCAATAACAACAGCCGCCTGTGAATCTGCAGGGATAAGAGTCACAAGACTTCCTAGTTCATCAAAAAACAATGGGACAAAGACATATAAAATACTGCCAAAAATAGCAAACCCTATGAGATAAAAAAACAATACAGAAACGATTCGTGGGATTTTATGATTTTCTAACCATGTTGTTGGTCTCTCGATGAACGACGCTAAAACGACCGATGTCAAAATCAGTAATATAATCTGCTTTGCCTGCCATAAAACAGCGACAACGGCGATTATCGCCAAAAATAAAAAGATACTTTTAGGAGAAATATCTATTGTTCGCGATTGAGGTATTTTCATACACAAATAATACCATGAATATCCCTAAATGTACCAATGAGAAAATTTTGCACAAAAAAAGCCCCGGATAAATCCGAGACTTTTATCATAAATCATACAAATAAGTGTCATCAAATTGTAATGATTTTATAACAACTTTAAAAAACAATGTGAAATAAAAGTATTTTCTATGTTTAAAAACCTCAATTAAGCCCTATCATTTTGTCTTTTTTGGGACTCACACCAATTAATTAAATATCAAAGCAATAATGACTTTCAATTTACTTTGATAATGTTAAAGTATCGGTGGTTTTTGCCCATATTTTTATGAGGTACTGCGGATTTTTTGACACAAAAAACCTTTATTTCACAAACAGAATATACTTATCCATTTTTTTAGTCAAGTTTAGAATTTTAGAATATTTTTAAAACGTTTGTCGTCTTTGTATGGACCAACAATTGATAGGTTCAAGTGTTTATCAACAAACAGTTTTTTAGCGACACGTTTGATGTCTGCAGATGTTACTGCACGGATTTGTTTAGTATATTCTGCTGGGGTTACCAGATCCTGTTTCAGAACTGACCGCAACCCAAACCATTCGGCAACACTATCTGATGATTCCAATTGCATCATTAGATTCCCCATCAAATATTGTTTTGCTTTGTTCAGCTCCTTGTCTCCTACTGATTCATCAACGAATCGACGAATTTCATCTAAAATTGCAGTAATGGCAGTATCAATGCGTTTTGGATCAACCCCAGATAACACAGCAAAAGACCCAGCATCAACAAATGCGTCTTGAGAGGCTTTGACGTAGTATCCTAATCCCAATTCCTCGCGGATTTTTTCAAACAATCGAGAGCTCATCCCCTGCCCCAATACGGTAGCCAAAACATTTCCAACAACCAAATCCTTGTCGCCATATGAAAACCCATGAACCCCCAAAATCATATGAGCCTGGTCAGTTTTTTTATAATGCACTCGCACTGCAGGTTTTTTCTGGGAAGTTTTTATTTTTTGTTTTTTTGTTTTACGTGAAGTCGAAATATCTGCAAACAAATCTTGCGCTTGTTTTACTACGTCGCGATGATTGATGTCACCAGCAACAATCATAGTGGTGGCATCTGCAACGTAATGTTGTTTTCGATACCCCAAGAATGTATCTCGGGTGAATTTTTTAATATTTTCTTTGGGTCCCAAAATCGGCATCCCGGCTGGCTGATCACCATAGAGTAGATTTTCAAATTCGATAACGGCTTTGACCTTGAAGTTATCTTCATACATATCAATCTCGCCCAAAATTACCCCACGTTCAGTTTCCAGGTCTTTTTCTGGGAAGGCTGGGTTCAAATAAATATCAGATACGATGTCCAACATTTTTGACCATGATTTTTGTGCGCCCTTGGCGTAATACCCTGTGTATTCTTCGCCTGTAAACGCATTTGTCTGTGATCCCATGGAATCCAATGCATGCATAATGTCTCGTCTGTTTCTGTTTTTGGTTCCCTTGAATACCATGTGTTCTAAAAAATGAGAAATCCCGCTGGTTTCTGGTGTTTCAAAATGTGATCCTGTATTACACAGTGCCATGGTCGTAACCGTTGGGTTCCCTGGCATAGCTACTGTCACAACGGTAACACCGTTTTTCAATATCGTCGTTTTTGGTTTTTTCATATTATGATAGTTTTTCTACGAAATAATTCTCTAGGTCATCAATTGCGATTCGTTCTTGGTCTGTGGTATTTCGGTCGCGAACAGTCACGGCCTGGTCGTCCAATGTTTCATAATCTATCACCACACAAAATGGTGTACCGATTTCATCCTGACGACGATATCGTTTACCAACGTTTCCATTATCATCCCACACGACGTTGCCAAATTTTGATTTTAATTGCCCGAATACCCGCTGAGCAGCTTCTACCAATTCTGGTTTGTTTTTCATCAGTGGTGATACGGCAATTTTATAGGGAGCCATGTTTGGTTTGAAATCAAGATAAACACGAGGCTCGTCCCCCACAACATCTTCTCGATATGCAGAAAGTAAAACTGCTAAAATTGTCCGGTCCATCCCCATTGATGGTTCAATAACATGAGGTACAAATGTTTCGTTGGTTGTCTGATCGGTGTATTGTAATTTGGTCTTGCTGTAATCTGCATGTTTAGTTAAATCATAATCACCACGGTATGCCAATCCATATAATTCTTTTTGCCCGAATGGGTATTCAAATTCAAAATCAATTGTACGAGATGAATAGTGTGCACGGTCATCATCCCCCACCTCGACGTCGTGTACACGGGACATATCCAAACCAATCGCACCCATCCATTCAATCATTTCGTCTTTCCAGTATTCAAAATATTTTTCCCACTCTGCTGGATTTACAAAATATTCAATCTCCATTTGTTCAAATTCACGTACACGGAAAATAAAATCACGTGGAGTAATTTCGTTACGAAAGGCTTTTCCAATTTGCGCCATACCAAATGGTAGTTTTGGGGCCATCGTATCAACGATATTTTTGTAGTTCACAAACATCCCCTGCGCCGTTTCGGGGCGCAGATATGTTGTTGATGCTGAATCTTCTACCGCTCCGACCTTGGTTTGAAGCATCATGTTGAATTGTTTTACTGAACCAAGTTTTCCACCACAAGATTCACAGATTTCTTTGTCTTCAAGTTGGTCTTCGCGGAAACGCTTGTTACATTTCTCACACTCCACCATTGGATCTGAAAAATGATCCACGTGCCCTGTTGCCTCCCATGTTTTTGGATTCATTAAAATGGCTGCATCAACAAAATACATATCAGTACGACTGTGAACAAATTTGTTCAACCACGATTGTTTAATATTTTCTTTTAGTAGTGACCCCAATGGCCCATAATCATACGTTCCTGCCAATCCACCATAAATCTCTGACCCAGGGAAAATAAACCCTCGGCGCTTTGACAAAGATACTATTTTTTCCATTGTTATGTCGGTTTTTTCACTCATAGATACCCTACTGTACCTTAAAATCATTCAAAAATCTACGGCAGGACTACCCCATCTATACCAATCGATGAACTGTCATTTAAAATACGTGTTGATAGAGCTGATTTGGATCCAGACAGACTATTGCTGGTAAATGCGTCCTTTCCAGAATATGACACTGTTGATGTCAAAGAGGCTGATGTGCCAACCTGAGAGCTAGATGGTGTTATCTCGACACGGAAAGAAACTTGCGGACCATTCGATGTTTGATTACTGTTAACAGTTCCAACATTCCAAGTAACCTGTCGTTGTGATGAATCATAGGTAACATTCTGATTGGTTGGTGACCATTGACCACCCCATTCCACAAACGGAGGCAGTGTTGTTTTTACAACGACATTGTTTGCATCATTAACGGTGTTTGAAAGTTGCCAATTGATTGTATACGAAGTCGTTTGCCCTGCTTGCGGAGGCATTGGACCACTGTTTGTAATTGCCCCGCTATAGTGTGTGGCTTTTGAAATTAACTGGAGAATAGATCCAATACGGACAGATGCGCTATCTACAAAATCTCCAGATAATAATTTATTATTTTCATCACGTGCGCTCATGCTGGTAGACATTTCCAGCGTTGGATTATTGATGGTCAAACTAATATTCTGAGGGATACGATAGGTAAATGAAACATCCCCAGCTGATCCAGGTGCCAACGAACCAAACTGTGGCCAATTGCTTTTTGTCCATATTATTTTTCTACTATTTGAATCATAAAAACCAGATGAACCTTCGATGTTTGCTGGGTCAAAAATTGGACCACTGACGTCAACGCTCAGTTCTACATCACGCAACGTAAACGGAGTTGTATTACGATAAGCAATATCTACTCTTACCCTGTCTCCGGGTTTTGCGGTCGCACTCCCGGATTGACCATTCACAACGAGCAATGCCTCTAGGAATGCAGAACGAATACGTGTTGACTGAACCAGAGTTTGGAAAACAGTTGTGATGTCTCGTTTGTTTTGTTCTGTATGACGCCCCAGAGTTGCACGAACGGCTCGTTCGTCCCCTTCGAACCCTCGTAAAACTCCCAGAACACGAATATCCCGAGTTGCATTAGCAGGCAAGTCTCCTATGGCCCATTTGTTTGTCCCGTATGTTGGCTCTGGTGATGCCGAGTCGAATTCAAAACCAAACGGATATTCCAGCTCGAGCAACATATTCTCTACCGGGTCAGCGCTGTTTGATGTTATATGAATACGATATTCGATTGTTTGGTTTGGGATGGTTTCGGTTGGAGCAGAGACAATCATCTGTACAGGTGATGACTGAATAGTTACGTCATATGTTGCGTTTCGTATAAAAATTGCGTTTGACCCCGCTATACGGTATTCCAAACGTGCGTTGATTGTGCGAATGTCTCCCTCTTCGCCGAATAGTACCAACGAGACGTCTTCGGTTTGTGAACGCCCAGATTGAACTGTTTCTAGTGACCTACGAATCCGCGTCACAGGACTATCGACGCGTGACGATTCTGGGTAACTGATTACCAAATCTGCCAGCTCGAGGTTTGCTGCGTTTCGGTTTGTAACAACCACCTGCAAATCCAATGGTTCCCCACCGTCTGCAAATGCTCGTCCCAGCAACTCGATATCAATTTTTTCATTTGAAACTGTTGTTGACCCACCAACGAAAAGAATTACTCCAACAGCTGCGGCGAAAATAAAAAAACTTAATGATATGAAAAACATTTTTTTAAACAATGACGAAGGCAGGGATTTTTGTTTACGTGGTGATGAGCGTTCCTGGGCGGTCCATGACCGCGGAACAGTCCGATGAGACGTAGCCAACGAGGCTCTCTTTTTTCTGCGAGGGTTTACCCCAGACTGCCCTGTTTTATACAATCGTGATTCTGACTCTTCTATTTTTTTCTTGATAGGTTCATCATCCATATATGACAAAATTATACCATGCTACAAATGTGACATATTCAGTGACCGGCGAATCGTAGTCATGTATTGTGGAACACGTTCGGTTATCCGATCCAAAAGCTCCAGAGTTACTGGATCCTGCACGAGCCAATATTCATCATCCGCAGACCAATACCCCAAATGGTACAAAATACGAAGCATCATTATTGTTTCAAATGCTGGAATATGAACAGGTTGTAATGATTTGCTTTGCACTAAAATATAACTGGATTCAAATAAGCTAAAAATCTCGGGCAAGTTTTCCTCGCCATGAACCATTCTTTTTAACAAATCAGCGCTCCGTACCAATGAGCCAAATCCCTCGTACGATGATGAAAGATTTTGTT
>JAOULM010000037.1 GCA_029882015.1 Candidatus Nomurabacteria bacterium
CAAACAGTCTATAGTCTTAATTTTATTTTTTACTTCTTAAACAACGAAAAGTTTAACGCGATCCGGTCATCCGGGTCGCTTTTTGATTCAAAGGTTTCCGTTTGTTGCTCGATCAGTTCAAAACCTTGGGTTGTAAACATTTGTTCTATTTCTGGGTCGGTGAAAAAATAATATGACACGCCGAATTTTTCATAGTGTTGTTGATCGGATTGGGCAGGGGACCAATCATAAAATCGCGGTGTCTTTTTAGACAGGTTAGATATCAGCACATATCCACCAGATTTTGTTACCCGCGCAATCTCGCGAATAACTGTTTCCCAGTCATTCTCGCCAATATGTTGCAATAGCCCCACCGAAACCACAACGTCAAAACTGTCGTCAGTAAAAGGAATATCCCGAGCGTCGCCAACAACGAACCGCGCCTTGTCTGACATTTTTTGTAATTTTAAGTCTGCATTATTTTTATCTACGATATTTTTAATATAGTCCACACCCAGAACTCGATATCCGTTTTCTACAAGTTTATTTACCAACAAACCGCGCCCCGAGCCCAATTCGAGCAACATCGCGCCACTCTGGTGCGCTGGTAACATAGACAAAATAGTTTTGTAATAAGGAATATGTGACCAAATATCCGATCCTGTTCGGTATGCTTGGTCAAAATAATCAAAAGATGTATCTGGCATAGAAATATTGTAACACTTGCATTAAAAAATTGTTTGTGGTTATATTATAAATAGGTTTAAGGTTGATGGGATCGGCAGAGGCACCTGCCAAAGCTGATCCCTTTATTAACCATTAAAACAAAGATATATATAATTTGGGGGTCTGGGTATAATGAATAATTTTTTATTTATTTAAAAAAATGTCTAGTTTTTACCAGGCTTTCAAATTATAAATTGTAATGGTTGTTGGTTGATAGGGGGTCAACGCTGGTTCACAGCTTGCGTTGACCTCTCCTAACCAACATGATACAAAACAACAGTTTGGGTTTATCTTATGGTTTGGGAGCCTGATAAACCACTTTCATTTTGCCTCTACATTTTTTGTAGAGGCTTTTTTTTATTTTTTACCATGGAATTGCTTGTGAACCTCGCGCAGATGTTTATCTGTGACGTGTGTATAAATTTGCGTAGTGCTGATGTCTGCGTGACCCAGCAGTTGTTGCACTGCGCGGATGTCAGCACCGTTAGACAATAGGTCTGTTGCAAAGCAGTGACGAATAACGTGGGGGGTTACCTTTTTGGTGATTCCCGCAATCGTCGCATATTTTTTTACAATTCGTTCAATCGAACGTCGGTCAAGACCGCGATTGTCCATGGTTTTGCTTTTATTTTTTGAAACACTGACGAATAACATCTCGCTCATGTCTTTGCGGATTTTCAGATAGTCATGCAAAGTTTGTTTCGCAGCATCTGATAAAAATACCACACGGACTTTGCCACCTTTGCCACGTATGGAAAATTCATCACGGGTTAAATCAATATCACGAGTCAGCGAACACAGTTCTGAAACACGCAACCCAGTCGAAAATAGCACCTGCAAGATTGCTTTGTCGCGATGTTTTTGCTCGATATCTTTTTCATTATCAGGCGCGCTGAGCAGTCGCACCAATTCACTGCTAGTAATTATGTCAATATGACGTTCAGGGATCTTGGCAAGCTCGATCTGGTCAGCAGCCATAGTCTGTTGTCCATCACGTATGAGATATTTCAAAAATGTCCGTAGTGCAATCAGATAATAGTTCTGTGTTTTTTTGGACATGGTTTTACCTGTTTCGCGGTTATTACCATTTGACTGACGATTGAGCCATAGTCGAAATTCGCGAACCATCTCGCGATTAATGTTTGCTGGGGTTTTAATACCTGTTTGATTAACAAAAACAGACAGGTAATGTTCATAATTCTGAATAGTCCGCAAAGCACGACCTTTTTCTATTTCCATATATTCCAAGAATCGCCGAGTGGCAGTATGTATATCCATATCGTTATTATATATCAATGTCGCAAAATAATATCTGTTTTACACATATTTTTTGACAAAAATACAAATTTGGTGTATTTTATACTTAAATTAAAACTTAAAATTATGAAAAATAATATACTTTTGTTATTTGTAGTACTTCCTGTCTTTATTATTTGGTTTATTCTCCTTTCTTTTACAAGGGGTAATATTATATATTCCTTTCCAGTACCCTTCTTTTTAATACTATTTCCTGTATTTTTTGAAAACTATTTTCTTAAAAAGTGTCTCTATCTACTATATGGGGGGAATAGGTTCAAGTTTTCCTTGGCTGAAAAGTATTATTTAGAAGATTGGAAAAATCATAACCAAACATACCTGGAAGCACCTGCTTTTCGCAAAAAAGCCTATAATCAAAAGGCTTCTAGAGTAATTAATATTATTATCAGAAAGAAACTACTGGATTTAAATAAAAATAAAGATATATCAAAACAAATGGCCCTTTCATAATTATGTTAGGGCTTTTTTCTTGCGTTTTTTCTGAACCTGTGCTATATTCTACGAACTATGTTATCAACACAGAAAAAATCAAAAATTGTTAAAAAACACGGTGCAAAAGATGGCGACACAGGATCTGCAGAGGTTCAAATCGCTCTTTTGTCTGAAAATATCAAGGAATTAACAAAACACCTTAAAACACACAAAAAAGACATCCACAGCCGTCGTGGTTTGGTAAAAATGGTTGCCACACGCCGAAAACATTTAAATTATCTAAAAAAGAAAGCTATGGCTCGATTTGATAAAATCGTAAAAGATCTAAAACTGAAAGCTTAATTTCTTAGAAATCCCCTATAAACAGGGGATTTTTTAGTGGAATCGTCACTGACAAAGGTTGAACCTCTGTCTAATAATCTAATAACATGTGATTTTACCTAAAATGATTTATAATGAATACTATGGCGTTGTTGCCATATTTTCATACTTATTATTTCTTAACCTATATTTTTTATACTTATGAGCATTATTAAACACCCAGATCAACGCGTAGCTGTGTTTATCGACGCACAAAATTTATATCATAGCGCCCGTAACTTATATGGGAAAAACGTTGATTTTGGAAAAATCCTGGATCACGCTGTTGCTGGACGTAAATTAATCAGGGCAATCGCCTATGTTATTGCCAGTGAAGGTGGGGAAGAGAGTACTTTTTTCGAGGCATTAACAAAACGTGGTATTGAAACCAAAGTCAAAGACCTGCAGGTTTTTTCATCTGGTGCTAAAAAGGGTGATTGGGATGTTGGATTAGCGGTAGATGCTATTAAAATGGCCCCTAGAATGGACGCTATTATTATAGTTTCAGGTGATGGTGATTACGTGCCATTAGTGCAGTATTTGCAGACTATGACCCAAGTAGAGGCTGTGGCGTTTGGTAAATCAACATCCAGTATGTTGCGCGAAGCTGTAGATGATTTTATCGATATATCAGAAGATCCAAAGAAATTCTTGATTGGACAACGAAAACCTAGCCGAAAACGAGCGGGGAAGAAATAAAACTTCTGTTTTATTATATTTAACCAAAGGTTAATTCTAACATTATCAAACAAAAAATCGCCTATTGGCGATTTTTTGTTTGATAATATTAGAATTTAGCGATTTTACGTGATGGTTGCACAGCTAATTGCGCACGTCCTTTACGACGACGTCGCAAGATTACTAGCTTCCCCCCAACTGTTTTCATACGTGACAAAAAACCGTGGGTTTTTGCTCGTTTTCTCTTTTTTGGTTTATAGGTAAATGACATAAGCTGTTATTCAATATCGTGTGATACTACATGAAAACCATTAAAATTGCAAGTTTTTTATTAAAAACCCCAGACCACATAATGGATCCAGGGAGAAAGCATGATAATACATCTTGTTTGGTATATATATAAATTATTATATTCACATATTACCCGTCAAACATATTATTCTCAGTATTATAAACTTTGAAAAATTTTTCAAAGTTTATAATGTTTAAAATAGATTTTCCTCTTGTTTTTATATTTTTCTACTTTCAAATACATAAAAATTTTTGACTAGGGTTTCTGTTTGGTATAATTATGTTAATACTTTTATGATTGATACTCAAACAACTTGGCAATCTGCTCTTATGGAAATAGAGAAAGAAATTTCCAAAGCCAATTTTAACACTTGGTTTAAACAAACCTATATCACAAAAGAAAACGGTGGGGTTGTATATGTTGGTGTTCCAAACGCTTTTGCCAAAGAATGGCTTTCAACAAAATACCATAAAGTAATATTAAAATCATTACGTGAGGTCTACCCTGGACTACGTAATGTTGAATATACTGTTTCTAAAAATATACCAAAACAAAAACAAACACAATCACCGTTATTAAAAAACCAACCAACAAATGAATTACCCTTGCAGAACCTATATATAGATAGGGAAACAAACCTTAACCCACGATATACTTTTGATAATTTTATTATTGGTCCGTTTAACGAATTGGCTTATTCTGCAACCCAAGCAATCATACATAAACCTGGTAGCTATAATCCATTATTTATTTATGGGCCAACAGGTCTTGGAAAAACACACTTACTACAATCAGTAGGGAACACATTAAAAAAGAAATATCCTGAAATAAAAATTTTCTATACTAGTTCAGATAAATTTACAGATGATTATGTAAATTCATTAAAAAATGGACGAATTAATGTTTTCAAAGAAAAATATCGTAAATATAATGTTTTAATTATGGATGATGTTCAGTTTTTATCTGGTAGAGAGAAAAGTCAGGAAGAATTATTTCATTTGTTTAATTATCTTTATGATAATGGTAAACAAATTGTGTTTTCTTCAGATAAACACCCAAATCATATTCCAATATTGGAAGATCGTCTAAAAACACGTTTTGGTGCTGGTATGATTGTAGATATTTCTGAACCTGATTATGAATCAAAAATGGCTATTTTAACCACAAAATCAAAAGAATATAGTGTTTTTGCTGATACAGATGCATTGCAACACTTGGCTCAGAGTATACAAGGTAGTATTCGTGAATTAGAGGGGATTATAAACACAACAGGTATGCAGGCTGAAATAAAAGGAAGAAATTTAAACATTTTAGAGGTAAAAAATATAATAAAAAACAATATTTCCCCACGAAAAAACACTTCTATACAGGAAATAGTCGAGGTAGTATCGCAATTTTACGATATTGACCCACAAACCGTATATGAGAGAACACGTCGCAAGGAAATTGTACGTTGTCGACAGGTCGCAATGTATCTATTACGCGAGGATTTCAATATTTCATATCCAATGATTGGGCGTAAAATGGGAGGGAAAGACCACACAACAGTAATCCATAGTTGTAATAAAATAAAG
>JAOULM010000012.1 GCA_029882015.1 Candidatus Nomurabacteria bacterium
AGAGCAAAGTATACTGTAAAATGCATAAAAATCAATAGCTATTATGATATGGCGTTGTTTAGGGTGATGTTTGATCTGGTTGTGTCTTTGTTTTGATTAATAAACATGTTCTCTAAAAGACATGGTAGTTGTCCTTTATACCCGCCTAAAGGACAAGCTCTTTTTGATGTCCTTAAAGAACATTCAATATAAACACCTTTTTATCCAAACCTGTGGATAAAACCGGGTATAAGGTGTATAAGACACAATATTCATGTCCTTTATCCACCGCGTAAATGTCCATTACTTTTCTGAAACCCTTATTTATCAGTGTTTTATCAAGGACATCAAAAATTATTGTGCATATAACCCAGCTTTTTTAAATATGTTTCACGTGAAACAAGTTTTCTTTATCAACACTTAGTTTTCTGAGCCACACCAAATAAGTAATTCACAACTTGTGGGTTCAACCTCTGTCAGCAGTAATGTATAATTGTTTCATATGAAACGCAGTGCATTGGTATCTAGGGAATTCTACCATTTGTTTATTGATTAATCTTGCCCGAGATATACAGTTTGAACCTCTGTGGTATTAAAATATGAAACAATTTACTTCTGAAACACAGAAAATTGGTGAAATTGGCGAGAAATTGGCTGAAAAGTTTCTTGTGAAACAAGGATTTGTTATTATGGACAGAAATTATGGCAAAAGAGTTGGAGAAATAGATATAATTGGAAAACTTTCACGTGAAACAAAAATACGTGGCGATGTTGTTGATCCAGGAATTCATTTTATGGAAGTCAAAACAGCTCAGACAAAAATAGCAGATGTTCCACATGAAACAGGGAAGCAGTATGTTTCACGTGAAACATATAACCCAGCACAAAATGTTGATTATAAAAAAATAGAGAGGATGCATAGGACGATTGCGACCTATTTGGCGGAAAATAACGTTTCACAAGAAACATTATGGCAAATTGACGTAATTTCTGTATTTCTGGATCTAGAAACAAAAAAGGCAAAAATAGAGATATTGTGGAATACTATTGACTAATCCTTGAAATTTGCTTTAATGTATGTGAATAAAAAAAATACTTTTTAAACTTAAAATCAACACAATTATGAGTGTGAATAAAGAAAACAGAAGTCTTATGTTGGCTATAACCCCCAAAGAGCTTGAAAATAAGGGTTTGGAGGATGATGACATTAATTATTTATTTGATGTGCATCTGGATTGTTATATTAATAGAATTAATTGGATTTCTGAAAAAATAGGTGACAAGCAGTTAAAAAGCTTGAAGCTTTTAATTGGTAATCTTATCAACGACCAGTTGTTTTTCCCATACTGTCCTGTTCGGGCCAGTTTTGCCAATCAATTTAGAAAAAACAAGGCATTTGAAAGAGAATTCATATTGGACCAATTTTTTTCTTTTTTAGAAAAATGGGCATATTTTGTCGATAAAAGAATTCAGCAAATCTGCTTTATATTACAAAATGCGATAATAGCGTTGAAAAAAGATATATATTATCAGTTTTTACTCGAGAAGCTGGATGACCTTTTCTATAAAGCAACAGAAGAAAATTGTGGCATAGAGAGGAGTAAGCTAGAATTTGCATTTTGGACACAAATAGAGCCTAGGCAAAATTAAAAAAAGATTTTATGAAAGCATCAACAATCCGTTGGCGCTTTTTTTATTTGCCATTTTATGCTAGCATGCTCTTGTTGCATCGGGGCGTGGTGTAACGGCTAACATGTCCGCTTTGGGAGCGGGAGACTCCGGGTTCGAATCCCGGCGCCCCGACAATATGAAAAAACTATGACTTTGGTCATGGTTTTTTTAACACATTAGATGTCGCCGGGATTCGAAGCCAACCCGAGCGTGCGAAGCAGGGCAGCGAGGGTGGCCGGCGATGGAGGAACCCACCCGAGTATACTGTGAATACTTGGAACAATATGAGGTGAGTGGAGGAAGAGGGATCCCGGCGCCCCGACATACACAAAAACCACAGCAGCAAGCTGTGGTTTTTGTGTATAATAAACCCATGATCAAAAAGATATTTCTTGTTCTGGTCGTATTGTTGGTTGGGGGAGCTTTGATATCATTGTTCTGGCGAGTCGGCGTAGATATTGGAGACAAGCTTAATCCAGATTATTCAGTGGTTTTGTTTTTCCCAAAAACAGACAGTTTGGAATCTGGCGCAAGCTGTTCAGCGGTTTTCCCTGTAACACGCACGGTGTTATATGGTCAGAATACTCCAGAGGGTGCATTAGATGCATTGTTTAGTGGGGCGTCTGAAAAAGATCGGGACATGGGATATGTATCAGCTTTGGGGTCTTTTGAAAATTCATTCAAGTCTTTGGACTTTTTTGAAGACGGATCCGTACACGTAACACTTGAACAGCCTCTGGCGGGCACACAATGTAAACAAGATGCTGGTCTAGCGCAAATCACCCAGACATTATTACAATTCCCAGAGATTACCAACGTAACTATTTCTGACCAAGAGCCTGTTATAAACTTACATTTTCCTGAGTTATAATTTTATGCTTGAAAACAACACAATTGCACCAGCGTTTTCTCTGCTTGATCAAGACGAGCAAACACACACTTTGGCAGATTACGCCGGAAAATGGGTTCTTGTTTATTTTTATCCAAAGGACGACACGCCAGGATGTACCGCCGAAGCTTGCGCCATTCGTGATGCGTATAACGATTTTGAAAAACAGGGGATTGTGGTATTGGGGATCAGCAAGGATTCACCAAAATCACACAAAAAATTTGCCGATAAATATGAACTACCGTTTATATTGTTGTCCGACCCAAGCGGGGGAATGATCAGCGCATATGATTCTTTTAAAGAAAAATCAATGTTTGGAAAAACATTCATGGGAATAAATCGTGGATCATATTTGATAAACCCAGACGGAATTATTGCGCGTGTCTATCCCAAAGTCGATCCTGCAAATCACGCTGGGCAAATCTTGATTGATGCAGAAGAGATGATGAAGTAAATACCTTCCTTCAGTCACTCACGCGTCATTCTGCAATGTAAGGTGAATTTCCCTTTAGGGAAAGAGAGGATGCCCTGGGGTACGCAGGATTCAGAATCCAGAGTATTCTCATTCTTTTCTTTTTTCTTGGCAAAAAATAAACAAGACAATATTTATACCCAACACAAGTTCTGTACTGCGTTGGTTAATACTTGTACAATGGAAACATATTATGGTTGATAAAAAAATACAGAACAATATGTATTTGTGGGCGGCTGGAATAGTTGCTGTTACTGGAACAGTTTTTGTTTTAATTGTCGCAAAGAAAATTTTGCTACCGTTTGCTGTGGCGACTTTGGTTGCTTTGGCTTTTTATCCTATTACAAAACGACTTGAAAAAATGCATGTCCCGCGTGTTTTGGCCAACATAATCGTTTTGATGATTGCGCTGGTTGTGTTGATTGGGTTTGGCGTTTTGTTCTCTTTCTTTGCTCGTGATTTTGCCGAGAATATTCCTTTTATCAAAGACACATTTTTCTCGAACATTAACGAGCTCCGCGATTGGATTATGTTTCGGTTTGGAATGGATTTGTCATTTTTATCCTTTGAAAATGGTTTTTCTGGTATTTTATCCGGAGATTCAATTAGGCAATTATTCTCTACCGCTGGGAGCGCATTGGCACAATATGCATTGTTGCCCTTGTATGTGTTTTTGATTTTGTTTTATCGTGACAAGCTGGGCAAATTTTTTCTAGATATAACACCCAAAAGTTACCGCACCAGCACGAAAAATATCCTACATGACATGGTGCGTGTTGCCCCGCGTTATATCGGCGGATTGGCGATTGTGGTGTCTATTCTGATGGTATTAAACTCGCTGGGGCTTTGGGTTATTGGTGTTGAAAACGCTATATTCTTGGGAGTTATAGCGGCGCTGGTAAACCTGATTCCATATTTGGGAACGGTGTTGGGGTATCTGTTCGTTATTGTTGTTGTGTTTGCCACGCAGGATCCCACGACTGCCGGATGGGTATTTATTCTATTCGTTATCATTCAGTTCTTGGAGAATAATATTCTGACACCCATGATTACAGGTTCACAAGTAAAACTGAATCCACTGATGACTATTTTGGCAATCGTGGCTGGGGGAGCCATGTGGGGAGCTGTCGGGATGTTTATAGTTATTCCTTTCTTGGCGATGTTGAAAATTGTATTTACACATGTTCCAGAATTGCATCCATTTGCATATTTATTGGGTAGCGAAGGGGAGACAGAATTGCTCGAGGTCAAAGCCATCAAACGCAAGATCGAAAAAAAAGTCGAAAAGAAGATTGCAAAAAAATAATAACCCAAACAAAAAACCGCCATGGCGGTTTTTTGTTTGGGTTATTATTTTTTCTTTGTAGTTTTCTTTGCGGCTTTTTTTGTCGCTGGGGCAGTGGCTTTTTTGATTTCACGATTGATGTTGGTCCATTGTGATTTCAATTTTTTCATCAATGCTTGCACCTCGACATCATCAGTTGATTTTAGTTTTTTGTATTTTGCTTCTACTGTGGTAACAATTGCATCGTAATCTTCTTTGCCTAGTTCTTTTGCTTTTTCAATCTTTTCCATAACATCTGCTTTGGCGCGGAGCATCCAGGATTTTAATTTTTTGCGATTTTTATCACCGTCCTTGCCATAGAGAAAATATGCTCCGGCGGCAGTTGCAATTGCGGTTAAACCTAGTTTTGTTTTTGGTTTCATGAGTTAAAGTTAAAAGTTATAAATAATTATTCGTCGCTCGTATTATCATCCCCGTGCATCTTTTTGGCAAGAGCGCCAAATATTGTTGATACCGCGGACACGATAGAGGCTTTTTTGGCGACTGATTCGAATCCTTCGGCACCACGTCGCAATGTTTTTGCGATACGTTTTATGTCTCGCAAAATGAGCATGATGCGAATCAAAACCCACACAAGGATCAAAGTTAATAATACGGTGGCGATACTAGTAATAAAGAAAAATATGTCTGCTTGTATAAATGTTTCCATATGGGTGTATTGTAACATGGGTAGAAAAGAGAGAGGTAGATTGACTTTGCGTGGCTGGATGAGTATATTGTGGGCAAATAAAACTATATAATATGAATCATATAAGAGTATTTGTCGAAGATACACGACGCATTTACAGAGAAGACGAGTCTATATTGCTGGTTTTTTTAACCATCATGAGAATAGCCTTGGAATTTATTTCAACACAGGGTGAAGCCGATATTGCTATCCGCATAGTATTCGTGGCTCTGGTGGTTTGCATCTGGTTTATTTTTAACAAAAGAATGAGCCACCATGATGCTGGATATTCTGCCTTGATTTGGTATGGATTCTTCCTTTTCTTGCCAGTTGTTCTCAGGATGTCTGGCTTCTGTATAGAAAACTTCATTTAATTTTTAAAAGGCCTATTCGGCCTTTTTTATTTTGCCCCAGTATTTGCTTGTACACACATTGTGTGTACAAGAGGGGAATTAAAAATGCGGTACCAATTTGGTACCGCATTATAAATTTATGTATTAACCTCTTCAGTTTTAGCTACAAAACCTTCTGGAAGATTTTTATATTTCTTAAGCTTTTCTAAAAATGATGGAAACTCCTGGTTAAATACTTCCTTGTAGTGATAGTTAACCTCTTCGATTTTATCAATCAACATTACAGACATCCCCTGACTAAGATTGTCTTTGGTGGTCTTGTCTATTATTTCAAAAAACATATCAAGGAACTTTTTGACTGAATATTGACGGTGACAAAAACGTAAGACCCCGCTGTAGAAAACAGAGTCGTCAATTTTGTTATACATATACCAAACAGATTTTTCCAAAATCTTTTCTTTCTCGTTCTGGTCAAACTTACCCTTTGAGAGAACCTGTAACAGGGAAGATTTTATTTCAATATTATCTCCCTGAAGACGTAAATCATCAAATCTTTGATCAAAAAACATTTTTATCAAAGCCTCTTTGTCTGGGGTTGGGTCAGAACAATGCCAAAGAGTGCTCATGATTTGACGGATATAACCAGAAGCCCTTTCTTCTTTTAGATACTTTAATTTTGATACCTGTGTATCTAGCTCTATTACTAAGGCCGTTTGATAATTTGCTACAGATAAACTTTCTGATTTATTTAGAAAATCAAACATTACCTCCATTTGTGGACCATCGTTGTTGGGTATTGTTGGATTGGCAAAGCCGTGTAGTAACATATCTGAAATCCAATCACTCCATCCATGAATAGTTTTCTTTAAGGATGCGTTAGGTGTATTTTTGCTCATAATTTAATTTTTTTCTTTACTCTATACTTTTATTCAAATTACGTCAAACTATCAGGCAAATAAAAAACCAGCAGTAATTACTGCTGGTTTAAAAATTATTTGATTAATGAAAGACACCGTGGCTTTGTAGGGGAATGAGTAATATTTTTTCTATTTTCGCCACTTCTTTATATGTCTTTTCATATCCATCGTAGTTAGACAAAAGATAAGTAAGTTTTTTAAGAATAAGCTCAATCTCATCATCCTCTAGAAAGAAATCATCAGGGGGGCTTGTTTGAAAATTAAAGAGTAGTGCTTCTTGGGTTCTTTCTTGAACCAGTCCAATAATTTCACTATCATAATCAAGCTTAGAAATTTCATTGTTACTTGATACGCAAATCGTCTTGAAGTCGTGACAATCGCTTGTTTTTGGCTCACCTGAACATACAAATATTCTCCATAGTGTTGGTAGGAGTAATCGTATTCTACCAATTGGTAAATAATCATCAGAACAAACCATTGGCAGGGTAAAGTGTTGAATTTTGCCAAAACTATTAAGATTGTCTGGAAGTGTAAAAGATATCAATCTGTACTGCTTGTTTTTACTTTCGCTCATAATTTAATTTTTTTCTTAACACTACGCTTTTGTTTTGAATCTGTCAAACATTAGGTTAAATAAAAAACCAGCAGTTGATACTGCTGGTTTTAATTATTACCCCTAATTATTTGGTAATAATAATTTTGTGAACTCGTCCATCATCTATCTGGTATAAATAAATACCAGATGATAAATCAAGATTCATTGATGTGTCTGTAATGATCCTCTGCAGAACTTTCTGTCCGGATATATTATAGACCGTGATTTCTTCCGCAGACCCTCGTAGTATCACAAAACCATTTGTTGGGTTTGGATACAGTGGGGGCAGGGTTACAATCTCTGGCTCTAAAACAGAATCAGATTCATCCATTTTGTGATGTCCGTTTTTCTGTTTTGGCACCGCAATAAATGTATCAATAGTGCTCCATGGACCACATTCATATCGCACCCGCCACTCGAAAGATTTTTTTGCTTGCTTCTCTAGCAGGTAACAATAAGATTGGTTTATGAAACTGCTGTTTGGATCAACACAGTTATAATAATTGGTCACCACACTACTCTTCCATTTTTTCTTTCCCAGATTTCTGGTTTCCAAAACAAAACTATATTGCTTTGGAATAAAAAAACGAGCATTGTTTGCAAAAATGATTATTGTCCCAGGAGATGGTGGTGCGACAAGTATAAAACCTGCAGGTTCACCAAATCCCAATACGACATCTTTGCCGTCAGTATGTGAAAACGTATTTTCAATTTCTAATCCACATGTGTCTGGCATTGTTGTGGTGAACGTATCGCTACGTGACCACTGTCCGCAGTCTCTGCGAACCTGCCAAATATATGTTTCATTTTCAGTTAGAAAACCAGCAGGCGTTGGCAACAGAGGGTCAAAAATAGACCAAGACGTATCGGGCACTTGTTGAATGCGAATATCATATTCCATCTGAGGGCCACCATTGATAATCACAACCGGTGTCCAGCTTAGCGAAATAGATAAACCACTTTTGCTAGCTGATATATCAGATGTCATTGTCTGTGGCTGATACGTACACGGTGTCGTGCAAAACGTATCTAGTCCAGACCATGCGGTGTATGTTCCTGATAAGATATCGCAAATCTCGCGCACTTGCCAGACATAGCATTCCCCGGGAGATAAATCTGTTATGGTGTAGTTCGTTACTCCAGTCCATATCGCAGAAGACGAAATTCCTGTGCTGATGCTGGTCCACTCTATTTCATAAGAGTGGGGAATCCAAGATCCGGTAGGTAAAGATCCTCCCGCTAGTGACGAATCGCCAGGGGAGACACCTCCATTTCCAGGAAAAGTAACAGTTCCGCCACCGCCTCCGTTTCCACCGATATCTATATCTTCGTCATCGAATACATAAAATGGTTGCCATGCTAGCCACGCCGTTGTTTCGGCCGTACTGATTTCATTGTTCCCAAATGGTTGTTCACATTGCCCGTAGGAAATTAACCCAGCGAAAATAAATACAATAGAAAAGATTAGTTTTTTCATTTTTTGAGATTTATGAGATTTAAAAGAATTATTTATTTTTTATAACTCTACACTTTTATTTCAATCTGTCAAATGCAGAGGTTTTCTGTAAAGGACATTCTATTTTTCATAAAGGACACAGTCTGTTTCCCTGCAATGTCCTTTGGATCTGTTTCGCATAGATGTATGACATGAGCAATCATTGTTGAGCGCAATGTGTTACACGCGGAAATTATTCAGGTGATAGTCTTGTTTTTCGAATCCGTCACCCACCCTGCCGAACGTGTCACCACCGTTACGATCTGTTGCACTGTAGATCTGGTTTCGCGTGATGTGAAACTGAAAATCACGCGAAACATGAAACCAAATCTCAAGGACAAACACCCGATGAAATACAAGGTGAATGACATCGTCAGATAGGGTGCCCTGGGGTACAAGGTGAATTGCGAAGCAAGAGAGGGTGCCCTGGGGTACAAGGTGAATTGCGAAGCAAGAGAGGGTGCCCTGGGGTATATTCACTACGTTCATTATTGGCATTTAAAAACCCCCTGCGCATGCGCAGGGGGTTGAGTATTTTTTATTTTATTTTTCCTGATAAGACCTCTCTATATTTCGAAGCTCTTTTAATCGGGCTTTGGATTTTCGATGTGATAAAATGGCTATCACTATGGATAGCACCACCACAAAACCAGTTAGGGTTAATATCGGAGACACAAAATCGTTTCCTACGAATTGCTCTCCTTCTATATAAACAATGATAAAAAACAAAGGCATCAGTATTCCAAAAAATTTGATTGACCGAAGATTGACCTCTTCTGCGGAAATCATATTTTTGACGTTATTGCTCTTTGTCCTATTAGTATTATTTTGTACAGCTCCCATGATTTAATTTTTTCTTTACCTTACGCCTCTCTGCTGTGTTTGTCAAACATTTTGATGTGGGTGTGAAAGACTTGGGATTTTTTCTTGGTATACTAATCACATGACAGATGGTACACCGAAACAAAATAATTCAGAACAGGCAAGCGTTGCTGGGAAAAAATCCCAAGAAACAGTTGTTCCTGAAAAACCAAAACCACAAGCGAACAGAACTTTTTTCTCTGATATTACCGAGACCACCAACGCCAATGATCCAGTTGTTGCGCAGCAGATTTTTGACGAAGCTCGTGGACAACAGGCAGAACACGAAAGACGTTCACCAGGGTCTCGCAAGAATTTATTTTTTCTGATTGGAACCGGAGTCCTTTTGCTGATTGGTGTTGCGATTATATTATGGGGTATCTCTGTAAAAAGTAGCTTGGTTGATATACTCCCGGGTAAAAACCCTGAATCTCTGGTCTACGCCGAAGAACACAAGGGCATAGACATAACGGGAATAGCAGATTTTGATATTATACGTGCGACATCTGTATTTAAAACAGAGGTGCACGACAAAGACACCATTGAAAATATCTTTTTTGTCCAGAAAAATAACGGAGGGCAAACACAAATACAAAGTAATGATTTGTGGGAACTAACAAGCTCGTCTATTCCAAAATCCTTGCAAAGGACGTTGAACCCATTTTTTATGTACGGTTGGTATTCTGGTGACTCATCAACTCGTGCGCCATTTTTATTGCTTGTTACTGATGATTTTAATAATGCCTTTGATGGGATGATAGAATGGCAACAAGACATTACGTTTGATTTGGCTGGGCTGATGGGAATACAAAACACAGGGCAATTTCACAATGTGGATTTTGCTAGGGATATTTCTAGTAATTATGAAATATATCACGCAGATGGTTCCGAGGGAGACCAGATTATATACAGCTTTATCCGAGAAAACATACTCATCATAACAACAGACACGGTTGCTATAGACGAAGTCTCGGCCAGACTTGCCAATCGGGCGTTGGTACGTTAGCATATACATATATGAATATTACATCAGAACAAATCCAAGAATTCAAAACTCAGTTATTAGCAGAAAAAGCCGAGATCGAATCACAGTTAGAAAAAATTGCTCACAAAACAGGACATGGTGACGATTGGGAAGCTATTCCAGATGCCGAAATGAAAGCCGACGGATTTCGCGCAGACAAGCAAGAGAACGCTGACGAAACAGAAGAGTTCGAAGGTCGTATCGCAACATTGAATGCTTTGGAGCCACGATTGATGGATGTCATCCACGCGTTGGATAAAATCGAAAACAATCCAGAAAAATTTGGTACCGACGAAACAACAGGAGAGCCAATTCCAATGGATCGCATGACTGCAAACCCAGCAGCCCGCGGAAATGTGTAATTAACCCGATCAGTTGTAAGATAGCATCAACATAACCGTCTCCAGTAATATATGAATAACAAAAAAGTAATGATGGGGGTTGTGGTGGTTGTGATAGTAATATTGGCGTTTGTTTTTGTGGGGTTGCTAAATCACCCAGAAATACAAAATGAAACAACCCAAACAACCGAACTAGCTGAGCTAAACGATCAAAATACAAAAATGGTTGCAATGCAAAATGGTGCAATTATTTATGTACCAGACGAATGGTTGGTGGCTAGCGAGGTTACTCTAAACCCAGGATGTATCGGTGGGTATGTGGTAAATCAACCATCAGATGGACATCGTCAAAGTGGTGAAATCGCGGTTTACCCCGAAGATTGTTATAATCCAAATATTTTTCGCGGTGTAGCGCAGATGGAAACTAAAAAAGGTTTCATCGTGATGGCATTTTTTGATGGTGACGCAACAGATAACGAAGTAATCGAAGTAAGACAGGCTTTTAATTATATCTTGAGCACAATAGGTACTCAGTAAAAAATAAACAAAAGACCGGCGCCATAGGCGCCGGTCTTTTGTTTTACCCTCGGGATTTCAAAAAAACTTTTGTATAATAAAACTCTATGGCATCTACTTTTTCGCGTGTGTATTCTGCGCAACCTTTTAATTTGCGAGGGCAAATAATTACCGTCGAGCTAGATATCACCAACGGACTGCACTCGTTCAATATTGTTGGGCTACCAGACAAAGCCGTCGAGGAAGCTCGCGACCGCGTGGGCTCGGCAATTAAAAACAGCGGGTTCAAATCCCCTAAAACCAAAAATCAAAAACTGGTCGTGTCGCTAGCACCAGCAGAAATAAAAAAAGAAGGACCATTTTTCGATATAGCAATCGCGATGGGATATCTGTTGTCGGCAAACGAAATAGAATTTAACCCCGAGGGAAAATTATTTGTTGGCGAGCTATCATTAAACGGTGACGTTCTGCCGGTTCGTGGAATGTTGCCTATCGCTCAGTCTGCAAAGGAAAAAGGTTTCACTGAATTATTCGTTCCGGTTGGCAACGCCGTCGAGGCAGCATTGATCAACGGCATAACCGTGTACCCGATAGAATCTTTGGATCAACTTATTAAACACTTGGACGAGCAACTATTGGACACTGATCCAGAAACAGGGGAATCAGTTCGTGGAAAACAAATCGAACCACAACCCCAGACTATGGTCGGTCAGGAGATCAAAACGACGCGTTCGATGATTGATTTTGCAGATGTTCGCGGACAAGAAACCGCAAAACGTGGATTGGAAATGGCCGCCGCAGGCGGTCATAATGTTGCCATGCATGGACCACCAGGAACAGGGAAAACCATGCTCGCAAAGGCCTTTGCGCATATTCTGCCAGCGCTGGATTTGGATGATGCCTTGGAGGTCACCGGAATTCACAGTGTTGCCGGGACTTTGGATTCGTCTATTATTACAACTCCGCCATTTCGGTCGCCTCATCATACGGCCAGCTACGTTTCTATTATTGGTGGTGGGGCAACACCAAAACCCGGCGAAGTAACATTGGCACACAAAGGGGTTTTGTTTATGGACGAATTCCCTGAATTTGAAAAACGAGTCTTGGAATCTTTACGTCAACCATTAGAAGACCGCGTGGTGAATATTTCTCGCGCCAAGGGGTCTGCGACATTTCCCACACAATTTATTTTGGTTGCAGCTCTGAATCCACCCGTTCATGACGCAACCGCCGCCGAGATAGCCAGACACAAGCGGAAAATATCTGGGCCGATTATCGACCGCATAGATATGTGGTTTGCTGTCGAACATATTGATTATGAAAAATTGTCCGACCGGGATTTTGCACGAGGCGAGAATTCGGACGCCATACGCGATCGTGTTATTGGTGCGCGCGAGCGTCAGCGAGCGCGCTTTGCAGACATGAACAGTGGTGTAAAATTAAACAGCCAGATGTCAGTCAAAGAATTAGATAAATTTGATATTGATCCCGAGGTCACTACGATTTTGAATGACAGTGCAAAAAAATTAAAACTGTCACCCCGCAGTTACCACCGCGTTATTAAATTGGCACGCACCATTGCCGATCTAGATGAATCAGACAAAATAAAAACGCCCCACATATTGGAGGCGTTAAGTTATAGACCTAGGGAATAAGGTTTTAATGAGTATTAAAAGCTTTTACCTTTGGTTTTTTTAATTCTGCCAAGTCCTTTTCTAGCTGCTCAATCCTGGATCCCTGTTGTTGGACAAGGGATTGCAATTCTTTCACTTGATATTCCAAGGACATTTCAAAAGTTAATTCAAGACCTCTAATAGAATCCATATCCAGCGTTAGTCCTGTCAGGACTACTGGCTTGCTGGTATAGCTATCTTTCCCAACCATATTATCGGTTGGGTTATTTCCGGTTGGAGGAAGATAATCTTTACCCATCGAAAGCGCCAAAGTAACATATTCATCTGTACAACCATCTTGGCTATGGTTTGCAATATCACAAAAGCAATCTTGCGCATCACCAATAATAACTTTTCCTGATTCTAGTTCCATACATTTACATTCAGGATATCTACTATCTCCAGACTCATGAGCTGGATGATTCTGTTTCATCTCGGTGTTTTGATTTTTGTGAATCTCCATGGTCATGGCTAAGTCATAAGAATCATGTGTTTGTGCTGTTCCTGGAACGGCGGCAAACATTGATAACGCAAGCATTATCATAAAAGCTGTAATTTGTTTCATCTTTTAAGTTCCTTTTAACTTTACTTGTTCCAATGCAGAGTGTCAAGAAAATAAAAAAGCCCCTTTGTTTGGGCTTTTAAAATTTATATATTTATTTAACTATCGTCTTTAAAATATAATCACTTTGTTCTTTATTTATAATATCCTCCGCATAAGATAAACATAATCGCCCTGCTCTTTGTTTATCTAAAAATACTTGAACTAATGGCAACGGGTCCATTGTTTCGACGGACTTCAAAGTGAACATGAGGTCCGGTTGACTGTCCTGTTGATCCAACATATCCGATTACGTCACCTTCGTTAACATATTGCCCTGATGAAACTGCAACGCGTGACATGTGCGCATACAAAGTATCATTTGCCCCATGATCAATAACAACATACAATCCGTAACCTCCACCCCATCCTGATTTCACCGCACGTTTAATAGTTCCTGACCCAGCAGCATAGATTGGTTCGCCGGTATATCCGTCCAAATCGATTCCTTTGTGGGTACTTCGTTTTCCTGTAACAGGATGAGTACGCATTCCGTACCCGCTGACTAATTTACCTGGAATAGGTCGTCGGAACATTCCTGTTAACGAAGAAGATGAAACAGCAGAAGAAGGCCGAATTTGCGTTGTTGTGGTTGTTCGCGGCTTTGGCGCCGAGATTGTTTTACCTCCTGGGATAAACAGTTTTGTGGCTATGGCGATTTTTGATGTGTCTAATATATAGTTAAAGCTGGCGATGTCACCCTCGCTGACGTTAAATTTCTTGGCAATAGAAGTCAAAGTGTCATTTTTTGCAACAGAATATTCCACACCATCAACAGGTGGGATAGTTAGCTTTTGCCCTGGTTTTATTACTGATTTAGATGACAAGTTATTGGCTGTTCGTATGGTTGATGTGCTGACATCAAATAATTCGGCAATACGCCCCAAAGTATCTCCGTCTCTGACGGTATAGACACTCTCGTCGTCTTTTGTGGATGGTAATAGATATGACTCGTTTGGTGTCCCAGAAGGCCCAACACTGGCTATGAGCGAGCTGGGCGAGAACGTAGACGGAGACAAAGGAACGACTGGGCCACCAACACCAGCGCTTGTTTGGGCGTTGGTGCGGGCAGATAATAGTCTCATTGACTGAGAATTATCAACATTTTGTGAAAAAGCAGAGTTTTGACTGTATGTTCTGGCGATAATTCTGGCGGATACAGTGGTTGGGATAGCAATAGCTGTAATTATCAGTAAAACAAAACCAACCTTTTTATTAAAAAGGTTGGAAATGCTCGCTTTCAGCGCGTTTCGTTTCAATATTTCCTTCGAGGTTGGACTTTCCCCCTCGATATCTTGTTGGTTTTTTGTGATAAGCCGTAAGACTTGATTGATATAATTTTCCCTTTAAAATGCTATAAACCCTAGTATTTTAAAGAAAAAACCAACCGCTCGTTACATCCGTGATCCTGGTTGTTTTTATCAATAGACACAGCATTATCCAGATTTTGGACCAAAAAGCAAGCTTTTCAGTATTTCTGAATGCGCACACCGTGATATCTATAATGGTAGCAGTCCTGCGCGAGGGGTCAATGGGCAAAATGTGGATAGCAACATTGGTGATTTTTGTCAAAATTAGTAAAAAAATGGTAGAATAAATGGGTTGAAGATGATTAGAAATTTAAATTTTAAATATATTTTATGGGATTCATGGAAATGCTCGGGTTTAGAAAAAACAAAGAAGACGTGGGAGGTGGGGCAACAGCAAACGTTGCAGAGGGAACACCAGATTTGAAAACAGAAGACACACCAGCAGATTTAGCAACTCATCGGTCTAATGTTAACGAGCAAAAAGCCAATGAGTTAAAAAGTGACTTGGGTCTTGCTCCGGAAGCTACACATGCAGAGGTTATGGATGCCGTAGATGCAGGGCAAATGCCAACAGGAGAAGAAATAAAAGAAGACATCGCCGCGTAATTAAAAAACTGTCTCCGGGCAGTTTTTTAATTATTTATATGCAAAACAGCGAGGTCAAAATGAATTTTGGGGTGTGGTACAATTCAATCTCTTATGAACTATCTGGATGGATTAAATGACGAACAAAAACAGGCGGTCCTGCATATTGATGGACCGCTTTTGATTGTGGCCGGGGCGGGAACAGGAAAAACCAAAACCATTACTCATCGCATTTACCACTTGATTCAATCGGGTGTCGATCCGCGTGCAATACTTGCGATTACATTTACAAACAAAGCTGCTGCAGAAATGCTGGAACGTATCCGAGCAATGCACAGCGAGGGCGACACCCAACCCATGATGAAAACATTTCACTCGCTGGGTGTGTATCTATTGCGTCGGCATGCTGACGTGTTGGGATATTCAAAATGGTTTACGATTTTAGACTCGGCAGATTCATTGTCTATGGTTAAACGTGCAATGGAGGCGCGCGACATTAATCCAAAACAGTGGGACCCAAAACGTATTCGAAATATGATTTCCAGTCAAAAGGGAAATGCAATTTCACATCTGGATTTTGCGGGTGGGGCTGACAGCGAGTTGGGAAATATTGTCGCAGAAATTTGGACCAAGTACGAGGAAATGTTGAAACGAGCTAGCGCATTTGATTTTGACGATTTGTTAGTAAAAGCGTATGAATTATTACGTGACCACAAGAATATCCGTGATTTATATAGGAAATATTGGCGCTATGTCCATGTTGATGAATACCAGGATACCAATGAAATACAATATAAATTGGCAAAATTGCTGACGGGGGACAACATGAATATTTGTGTCGTTGGTGATGGTGATCAGAATATTTATTCATGGCGCGGAGCAAACATAAAAAATATTCTGAATTTTGAAAAAGATTTTCCCGGAGCAAAATCAATCGCGCTGAAAAAAAATTATCGTTCAACTAAAACTATTTTATCCGCTGCGGATGAAATTATTCGCAAAAACAAAAAACGTTTAGACCGAGAATTAATAACAGACAATGAACAGGGGAATGCGATTACAATTTATACTGCATTTTCTGAAACAGACGAGGCGGCATGGGTTGCCGGACATGTGCAAGGTCTGATCGAGATGGGGACCGAGCCTCGTGATATTGCAATTTTGTTTCGAACCAATTTTCAATCACGAGTCATGGAAGAATCGTTCTTGCAATTACAAATTCCGTATCAGGTTTTGGGAACAAAATTTTTTGACCGCAAAGAAGTCAAAGACACTGTTGCATATTTGCGCGCTGCACTGAATCCAGATTCACTGCCCGACATTGCGCGAACCATCAACGAACCAAAACGTGGACTGGGCAAAGCCAGTGTTACCAAAATTTTTGCAAACCAGTTGGAACAATTGTCTCCGGGGGCGGCAAAAAAATATGACGAGTATCAAAAAATATTATCTGATATTTCAGATTATGCTAGGAAAAATACTCCGGCCGACACGATTAAATATGTCATGCGGATTAGCGGTTACGAAGACATGCTAAAAAATGGTTCAGCCGATGATATCGAGCGATTGGAAAACTTGAAAGAACTAGTAACGTTCGCATCGCGTTACGAAATGGTTGCGGTTGATCCCGACATGGGTGACCCGATGTTGCAGGTTTTAACAGTCATGCTAGAAGACGTAGCGTTGATGTCCGACCAAGACAAAATCAAAGACGGCCCAGAGGGGTTAAATGCTGTTCGTCTGATGACCATACATGCATCCAAGGGGTTGGAATTTCGATATGTTTTCATCGTTGGGCTCGAACAGGGATTATTCCCCAGTGATATTGGTGGAAACGAGAACCGAGACGACGAGGAAGAACGCCGTTTAATGTATGTGGCGATAACCCGAGCCAAGGAGAAATTATATATGTCCCACGCCCAAATTCGCCGTATTTTCGGTGAACAGCGAATTCAGGAACCCAGCGAGTTTTTGTCTGATATTCCCGATAAATTGTTTGAAATACAGGGTTTTGGAGGGGGTGGAGACCCCGAAAAGACCGTATATTTGGATTGGTAGGGTATTGACAAATCACCTAAATAATGATATACTATGTATAATAACCTTTAAATTTAAATAATCCAAAAACGAAAAAAACGAAAAAAATGAAACTATCTGATACAAATACAAAGTACATAGTAGAAATTAAAACGGTAGCTCAAAATGAGCAAACCCTTAAAAAAATTAATAACCTTCAGTGGTGGAAAGATAACGACGAAGAAGGGAACAGCATGCTTTCATCTATTGGTTTAGATCAATATGGTGAAATTATCGCTTTTGAAAGATGGTGTGAGAAAGAAAACTGTAGCTGTGATGGTTCGTGGTATGAAGGAAACAGGGAACTGGTTGAGGAATGGGTTGAAAGACCTAAAGAGGCGAATGACTAAGAAAAACACATTAGCCTTAAAATTAAAGCCCCCCGTATTTTTGGGTGGCTTTTTTATTTCCCAATTTCTGCTACGCTTGCATATATGTCACCTATTTTTATTTCTTTGATTTTATCTATTGATGGTGATATATTGTATATCATATTATGAAATTAGGTGAATCTTTTATTAAAGAGCTTGAAAATATAGAAGTAATTATCGATCCTGATCACAAGCAACCTTTAAATTTACGTGAATACTTAAACAGTGAAAATACTTTCGGTAAATATTTAGAATATGAATATGATGAATATTTCTCGCATTCGAAATTCAAAGATTTCCAAAATGTTGTGGACAATACTATTTTGTCAGATAACATAAAGCCAGAATTAAAAGGAGATATTCTTGAGCTAGGGGCTGGTTCCTGTAAATTTTCTGCCGAATTATCAAAAATTCAAGATGTAAAAAGCATAACAGCGGTGGAGTTTAGCAAGGCCATGTTAACAAAAGTCGCCCCAAGAGTCGTTCTGCATTTAGGAGGGGATATAAGCAAGATCCGTTTTGTTGTGACTGATATGCACAAATCGTCGACTTTTAGTGATAAAAAATATGATGTGATACTGTTTCATTCTGCACTGCACCATGTTTTTTTACCGCTATATCAGGTAAACTTTTGGCGCGATATGCTAAAAGAATATGGAAAAATAATATGTATTTCGGAGCCTGCAGTTTCAAATTTTTGCTTGCCAACAAAAAAGAATAAAAAATGGATAAGACATCAGATGCATCATCAGAGCCGCGGTAATAATGAAAATTTCTACAGAGCAGGTTTTTATAAATCTATATTTACCGAGTTTAATGATGATTTTGAATTTCAGTACCACACAATACCTCTTACAATGTCTGTCTCAAATTCACGATTAAAAGTTTTCATAAAAAAGATTTTTAATAAATTAAAAGTTTATCGTTGGATTGGTAAATTACAACGAATAGCGTGGTTTCAGCCACTCTCTTTAAACTTTATTGCCAGGAAGAAATAAAAAACTGAAAAATGCTGTAAGGTCGCTCAATTTATTGAGTGGCTTTTTTGTTTACCGATTTTCTGTTACTCTTTGCATATATGTCACCCATTTTTATTTCTTTGATTGCGGGACTTGTCGTTGTTCTGACGTCGCTGGTTGGAATTGTTTTTTCATTTTCGGTTTTGCGGGGGTGGATGATAAAAAACATGAAAACTTTGGCATATTTTTCCGCCGGTGTTTTTGTTGTGGTGATTATTGGACTATCACGCGAAGCATTCGGAGAGTCTGATAACTTGATCTTGCCAATTTTGGGAATGATTAGTGGTTTTGCCGGGATTGCGTTTATTGACCGCCTGATGCCCGAATCACATCACCATCATGACCCTTGCCAGGATTGCGTGCACAGCAAATCCAGCGCATGGCGAATTGTTATCGCTGACGGAATTCATAATATTGCGGATGGGTTACTGTTGGCGGGGGCTTTTGCTTTTGATGTTTGGGTTGGTGTTGCGACCACAGTCGGAATTGTTGTTCACGAACTGGCCCAAGAAATTTCGGAATTTTTTGTGTTGCGTGGGGCTGGGTATTCTACAACCTCGGCGTTATTTATGAATGCTATGTCCGCATCTACAGTTTTTTTCGGAATTTTACTGTGGCAATTATTGTCTGGTGTGCAAAATATAGAAAGCTTTATTTTGGCGCTAGCAGGCGGAGCATTTTTATTTATTGTGGTTCATGATTTGTTGCCTGGGCTTATAAAATCAAAAAATCGACCTAAAACAATTACTGCTTTTGTTTTAGGTGTTGTTATTATGGGAGTTATGGGCATCTTTTTATAGTACTAATTTGATATAATAAAGATATGAAAAAACTTTCAAAAGGATTTACATTAATTGAATTACTAGTAGTGATTGCTATTATTGGTATTCTGGCCTCTATGATTATTGTTAGTTTAGGGGACGCTAGGCAAAAAGCAAAAGAGGCAAATTTAAAAGCAATATTTACTCAGGCTCGAACTCAGGGTGAAATATTTTATTCAGACAACAATGATTCATATTTTGGATACTGTGGTAGCCCAAAAATTGCACAATGGCAAAGTGATGTCGCGCAACTAGGT
>JAOULM010000038.1 GCA_029882015.1 Candidatus Nomurabacteria bacterium
CGAGTCCTGGCGGGTGCACATAAAATACAAAATATGCATGTGAAACATGCTATTTTAGTGTTTTAGCGCCCGCCAGGACTCGAACAGAGAATGCGCGCGAAGCCCGAGCGATAGCGAGGAAGCATTCGAGTGGAGGTCAATGGAGCAAAGCGAGAGTGACCGAGTCCTGTAAGACCATTAAATAAAAACGAGCGAGTCTAGTTTTGCGGATATGGTTTAGTGGTAAAATACGTCCTTGCCAAGGATGAGTCGGGAGTTCGATTCTCCCTATCCGCACATAAAATACACCCTGTGGGTGTTTCACACCCACAGGGTGTATTTTACTGCGAGGAGGAGAATCGAACCGAGAATGCGCGCGAAGCCCGAGCGATAGCGAGGAAGCATTCGAGTGGGGCCCGAGGGAGTGAGATGATTATGAGTGAATACGAAATAATCATACACGAGAGCGGGCGATTCTCCCTATCCGCACTAACCACCAAAATGCTACAATACAATTATGGAAAAAACCTTCTATAACAAGCTTGTTCGTGACGGTATTCCAGACAAGTTACGCAAAAAAGGTGTTTCACATGAAACACATATCGCATCCGAAGAGGAATATATAGATAAACTAAAAGATAAGCTGACTGAGGAAGCAAAAGAAGCAGTAGAAGCATCAAAAGAGGAGCTGGTAGGTGAATTAGCTGATGTTATAGAAGTTATTCATGCCCTTGCTAAACTTTCTAATATTACCATCGATGATATTGAGCCGGCACGGATAAAAAAACTACAAGAACGAGGAGGGTTTAATGGTAAAATCATTTTAGACTGGTCATAAATTAACAATAATCACACTTTTCTTATGAAAAAATTAACTCGTAGCACAACAGACAGAATGATATCCGGAGTATGTGGGGGATTTGGGGAATATTTTGATATTGACCCAACAATCTTGCGCATCGCAATGGCTTTTATTGTTATTTTTACCGGATTAATCCCTGGTCTCGTATTTTATATTGTTGCGACCATGATTATCCCAAAAGATACCGAAACTGTTTCACATGAAACAAAACACGATAACCACCATGAAAAATCAGATTCCAAATAATGTTTCACGTGCAACCAAAACCTTGAAAGATAACAGCTTTGAGGCCTTTTTGGTTGGTGGATGTGTCCGTGATCTGTTGCGAGACGCGAAACCTACTGATTGGGACATAACAACCAACGCAAAACCAGAAGAAATAATAGAAATTTTTGAAAAAGAGGGAATTCGTACTGTTTACGAGAATACTTTTGGCACCGTTGCCATTGTTTATAAAGATGAAGATGATGAAACAGAAGATATCATAGAAATCACACCATACCGCACAGAAACAAAATATTCTGACAATCGCCACCCGGATTCTGTAAAATTCGCAGACAATCTATCAGATGACCTGAAACGTCGCGACTTTACCATTAACGCAATGGCTATGGATATTCAAACAGGGGAAATTGTTGATTTATTTGACGGAAAACAAGACCTGGAAAACAAAATCATCCGCGCGGTTGGTGACGCAAGTGAACGTTTTAACGAAGATGCCCTGCGCATGTTACGCGCAGTGCGATTTTCCAGCCAATTAGGGTTCGAGATTTCACGTGTAACACTGGACGCAGTGCAAAAAAACGCAAAACTTTTGGAGAATATTTCCGGAGAACGTATCCGCGACGAATTTTTTAAATTGATAATGGGAAAAGAACCAATGAAAGCATTAAATGTAGCCCGCGCGACAAGTGTTTTGGATCATTTCTTGCCTGAAATGGCCGAGGGAGTGGGTATAGACCAATCCCGCAACCACGTTTACGATGTTTGGGAGCACCAATTACGCGCAATGAATTATGCTGTGGAACAAAATTATCCTCTATTGATGCGTGTTACGTCACTGTTTCATGATATTGGAAAACCACGCACTCGCCGTCGCGACCATGAAAAAGAAATCTGGACATTTTACGGCCACGAAGTTGTCGGTGCACGAATAGCAAAGAAAATTGCCGAACGATTGCGTTTCCCTCGTGAATTCAGCGAGAAACTATACAAATTGGTGCGTTGGCATATGTTTTTCTCGGATCCGGACATTATTACGTTGGCTGCCGTGCGACGTATGATCGCCAACGTTGGACATGACTTGATTTGGGACCTGATGATACTGCGTCAGTGTGATCGCAAGGGAATGGGCCGCCCCAAGGCTGTGCCGTATCGCCTGCGCAAATATCAATCTATGATTGACGAGGCTCTGCACGATCCAGTATCAGTGAAACAATTGAAATTAAATGGTGATTATATGATTGCCGAGATGAAAATGAAGCCTGGACCGCGTATGGGATGGATTCTGCATGCCTTGCTCGAGGAAGTCCTAGATGACCCGAAAAAAAATACGCTCGAATATTTAAAAGAGCGTACACTGGACCTGAATGAACTGGATGATAAAAATCTGCAGACCCTGGGCGAGCAGGGCAAAGATAAACGTGATGAAGCACAGGCGGGGGAGATAAAGGAAATTCGTAAACAACATCGAGTATAAATTTAAACAAATTAAAAAACCCCGCATATTGCGGGGTTTTGAGTATTTTTTAAGTTTTATTTTTTTAGTTTGGATTGCAGGCTCGGTAATAAAGGTCGTCTAAAATAGCTTGAGTTGCTTCTTGATAAAAACAAATTGATTCGGCGTCTGTATAATCCTGAACCTCTCCAGTGTGTGAATAATACCGATAATAATCCAAAACACTATCATTATAGTAACCTCTTGCACTTTCAATTTCTTCGAATTTATCTATCATAATTTGCACAGAATGATAAGAATCTGGCTCACTTGAAATAAATATTTGTGTATATTTAAGACTAAGAAAATTAATACTTACCTTATAAAAAAGAGAGTCTCCATTAAAAACAACGGGAAATTCCTGTGTTATAAAATCTGAGTATGCATATGTACCGGGTATATTCTCTTTTTCAACCTGTTCTGCGATACATATTATTCTTTCTGATGTTTGTTTTTGTGGCTCTTCAGCCAAAACATAGCTATTAAACATAATAGTTGCTAAAACAGCAAAGATGATCCTTGTTAAAACGTTTAATTTCTTCATTTTTATTAAATTTAAAGGGTTAAATAATTTACCTGCAATATATAGCAAATAGGGGGGTATGTCAATTATTGTGGGGTTTTTACAGCATATCACTCGTTTCTTGCTTTTTTATCTAAAATGTGCTATAGTTTACGGGAATTAATGATTTTTTAACTAAAGAGAGAAGTTATGGTGACATTCACAGATGAATTTCCTATTTCACCTTGGGGTACACCTTTGTGGGGCTCTGAAGATGCTGATCTATTGAACAAACAAAGTGATATGGAGATGATTGGAAAGATTAAAAAATTGGAAGAAGCGGGAATTCCTTTTATAAAAGATATAAAAGGAAGACCTTATTACGACGGAACGAAGGGAGACCAAACAAAGGAAGCTCTTTATTACCTGATAATGCGTGGGTAGTAAAAAAAATAAAGCGTGTCGGATATCCGACACGCTTTTTTGTTTGAGGTTTTGTTTCTGTAAACCAGAATGTGGAACGCGTCCTGCTCCCCTATGTAGGGGAGCTGTCGAGCGGAGCGAGTCTGAGGGGTATTTGTATTATTTTCTTTGGTTATGTTTACACCCCTCCGCCCTGCGGGCACCTCCCCAGCGTAGGGGAGGAGGGGAGAACAACCTTTCATTTATAGCTCAAAGGTTATCGTCACCGGGCAATGATCCGAACCCATAACATCAGGCAGAATTTCTGCCTTTTTTATTTTTGATTTCAGGGTGTCCGAGGCGAAGAAATAATCAATACGCCAACCGATATTCCGCGCACGTGACCCAGCAAAATTACTCCACCAGCTATAATGCCCGCCGTCATGTGTAAACATACGGAATGTATCAATAAATCCAGAGTTAATGAGATTATCTATACCTGCGCGTTCCAGCTCGGTGAACCCTGCATTTTTTTTGTTGTCTTTTGGACGAGCCAAATCGATTTCAGTGTGCGCGGCATTAAAATCACCACACATGACGACGGGTTTTTTCTTGTTCAGTTTTTTACAATGCTCTAGAAACGCAGGATCCCAATGACCGCTCCGCAAGTCCAATCTCTCGAGGCTACGTTTCGAGTTAGGGGTATATACATTGACCAAATAAAAATCCGGATATTCGGCGGTCATTACGCGACCTTCTGCTGTCAGGTCGCCGAAACCATCAGTCAGTTCGTATTTTTTATTAATCGAAGGTGAAAAACCAAACGAAATATTCAAAGGTTTTTCTTTCGAGAAAATTGCAGTTCCGCTGTAACCAGGGCGCTGGGCGCTGTTCCAATATTCATCGTAGTCTGGCAAATCGACAGGGGATTGATGTTGATGCGCCTTGGTTTCTTGCAAGCAAATAATGTCTGGTTTTTGTTCATCAATCAGTGGTTGAAACAGATTTTTATCATGAACCGAACGAATGCCGTTTACATTCCAAGAGAGAATTTTCATAAGGAAATTGTAGCATATTTGACATCATACAAAATTACTACACCCCACCAATTTGGTGGGGTTTTTATTTATTTGACCAAACGGCACCAAATCTGATATAACTGGATAAAGCTTGATTTTTAAAACTTAAAAAATGATGTTTATGAAAAACATATTATATTTGATTGTGGGTATATACGTTGTCTTTGTTATTTTTTACAAGGAAAAACCAGAAATAACCATCCACAGAGATTGTGTTTCTCTGTGTGATAAATATACAGATCTTCACAAAAAGTATTTATCCGTGTTTGATAATACTGAATCTTGTTTTTTCTTGACAGGCCTAGAGGTGAAAAATGCGACAAAAGAGCTTACCTTTCTTTCTAGCAAGCATGACTTGTTGGTTGCAGAGGGAAATATTTTACATGAAGAATTAAAATGTTTAATGGGCTCTCTTGTTGAAAAAAGAAAGTTTAGCAATCTTACCAAAGAAGAGGGGGATGCTGTTCTTTGCCTCAGGGAAACACATACTATAATCTTATCTATTCGTGATATAGATATTGATTGTTGGAATATTAGAAAAAAGATTAAAAAACAGCTCGGAACAAACAGTCTATAGTCT
>JAOULM010000039.1 GCA_029882015.1 Candidatus Nomurabacteria bacterium
TTTCCGTTATAATAGTCAGACATGAAGAAAACATTTTTCACATTTTTTCTAAGAGCCATACTGATTTTTTCTGTGGTGTTTGTGGTGGTCCCTGTTATGGTATCTGCCCAGACTGACGCATCACGTCGCGCCAAACTAGAAGCCGAGCTAGCACAGCTAGAGGCCGAAATCGCCCAACAGGAAATTACATTAGCAGTCCAAAAAGCAAACAGTCACTCGATCCAAGGCGAAGTTGATATATTAGCCTCAGAAATCAAAGCCAAGCGTTCGCAAATACAAAAGAAAAATTCATTAATCAACGAGCTGTCCCGTGATATTGGATTCAAGCAACAAACAATTTCCGAGCTACACGCCAAAGAAGGTCGCCAAAAAGATTCCTTGGCACAATTGATAAGAAAAAAATATGAAGTCGATGGATATTCAGTGTTGGAATTTTTACTTTCTGGACAAGAGGTATCAGAATTTTTAGTTACCGCCGATGATTTTACTTCGGTTAATCGCGCCCTGAAAGAGTCTTTTGATGAGATTCGCGATATACGCGGACTTACCGAGATAGAAAAGAAACAACTCGAGGAACGTCAAACTCGCGAAGCTGACCTTAAAAATTCTATCGAGGCGGATAAACGCAAGGTAGAAAAAAAAGAAGACGAACAAGAATATCTATTACAGCAAAGTCAGGCCAAGGAGAAAACATTTGAACAAATCCTGGCAGAACGAGAAGCTGCTGCGTCTAAAATTCGTGCACAACTGTTCGAATTGGTTGGAATTCCAGACGGCGGAATTCCATTCGGAGAGGCGTATCAATTAGCCAAAGAAGTCTCGGCTGTGGCGGGGATTGACCCAGCATTTTTGTTGGCGATTGCTACACAGGAAACAGGTATTGGAAAAAATGTTGGGACATGTAACCGCACTGGAGATTCGCGACACTGGGATGATATTATGCCTGGACCAGGTGATAATTCATGGCGTGATGATCAGACAATTTTTTTGCGCATTGTAAGCGAGCTAGGACTTGATCCTAATAACACTCCTTTGTCGTGTCCGTTTGGTAGCGGATGGGGAGGGGCGATGGGGCCTATGCAGTTTATTCCGGCAACTTGGGATATGTTTGACGAACGCATAGAAAAGGCGCTGGGTGTAAAAGTCGCTAACCCGTGGAACCCACGACATGCGTTTATGGCTTCATCTATGTATCTGGCTGATTTAGGGGCAACAAGGCAGACATTTACATCAGAACGCGAGGCTGCATGTAAATACTATTCAGGGCGTGGATGTTCCGACCCCAAGGTAAAAAACCTGTTTTATGGAAATAGCGTTATGGCTCATAAAAAGACTATCCAGACCAAAATTGATATAATCGAGGGAAATTAAAATAACCCTCCTCCCCTATGTAGGGGAGCTCGCCCGGACGAGCCATTCGGACGGGGTGCCAAGGAACGAGGCGGAGGGGTATCAAACAGCGCTCTCGATAAGATACGAATAGTGTCGACATCACATTCTCTTGCAAATTTCACTCCCGTATGCTATTGTTTTGCTTATGAAAACAGACATTCACCCAAAAAATTATCGACCTGTAATATTCCACGATAACTCTTCCGAAGAGCAGTTTTTGATCTGGTCAACAATCGAAACTACAGAAACTGGAAAATTAGACGGCAAAGAATATCCTTTGTACAAAGTCGAGGTATCATCAGCATCACACCCATTTTACACAGGGGAACACAAAGAAATGGACATCGCCGGGCGTGCTGATAAATTCCGTAAACGTGTGGCAAAAGCATCTGAAAAGAAGCCCGTAAAAAAAGCTGTTAAAAAGGCAGTCAAAAAAGCAGCAAAAGAAACAGAGGAAACCAAAGAAGCTTAACTTGTCAAAAATCCGCTTTTAATGCGGTTTTTTGGTACTGGAGATTTGTCATTCTGAATTTATTTCAGTATCTAGGCCTAGATACTGAAACAAGTTCAGCATGACAGGAAACAAGACTATCTGCTACACTACTATCATGATTGAAATCACCCCTGACAATTTAAAAGAATGGAAAGATAGCAAGCGGACGCAATTTTATGCCAGCGAGCTTGTTCGTCTGCTGGATAAAAAAACAGAAACCGAAAACATGCTGGGTGATGCGGACATGGCAGATATGGCGCGCGAAGAATTGGCAGAATTAGAAAATCAAATAAACGGAGTTTTGAATCAAATCGAAGAAATCTTGGAAAAAGAAAAAGAGGAAGAAGAATTTCCAAATGAAATTGTTCTCGAGGTGCGCGCGGGGGCTGGTGGTGACGAGGCGTCGCTGTTTGCGCATGAGCTAGCAAATATGTATCAACGATACGCCGAGATACGTGGATGGCAATGGACGACCTTGGATGTGTCATCAAACGATGTGGGGGGATACAAAGAAGCCAGTTTTGAAATACGTGGCGAGGGTGTATACAAAGCTATGCGTTTTGAAACAGGGATTCATCGCGTACAGCGTGTCCCTACCACCGAAAAACAGGGACGTATTCACACATCCACTGCATCCGTTGCTGTGCTGCCGATTCGCAAAAAGATTACCGTAAAATTAAAGGACGATGATCTGGAATTTGAAACCAGTCGGTCAGGAGGAAAAGGCGGACAAAACGTGAACAAAGTAGAAACGGCGGTACGCGTTATCCACACACCAACAGGTTTGTGGGTTCGTTCTACGGCACAACGTAGTCAGCTAAAAAACAAGGAACACGCGTTGTCTATTCTGGCTCAGAAAATTCAACAGAAAATTGATGCGGATGAAGCAAAGAAGTATTCAGCCGTGCGAGCCAAACAGGTGGGAACAATGGATCGTTCAGAAAAGATACGAACTTATAATTTTCCACAAGATCGAATTACTGATCACCGCATCAAAGAATCGTGGGGAAATATACCAGGAATTATGTCAGGAGAGATTGATAAGATTTTGAGCACAATTGAGGAAAAGCAGACAGAACTGGAGTCGGAATAATGCCTCCTCCCCTATGTAGGGGAGGTGCCGAGGAACGAGGCGGAGGGGTATCATACATAATCACTCAACCTCTCGCGTCTTCCCGGGCTTCGACCCGGGATCCAGAATCTTTTCTTTTTTCTTAGCAAAAAAGAAACACCCGATGAAATACATTCGCTACCGCTCATTATTTCCCTGGATAAAAACAATATAGTCGCTAGACTCCTTATTGTTAGTTAAAAACCCAAGGCCTGTATCTCACTCTCTCAGAATTATCTAAAACTCTCGTTCACTATTTCCCAGGGGGCACTACGTTAGCCTTCTGGGAAATTCCTACGGAACGTTCACTTTCGTTTTGAAATTCTGGTTCGTTCGATAGGGGCCGGAGGACGCGTGTAATTTTGGTTGATAAAAATAGCATTTTTTGATACACTCACTCGGTAATATGATTACATATTGCGCGGTTAGCTCAGGTGGTTAGAGCGCGTCACTGATAATGACGAGGTCCCAGGTTCAAGTCCTGGATCGCGCACATAAAACATTAAACCCCAGACATATGTCTGGGGTTTAATGTTTTAGTATGCAGGACAGGACTTGAACCGAGGCGGTGCGAAGCCGGCCGAACGATAGTGAGGGCGAACCGCCGAGTGGAGCCTAATGGAATGAGATGATAACGAGCGAATGCGAAGGAATCATCCATGAGAGTAGGCAAGTCCTGGATCGCGCACATAAAACAAAAGACCCGATAGCAATGCTATCGGGTCTTTTGTTTTAGTTCGTGGGCAGGACTTGAACCGAGGTCTGGTGAAGCCCGATCGGTAAATAGGAATCAATGGGCGCAATTTTTTAGGAAATCTTGACATTATACTTATTATAGCATATAATAGAAAAGAATAATTTTAAACTAAAACCAATAAAAAATGAAAAAAATGATTTCTTTTTTTGGGATTGTAATTTTGTTTACTTCCTTAAATTTTGCCCAAAATGCGACCGATATATCAATGTGGGCAGGCAAGAATGTTACTGACGGTCAATTTTTCCCTGTTGCTTGGGTGATGCATAACCGCCCCAGCTCAACCATTGAAGTCAGATATGGTTTCGATGGGCAAAAAGTAATGTCTCTGTTGGCTGGGCCTGCCTTTGGAGAATTTGGCCCCGGTAAATGGTGGTTCAGCCCAGTTGCTGGATTGAACGTGGGAGGAATGGATGGATTTATGTTTTCATCTCATTTAATTGGGAATGAAAGTATTTTTTATCTGTATTCTCTTTCTCAAACACAAGCCCCATTTAATAATGTTGAAATAACTCCTGCGGTAAATGGAACACCAGCTGTTTATGAAAATAAACAAATTTCCATCTATCATTGGACCGAGATACTTATTCAGCCTGTAAAATGGGTTCGGATTGGGCCTATGGAGCAAATAAATTGGTCCAAAGGAGAAGACCCTGTTATTGATCTTGGTATGGCTGTAAAATTTATGTCCAAAGTAAAAGATATCCCGGTTTACGCAAAGGTTCTACTTTGGAACCCTTGGTTTATTAACCAAGATAGATTTACTGTTATGGGGGGGGTGGGATTCAATTTGAGTCACTAAGGAAAAAATCACATATTTTAAAGCCCGGCAATTGTCGGGCTTTTTTCTTGCAAAAAAGCATAAAAAAAGTATACTAGGGGCGTGTCATTGATGGCACGCCTTTTTTATTTACTTCGCCAAGCGACAGAATCTAAAAGATGGTTAACTATACCAAGTATGGATAAACCAACTATTACCAAAAAAGAAAAATCAGTAGAGTTAAAGGCTCTTGAAACTGAACGTGAGCGACGCGTTACCCGTGTGTTTTGGCTTGGTTTTGAGATACTTCTTATTTTTGGGATACCCGCAGGTTTGGGGGCATGGTTTGGATCTAGGTATGAAAATTCAAATATTCTAATGGGTGTTCTATTAGGAACGTTTATTTTGTCGTGGATTATTGTGTCGGTTCGATACCGCAAGATTTCGGCTCAAATGAAAACATTGGATGACATGATTCGCGCAAAAAAACGCGAAGAGGGAATAATCGAATAATAAATTATGGGTGAATTTTTTGCAAAACTTGGAATTATACGTGATATTACTCCGCTAGAACCG
>JAOULM010000040.1 GCA_029882015.1 Candidatus Nomurabacteria bacterium
CATTACGGCAAAGATAATGGTTGGTGAATATGCAACAATCTGCTCAAGTACCCCATTTTTCTCTTCTTTGGTCATGAATATATTGTAGCACCTTGGGGCAAGGTTTTCATCTCCCCAACAGAAACATTGAGAATGACGTTTGGAATCAGGTGTGAATGTTTCTGGGTCCCGGGTCTACGCCCGGGAAGACGCGCGGGGACGAGGATGACACACCAACCTTTGTGGTGATTTTTAATACCCCTCCGCCTCGTACCTCGGCACCTCCCCTACATAGGGGAGGAGGAATATAAAATTTGTTAGTGCTTAATCTTTCATCTCGCTCCAGCGTTTACCAGTTCCATAATTAACCACCAACGGAACATCGGTTTTGTAATTAATAAATGAATTTTGCAAGACATGTTCCATGGCATCATCAATCATTGTGACAACTTGATCCACCACATCGTCCGCAATTTCGTAAACCAACTCATCATGAATTTGTAAAATCAAATGCACCTGGTCCAATAACCCTTCGGATTCTAATTTGTCGTGGACGTGCTTAATGGCAAGCTTGATAACATCAGCTGTCGCAGTTCCCTGCACAGGAGCATTGATTGCGGTCCGCTCTGCCATGGCTTTGATAAATTGAATGTGTGATGCAAGTCCCGGGAAATATCGACGGCGTCCAAATAATGTTTCTGTGTATCCTGTTTCATATGCAGACGCTTTGACCTCGTCCAAATATTCTCGGATACGTGGAAACCGTTCAAAATATTGATTAAAAAAATCTTGGGCTTCGGCTCTGGTTGAGCCCAGGTTTTTCTGCAAGGCTGAAACACCCATTCCATAAATGATCCCGAAATTGATTACCTTGGCTTTGGATCGTTGCTGTCTGGTCACATCTGCCTCGGGGACATCAAACACGCGAGCAGCTACGGCAGTGTGGACATCTTGTCCGTCAGCAAAAATCTGGGTCAGTGTTGGATCGCCAGACAATATAGCTGCGCACCGTAATTCAATTTGAGAGTAATCAAACGCAGCCATGGTGTACCCCGGCGATGAGATAAATCCCCCGCGGATAGCGCGTCCCAGATCAGATTTGATTGGGATGTTTTGCAGGTTTGGATTTTGTGATGAAAATCTTCCAGTTGTTGTGCCTGTCTGTAAAAACTTTGCGTGCAATCGCCCGTCGTCGCCCACCATACCAGGCAGATTATCAATATACGTCGACAGTAATTTTTGCAGTTCACGGAATTTCAAAATCTGGTCGATAATAGGATGTGATTCACGCATTTTTTCCAGTTCGGATTCCTTGGTTGATCGTTTCCCGCCGGCAGTTTTTTTCAGCCCTTTGGCGGTTAATTCCATCTCGTCGAACAGAACCTCGCCTAATTGTTTTGGTGATTTAATATTAAATTCACGACCCGCCATTTTATAAATCGCAGATTCGAATTTAGACAGCTCGGTGTGATAATCTGCCGAGAGTTTTTTCAGGTAGGGCAAATCCAGTAAAATCCCCCGCTCTTCCATGGCATGCACCATGGGAACAATTGGCAATTCGATTTCTTTGTAGACATCTGTTAGGTTTTTCTCGACCAATTCATTTAGTATTTTTTTGCGAGCTTCGCGGAAACTTTTTGTTTCGGCATACTGCAAAATATCATCCAGCGTCGGGTTGGTTAATTCGGAATTCAACAGCCAAACTGCAATACCGGTTTGTTCTAATTCCAGCTCGTCAATTATTTCTTGTGTTTCTGGTTCTTCTTCTGGGTCAGCGTCTAATCCAAACTGTTTTTTAATCCGAGTCCACAGTGTTCGAAATTCTAATTTCACCAACAATTTTTCTATAGCATCAAAATCCAAATTCTCGATGAATTCTTTTTCGGGTAAAACAAAATCTATACTTGCGTCACGACGAATGGTTGCCAGTGTTTTTGAAAATTCGGCTTCTTCCTCGCCTTCGTCCAGCAAACCAACAATGCGTTTTTTTATTCCGGCATCTAACATTTTCTGTTCGCCATCTTTGCCTCGGAGTGTTTTATAAATCCCCTCGATTGATCCAAATTTTGTAATCAGTTCGGTTGCAGTTTTTTCACCAATACCGCGAATACCTGGAATATTATCAGAAGGGTCACCGCGGAGTCCCTTGTAATCGATCATCTGCTGCGGACCAAAACTGAACCTATCGCGAACCGCGTCCTCGTTATATAAAATAGTATCGTTCAATCCGCGTTTCAATGTGTAGACTTTTACAATATCGCCAACAACCAATTGCAGTGTGTCCATATCTCCCGAGGCAATGATAACCTCGACATTGGCCAAGGGGTCTGTATCATCGGCGGATGATAACGTTGGCGACAGGTGTTGTTTCTGCAATATTTGTTCGACGATTGTTCCCAACATATCGTCAGCCTCGAATCCTGGCTCGCTATACACAGGAATATTAAAAGCCGTCATAATGTCATATGAACTTTTAATCTGGTCTACCAAATCGTCGTCTGACTCGCCTCGGCCAGCCTTGTAATCATCATATGCCTCGTGCCGAAATGTCTTGCCTGGGAGGTCATACGTCGCCACCACATAGTCAGGTTTCAAGTCCTGGATGATCTTCATCAGCATCGCAACGATGCCGTACAAGGCCCCTGTAGGCTCTCCACCGCTGGAACGAAAGTCAGGTAGCGCATGGTAAGCCCGATGGATAATCGCGTGCGTATCCAGTAAAATCAGCCGTTTTGGTTTTTCAGTAGTTTTTGCCATATGAACCATTGTAACACTTTAAAAAACCATCAGGATTGACAAAATCCTGAGAATAAGTAAAGTAAGGGAAAATCAAAACTAAATATTATGAATGATTTACTAGGTAAAACTTTACATGGTGTTGATATGTCTATTCAACTATTAACATCCCTTGAAAGTGTTGACATGAGAAACTTCATACAAGTTATCAAACACCTTGATAACAATAAATTAAACAATAAAGGGGTCAATATCAAAAATTTTTGCAAGAAAAGCGCCAAAGAACTTGTAGTTATCCTTAAAGAACATGGATACTCAGATATCCCAAATCGCTGGCCAAATTTTTTCAAATTTTCAGGGCTAAAAAAAGAAGCAATAGAAGACAGCCCCCTATTACAGAAATGTAAAAAAGCTTATCAAGAAGGTGAAACTTTTGTTGAAGAAAAAGTTAAAGAAGAATGGCTTAATAGTTTCAAAAGCAGAACCAGAGATCTTCCTGGTGAAATTAAAAGGTTTGCGATAGATTTGAGATCTGGAAATATTGACCTTAATTCGACCCCTGAAGCAAAATTTTTTGTGTTCTGGGATGCTTCAAGTGATATAGTTGCTGGTGGCTCAATAAAGTGTAGAATTAAAGAAGGAACAAAGAGTATGTTTCTTGTAAAAAAACTAGAAGAGGGGGGCATTGAAACAACCCTTATTGGTTCCAGAAATAACGCTCATATTAATATAGACATGACGCAATTTCAAAAATAGAAATTACACAAACTAAACCTCAGAATTTATTCTGGGGTTTTTATTTTGCGGGAAATCAGAAACTTGACAAGTTGCTGAGAATAAGTAAAGTAAAGGAAAATCAAAACTAAATTATTATGAAAGATTTATTAAAGACACCTATAATTGATTTCTATAAATCAAAAAAGATGTCCTCTACTCGTACTTGGAACTCTTTTCTATGCCACATTTCAAAAACCCTCAAACATCAACCAAATGATTTCTATTCTCCGACCTTCGAAGAGGTGATTGATTTTTTTGATGTGAACAAAGAAGCAGAGAACGGAGGGATAAACCCTTCGTGGAAATTTGGCCCAAAGTCTACACGAAACTTTCTGTCCATCCTCATGAGGGAACTTCAAATTGGTATCGAAAGTCGATGGCCAAATCTTTCTCATTTTGCTGAAATAAAGACAACAAAAGAATTTAAATTACAAACAGAGAACACTTTACTGGAAAAATGCAGAGAAGCGAAAAGAAAAGGGGAAAGTCTTAAACATTCTCAAATATTTAAAAGAGAATTTTTTGAGCTTTCAAATGATTTGCCAAAGCATATCACAGAAGTGATTGCCGTGGAAGATCCATCTCCTGAATTTCTTGTAGTGCTTGAACTAAGGGAAAATATTGACTACCCTCCTCTCAATTTACCAAATCTCGTGAAGTATGAGAACCTTGTTAGACACTCAAGAGGAGCTTATATCTTTGACAGACTAGTAAAAGAAGGTTTTAAGGTTAGCATTTTTGGTCCATCAAAAGAAAACAAATGGTCTATAATGATCAACATTGAAGAGTTTTAATTGATACAAAAAAACTAAACCCCAGATTTATTCTGGGGTTTTTATTTTGCGGGTGGTTTCGTCGATCCATGTGAATTCAATAGTTTTTGTATTTTCTGGTAATGCATCCGCAACAATTTCTGGCCATTCGATAATGATTAGATTTTGTGGATTATCTAGCTCGCGTTGAAAATCTAGTTTCATCAGGTCGTTGCCGTTGTCGAGGCGGTATGCGTCGATGTGGATTAGGGTGGTAAAAGCGTCCTGCCCCCCTATGTAGGGGGGCTGCCCGAAGGGCTGGGGGGTATTTGGATTATCTTCTTCTTTTTTATTTATACCCCTCCGCCCTTCGTCGCCACCTCCCCTCATCTGAGGGGAGGGTTTCAGTGGGGCAATTGGGTATTTTTTTATAATTACAAACGTGGGACTGTTTACCGTTTCGGTCACTCCTAATTCCCCCGCCACCATCTGGGTGAAGGTTGTTTTACCAGCGCCCAAATCGCCCTGCAGGGCAATAACCGTAGCATTATCAGAGTTCGGCTTTAGATTTGCAATAAATTCTGATGCAAATTGTAGTAGTTCATCCAGAGAATTAATTTCTTTTTCCATACTGAATACACTATCATTTCTTGCCTCTCGTGTCACACCACCAACCGGCCCCTACCGAGCGACGCATGTTTTCGAAACGAAAGTGAACGTTCTATGGGAATTTCCCAGAAGGCTAGCGTAGCGCCCCCTGGGAAATAGTGAACGAGAGTTTCTGAAAACATGCAGGAGCGAGGTACAGGCCTTGGGTTTT
>JAOULM010000041.1 GCA_029882015.1 Candidatus Nomurabacteria bacterium
GTTGCAAACGATGCTTGTCCAGTAGAAGATGAATTACTACCAAAAGCAACCGACCCTGTTGCTGTTGCCCATGGTGATAAACCGTACGCAAAAGAATAAACTCCAACATTTGCATCATCCCAAGCCATATTGGTAACCGAACCACCACGAAAAGCTCCTTTTGATTTATCAAAAATAAATTTTAATTCTGTTCCAGAACTATGCGCTAACGTATTACCAATCAAAAAATCTCCGGATGTTAAATGCAATGGAACTGCTGGTGTTGTTGTTCCAACCCCAATACTATCAGTTGTGTTGTAAACATAATTATTTGTAGTGTCCACCAACCACCCCTGATCAACAATACAATCTGTTGCCCCTGGGGCGCAATCTGGATCCAGAGTCCCACCTGGTGCATATCCACCTGATGGCGCGGCCGCTCGGGCAACCAGTGTAAACAAAATAACCAATGCAAATACTGTAAAAACGAGAGAGATTTTTTTTGTCAAATTTTGATTTATGGCGATCTTCATATGATTGGTTTTAATAAAAGAAATAATAAGTAAATTAATCCGTATAACAAAGTAATTATAACAGAAATCAATAAATTCTGTTGTTTATTCTGGGGAAATCTGGCTTGCCAGATTTCCCCAGAATAATTTCCATTTTCTATGAATTAAACTGATTCATGGCTGACTCGTACCCATCTATTGCGATAGTCTCGATTGCTTTTTGTACATTGGTGGATATTTCTTCAAGATTATGAATCTGTTCAGATGACAAACGTTTTAATACGTTTGGTTTGTTTACATTACCATCTCCCAAATCATGCGAAACACCAACACGAATACGAGTAAAGGCACGCGAACCCAAATGTTCTACAATTGATTTTACCCCGTTGTGTCCTCCGTCCCCCCTATCGTGTGAGATTTTTATTTTTCCAAGAGGTAAATCTATATCATCATATATAATGATTAACTGATTTGCGGTTGCGTCATATTCTTTGATAAGATAATCAACGACTTGCCCTGATTCATTCATAAAAGTTTGCGGCTTGTAAACGTCAACCATGATGTCCCCAACAGGTAAATTTGCCGCAATAGATTTTGCATATTTATCCTCTCGCCAAGCATCAGTATCCACAATTTTATCCATAACAACCCACCCAGCATTGTGGACGGTCGTTGCATATTCGGGTCCTGGATTACCCAAGGCAATTACAAAATAGTTCATACAAGACAGTGTACCAAAATTAATCAGGAAAATCCCCTTTTTTAACTCATTAACAATAAATTCATATGCGAAATATTATATCAGGGGTCTTTTTAGTAGTTTTTTTATTCACCATTTCTCCAGTCGCTCATGCTTTAGTTCCAGCCGTTACCACAGATACCACTTCTTCTGGTAGAACAACAGCTACACTCTACGGGTCTATTGGCCTGCTCAGCTCAGAAACTGTCACAACAACTGGTTTGCATAGAGGGGTTATATATTATTAACACAATATTTAACAGTATCTGTTGTTATACTGTATGTATATGAATCATAAAATTATAAAACTATTATTATCTATTGGGTTGGTCGGAATTTTAGTAGTATTAACACAATCAAGCTTGGCTCTGTCCCCTGTTCTAATAACAGACGTTGCCACTGTCGGAACAGCACAAGCTCTCTTATATGGGACACCTGATATTCCCAGCTCCAAGACAATAACAACAATTGGATTCAATTACGGTTTAACAAAAGAATACACGGAAACTATCTCAGGAGACTACAGAGTCGCCCCTTATTATAATTTTACAGTCCCCGAATCTAATCTCAGCGGTCCGCTTGGGGTTACTTCTGATTCTGATGGTAATCTTTATGTGGCCAACCACCTATCAATCAATGTGAGAAAATTCAGCCAGTCTGGAACTTTTATAAAAGAATTCATCATGCCCTCAGCATCCATAGATGTTGCAACAGACTCATTGAATAATCTTTACGTGCTTGCTCAGAATGGTGTTTTATATAAATTTAACCAAGCTGGAGAAACGTTGGGGTCGACATCAGCATCTTCTGGTGTTTTTGGAGGGGTTGCAGTGGATTCATCAGATAACATTTACGTAACATATACCAACTACAGAGTAAGAAAACTTGATTCTTCTTTTAATGAACTGGCGATAATTGGAAATGGATATGGCGCTGCAGATGGTCAATTTAAAGAACTGGGGAACATAGCAACTGATAGTTCAGATAATCTATATGTAGTAGACAGAAACAACAGTCGTGTGCAAAAATTTGACGGAGCTACTGGCGCGCACATGATGACCGTTGGTTCATACGGAACAGGTGATGGGCAATTTAACAAACCCTGGGGGATCGCTGTCGACTCCGAAGGAAATATTTACGTCAGCGAAGATAATGGTGGTTTCAATTTTCGTATACAACGATTTGACCCTAACGGAGAATTTGTTACCAAGTGGGGGGCTAATGGTGGAACACCAATAACATTTCCCTTTGATGATAAATTTTGGTCTGCTCCTCTTTTAACCATTGACGCTTCTGATGACTTATGGATAACTGATTATGGGCATAGCGCACTCAGGAAATATAAAAACCCAATAGGTCAATTTTCTCTGCTGGTAAATGATTTATCTTGTGGAACACAATATCACTATCAATCATACGCAACCAACCTAGATGGGACTAGCTACGGTACAGACAAAACATTCACAACACTAGATTGTGTTCCGATAGCCCCTGTTCCCCCAACAGTCTCGTCTGTCTCATCTGGATCCATAACAAACACAGGAGCTACATTATCCGGATCAATTGATTTTGATGGTGGCTCACCAATAACAACTCGAGGTTTTGAGTATGGAGAAACAATCAATTATGGCGCAACAGCCTTTGAATCTGGGTCATACAATCTCCCCTACTCATTTGTATCTGATTTTGGTGTATCTGGTGATGGTAAACTAAGCTACCCTTATGATATTCACAGCAGCTCATCAGGAGATATTTTTGTTCTTATGGGGACTGGGACAATAAAGATATTTGATTCAACTGGTACCTATAAATCACAATTCAGCGTCGTTGGTAATTCATATGGTTTTGGTTTTGATTCCACAGAAAAAATATATGTTGCCACCCCAACAAACGGACACAAGGTTGTAAAATATGATTCATCTGGTGCATACATCGGAGAGTGGGAATCAGGAGAAGATAATAGTCTTATGCAGGCGTACGACGTTGCAGTAGATTCATTAGATAATATTTACGTTGTGGATGTTAATGGTGGTGGGCGTATACAAAAATTTGATTCAAATGGATTACCCATAGGAATTTTTTACTCCAGCAACTTTTCTAGTGGATTAAGGCAGGCCACATTTGACTCTCATGATGTTTTATACATCACTGATATAAACACCCACAAGGTTCACAAAATGGACACACAGGGAAACTATCTTGGGAATTTTTCAACGATATCTTATCCAGAGGGAATTGCAATAGACTTTGCTGGTAATTTACACATTACGTCGTCAGGCACCCCTGGTAAAATAGTAAAATATAATAGCCAGGGTGAACATATAACTACTACGGGGTTCGCTTGGAAGCTTGGAGAAGTTTTTCAGCTTTCGGAATTCAGGTCGTTATACAAAGGTGTCACCATCGATGGTGACAATAATATTGTTGTCACTGATGCACAAGCAGGCAACTCTCGCGCGCGAATATTATCACAAACCCCAGAAAACTATTCCATCCCTCTATCGTCTTTGACCTGTAATACTGAATACCATTACAGAAGCTTCTCTGTAAACGAAGGAGGAACAGGTGTCGGGGAGGACATGACGTTTACAACCACAGGAGAAAATTGTGTAGTAGAAGAAATCGCACCCCCCGTATCATCTGGCGGATCAGGTAATGTGTCATCATTTTTCCCTGTTCCCTTTTGTGAATTTGATAACAATGAATACACTATAAATCGTGGTGAACAAGCAAACCTCCAATGGAAAGTACTGTTTGAACCAGGGTGGGAAAATTTCCCGTTTGTATTGCGCCTACAAAACCCATTTATGCTTCTGGCAAACAGCATTACCGATTTTACAGTCTCTCCAGATGAGACGACGACATATGATTTGAACATATCAAACAAATGGGGGTTCCGTGAATGTAAAACAACCGTAGTCGTCAAAGATCCTGAGGCTCCAAAAAATAATGCTCAGGAAGAAAACCAAATTACACAAGGGCAAGGAAATACAAACACCAACACCAGCAATCTTTTATCCGATGAATCACAAAACACTACCGACACTGAACCATTGGTAGCAACAGAAACTCAAGCAACCGAAGAATCAGTGACACAGGAAACTATCACACAGGAGTCTACCCCACCAATAAACGTTATGGCAGAGCAAACACCAACCGGGCTGTCCCCCGCCCCATATTGTCCATATTTCACAGGATACATTCATTATCTTAATCCTAAATCAGGGGAAAATAATCCTGATGAAATCTTAAAAGTAAAAAAATTCCTTAATGAATATCAGGATGCTGGTCTCAATGAAAATCGCATCATGACATTAAAATTGCACAGAGAGATAAAAAAATTCCAACAGGTATATGCTGGCGAGGTTTTGTCACCTTGGACACTCGAAGCAAGCAACCCAACTGGATATTGGTATCAAAGTACAAAAAATAAAGCCAACTGGCTCAAAGGTTGTGATGAAGGTGAGGTTAGGTTGGATAATGGGGTGGTGATTGATTAATATATTAATTGTTATTAAAAGAATTATAAACAAAAAAACCTCTATAAATTGGAGGTTTTTTGATATAATGTACAAATGCATTCACAAAAAATATCTTTATATTCGATATTATTTTTTACAATACTATTTTCTCTTTTTTTAACAACAAAAGTATTTGCTGTTGCCCCCACCGTAACGACAGAATCTTCAAC
>JAOULM010000042.1 GCA_029882015.1 Candidatus Nomurabacteria bacterium
AATAGCACCATCTCCATGGCGGCAGGTGAACGCATAACATCCCTGGGAATCTTGACCTCGAGCAAGTCCCATTCCAGGCTTTCCATGTATTCGTGGTTCACGTAACGAATCCATAACAACCACGCTATAACCCCCAAACCAATAGGCGCCCACAAAAATGCCGATTTCCAAAAAAGCGGTAAAATATCCTGAGTAAAAAAACTGGCCACATTTGGATCCATATAGAACCATTGTATCAAAATTTAGGAAAAGTACCGCGTTGAAACATTGGATAAATAAAAAAACCCGCTTGCGGAGCAAGCGGGTTTTTTGTTTCGTTTAGCTATTATGCCAAATCGTATTTTCCGTCTGATGTCTTTTTGAAATGTTTGTTGTTCATTAGGTTTACCAATATAGTGTTTCGTTTTAGGTATCGTTCCTTTAGGACACGGTCAACGATTTCATCTTTGTTCATTGGTCCGTGTTCGCTAATCAATTGTTTGATTACGTCGCGAACTACGCCTTCTTTGTATCCCCATTCCCCCAGACCATATAGACCTCGTCCAACTAACACAAAACGTGGGTCTTTTATTAATTCATTGTGAGTTGTTGCAACGTGAGTTTTTTTATCAAAAGTTTCTGTGATTGATTTTGCAACTTCGCGGAAATGCATAGGAGAACCGTGACGACGCATAACCAAATATGCATAGTCTTTTATTCCACGAGTACGAACAGCTGGAGATTCAGCTCGCCCCCATTCACCTAGTGGGTTTTTTCCTAGTGATTTTGAAAGATTCAAAAATCGTCCCGCATGTTCGTCGTTGCGATATTTATCAGCAACGCCTTCTAGGTGATCAGCAACACGTTTCAATATATCGGATTCTGGCACCAAATCGTGCTTTGATAATTCATCACGAATTGCAAGCAAAGCATCGTGAACTTTGTCGGCTGTGTCATTATCAACAATCCATCGATGTTTAAAATGATTATTTTCTTTTTGTTTTGTGAATTGGTCTCCCAATACCAAATACAAGTGAATATGATTCTGAGAAATTTCATCTTCGCCAATTTCTGACAAAAGAGAATCTTCACCCACAACACCACCCATATCTGTAATGATGGTTTTTATTTCTTCGAAAATAGTTTGAGCTTCCTCGAAGCTCTCTGATTTGCGAATAGCATTCAGAGCATAGTTTTCGATTTGTCGTACACGCTCGCGTGTAATACCGTATTCTTGACCGATTGATTCCAAAGTGCGACGTTCGCCGGTTTCCAACCCAAAACGGTTAGAGATAACGTACTGATCGCGATCTTTTAGTCCTTTCAGTAATTTTTTTGTAGCCTGTTTTGGCCGAAATGTTAGTCTAATTTTTCCCATAACACTCGTGGTGTGAAAACTATTAATACGTTTGTTTCTTTCTGACTAATTACTACAATACCATAGGCTTGCAAATTATGCAAGCCTTGGGTATGATGAAAGAAAAAACATGATAATAGTTATAATACTGATCATTGCACATTACAGAAAAAAATTCACAACAAAGAAATCTCGATAATAAAACGACAGCTTTTGGCTGTCGTTTTTTGTTTGTTGGATTTATTTTTTCTTGCCAAGCATCCGCTTTAGATATTGTCCTGTATATGATTTTGCACTATTCGCCACCTGTTCTGGTGTTCCCTTGGCGATTAATTTCCCCCCGCCTGACCCACCTTCGGGACCAAAATCCAAAACATAGTCTGCAGATTTTACAACATCCAGATTGTGCTCGATCAAAATCACACTGTTCCCACGCTCGATCAGGCGATTCAAAATCTCGATTAATTTTTTAACATCTTCGAAATGTAACCCCACCGTTGGTTCATCCAACAGATAAATAGTTCGCTGGGTCATCGGGCGGTACAGTTCGCTGGAAATTTTCACACGTTGTGATTCCCCTCCAGATAACGTGTTCGCTGGTTGACCTAATTTTAGATAATCCAAACCTGTCTCCAGCATGGTCGACAATCGGTCGGTAATAGCTGGGATATTTTTGAAAAATTCTGCGGACTCTTCGATGGTCATTTCCAACACATCATAAATACTTTTCCCTTGGTATTTTACCTGCAAAGTTTCTTTGTCAAAACGTTTCCCATTACACACATCACAGGTAACATATACCGTCGGCAAAAAATGCATCTCGACCGCAATTTCCCCGCGCCCCTGACAGGTTTCGCAGCGACCACCTTTTGTATTAAAACTAAATCGCCCTGGTTTATAGCCACGCATTTTTGCTTCGGTTGTTTCGGCGTACAGCTCACGAATATGTGTCCACGCACCAGTATAGGTTGCCGGGTTTGAACGCGGAGTTCGCCCAATCGGTGATTGGTCTACCAAAATCGAACGACTGATTGAATCTTCGCCTTCGAATTTTGCACAGTTAAATGCACGAGCGCTACGATATTTTCTATCATAACGAGCTCGCAGGTTCTGATGCAGAACACCATACATAAATGATGACTTACCAGATCCAGACACCCCTGTAATTGCAACCATGCGCCCCAGTGGAATTTCGACATTAACATTGTCCAAGTTATTTATTTTTGCACCCGTTATTGTAACAACTCCTTTGTCCTTGGTTCGACGGGTAGCCGGTGTTGAAATTTCCAAATCACCACGTAAATAATCTAACGTTATAGATTTGCTGGGATTTGTTTTTGCAGATAATAATTTTTCCAAACTGTCCTGGACCATAACCTCGCCACCATGGCGACCGGCTCCGGGACCAATATCAATAAGATAATCTGATGCACGCACGACATCCTCGTCATGCTCCACGACAATAATGGTGTTCCCCAGGTCACGCAGATTAGTCAGTGTGTTAATCAGGCGATCGTTATCGCGTTGGTGTAATCCAATAGTTGGCTCATCCAACACATACAATGCACCCACCAATTTTGACCCCAGCTGTGATGCCAGTCGAATACGTTGGGCTTCCCCACCAGACAACGTATTGGCGCGACGATTCAGTGACAAATATTGCAGCCCAACATCATTCAAGAATTTCAATCGTGATTCAATTTCATTTAACAATGGTGCTGCGATTTCCGCCTCGGTATCAGTCAAATCCAGCTCGTACATAAAATCATGTGCATCAGAAATTGTTAGCTGTGTGAATTCGAAAATATTAATTCCTTTTCGTTGCCATGATTTAATGTCTGCCTTCTCGGGAATAGACATCTGATTATTGTCCACTTTTTCTGCATATTTTTTTGCCTGCTTTGCCCCACCAATCAATACATGAAATGATTCCTCGCGCAGACGTCCCCCCTGACAAACATCACACATGTCGTCATTTTCATTCCCAAATAGATGTTTTGTTCCCAATCCATTACATGCAGGGCATGCTCCGTATGGGCTGTTAAACGAGAACATACGAGGTTCAATTTCGGGGAAACTGTAACCGTCCTCGGCAGAGATTAATTTTGCAGACAAGATAGCTTCCTCGGCACCAGGTTGATCAACAACAGGGGCTCGTGGATCGGTCACGCCAAACACGACACGCAACAATCCATCGGTCTTTTCCAGCGACCTTTCGATGGCTTCGGCCAGGCGTTGACGGAAATCCTCGGGATTATCTGATAGTTCATGCACAGCAAATTCATCCACAACAAAATCAATGTCATGCTTTTTATGTTTTGCCATGGTGATTTGAGTTCGCAAATTTTTGTATTCACCATCGATACGAACTGTTTCGTATCCCTCGCCCAATGCATCGTACAACATCTGATAGTATTCCCCTTTGCGCCCTCGGATAACTGGAGCCAAGATTTGCACCATGCGTTCATCAAATTCAATATCCATTATTTTTTTCTTGCCGGTTCCCTTTTGACGGGCTAGTTTCTCGATTTTCGCAACCACCAAGTTGATGATTTCGTCGTTCGACATTTTTTTAATTTCTCCACCACCAATCGGACTGTATGCACGGCCAATACGTGCGAACAATACTCTCAGATAATCGTAGACCTCGGTCATGGTTGCCACGGTTGAACGTGGGTTTCGCGGCGCCGTTTTTTGGTCAATAGAAATCGCAGGTGATAATCCGGTAATTTCATCGACGTCGGGTTTAGACATCTGCGCCAAAAACTGCCGAGCGTACGCCGACAGTGATTCAACATAACGTCGTTGCCCCTCGGCAAAAATAGTATCAAATGCCAATGACGACTTTCCTGAACCAGAAAGTCCCGTAATAGCGATCATCTGATTACGGGGCATGGTGACGTCAATATTCTTTAGGTTATGCGTACGGGCGCCTTTTACTATGATCTCCTCTTGGCCCGTATGGAAACCGATTTTTGGTTTCTTTTTAGCTGACATAATTGCGAAAGTTCAATGCTACCCAGTATAGCTATTTTAGGAGATATTGCAAAAATATTGACAAAATACAATAACAAGAGTATAAAATATACGAACTAAAAACTGAATAATTATGAGTGTAATAGATGATATATTACGTGGCACCTTATCAGGTGATGATACTATCGAAGGAAAATCCTTTATGGCAATAAAATCAAAAAGTTGCAACTTTCTTAAAGAGATTAAGAAAAATACAATAAAGCCAGAATGGGATGTTGCTCTAAGCCAAATCAATGAAGCGTGTCTTGATATTATTGGGTCTGAAAGAAAACACAGTGTTGTAAAAACAGCCATTATATCAATTGGAGATGCTATTTCTGAAATCATAACAATAAATGCTAACACTCCAGCTGGAGAGCAAGATGGTGAGACAGAAAGAAATTTGCTTATATTTTATCTACAAATTGCCCAAGCATTCAAAGATAAAGATGTTTTGAAACATGCAAATAAACTAGCACAATCAAAATAAGTAAAAGTAAAGAGATA
>JAOULM010000043.1 GCA_029882015.1 Candidatus Nomurabacteria bacterium
GTCGCTGTCTACCGCCCGCGACGGCCAGTTGGAATTTCAAACTGATGGATTAAATTGGTGGATCAAATAAAGTTTTTAGTTTACCGGATTACTTCGCGTGTCATTATGAACGCAGAGAGCGCAGAATGACGCTTTGGATTTTAGGGTCATAAAATAAAAATCACTCTATTATATAGAGTGATTTTTATTTACGCTTCTTTTTCAGCTTCGGCAGCTTTTGCTGGTTTAGGCTGAGTTGGTTTTATAATTCCTGCTTTTTTCAAAACTTTGAAAGCGCCGTGGCGATTGATTGTTTTGATTGCATTTGCTGACAATGTCAGATTAAATGTTTTGTCGATTTCAGGAACAAAGATTTTCTTTTTTTGGAGATTCGCGTGACGGCGAACTTTACCTGTTGGGTTATATTTTGTCGCACGCGTCTTGTTGCTGTATCCACCAGCAACCAACGAACTTTTCCCTGTTACAGCACATGTTTTTGCCATATATTCTTTGAAGCTTCCTGTATTTCTCGCAAAATATCGGTTGCCGTGGATTAGGTTGATAACAGGACAGATGGTATCATAATCCTCATATTTTGCAAGTTATGTTTACTGACCCTGTTACAAGTATATTTTTTGTCGTGATTTTAATTATCTCTGTGATAATACATGAATTGGCGCATGGATACACGGCAAATCACCTGGGAGACCCAACAGCCAGGCTGGCTGGACGATTGACTTTGAACCCCATAAAGCATCTGGATTGGTTTGGGTCTGTTATTTTGCCAACATTGTTGGTCTTATCTGGGACGGGATTTATTATTGGTTGGGCAAAGCCGGTTCCATTTAATCCATATAATTTATCAAACAGGCGATGGGGAGCAGCAATCGTTGCTCTTGCTGGACCCTCGAGCAATATAGCCGTAGCTATTATTTTTGGATTAGTTATTCGATTTGCTCCTCTAGGAACAGCGATGCATTCATTGTTTGTGGTTATTGTTTTTGTAAACCTGCTTTTGGCGGTATTTAACCTGATCCCGGTTCCACCGCTGGATGGTCATCATATTTTATTTTCAATACTAGATAATCCGCGTTGGAAAAAGATAAGAGACACTCTGACTAGATATAGAATGATTTTTCTAATATTTGTAATACTTTTTGTGTGGAGAATTATAGTGCCGATTGTTGGTATACTGTTTGTATTAATTACGGGAGAAGCCCCGTTGTTGTAGTTATGAAAACAGTGAAATATTTTTTATCATTAGTTAGTCTGGTGGCGTTTGTTTTTCTAACGCCCGCTTCTTTTGTTTTTGCTGCAACTGGAACAATTACCGCGACATATGAACAATCCGCTTTTTTAGATACAGATATTAATGGTGATGGTTTTGGTGATGTTATAAACTGGATAACAACAAACGGAACAGCTGTCTCTGTTACCGATACGGCATTGACCGGTGACATTTGGGGAGAAACAATTGGTTGGGTTCGTTTGAACCCAACAGCAAACGAGTGTGGCAACAATGCAGAATGTGGCGTCACAAATGATGGCTCAGGAGTTCTGTCTGGGTATGCATGGGGGGAAAACACAGGGCTAATCAGCTTTAGCTGTTTAGATGGATCAGATAGTGATTGTTCAAATAATGATAATTACCGAGTTGCCATAGATAGTAACGATGGAACGTTTACTGGATACGCGTGGGCAAACAATCATGGGTGGATAAAATTTTCTTGTCCCGGAACTGACACCGCAGCTGATGCTGACAGTTACGCTGATACTTGTGTTACTACTGATTGGCGACCAACCGTAAGCTCTGGAGGAGGAGGAGGTGGCGGAGGAGGAGGTGGCGGAGGAACTCCACCACCCCCACAAATAACACCATCGTGTTCTTTGTTCGTTGACCGGTCTCTGATAAACCCAGGTAACGAGGTTACAGTTTCTTGGATTTTTTCAAATGGTGATGAAATAGCTGTTAACGATATTGGAACATATGTCGCCAATGGTTTTGGATCAAAGGCTTTTACTGAATCTACAATAATAACAGGAGAAGTCTCTGGGCCATATGGAACGGCGAGCTGTTCTGTCCCAATAACCGTAACTGATGCTGTCTTGCCACCGATTGTAATTCAACCTCCAGTTATCACACCACCTGTTGTTGCTGATCCAACCACACCAGTTGATCCAATAACCCCTCCTGTTGTTACCCCTGTGATTCCTGTGCCTGCTGGGCAAAGAATCGTCCAGGTCGTAGGTGTAACATCATCTATTGATGAATCAGGAGAAGCCACTGTAACTGTTCAGCGTGGTGGAAACCTGTCTGGTCGCGTGACGGCTGAATTTACTTTTGGTTCTGGGTCAGCAATAAACGGTGTTGATTATGACGCTGAAACAATGCGCGTTGTGTGGGGTGATGGCGAAGGTGGAAACCGATCAATAACAATCCCCGCTATTGATGATCAGGAATCTGAAGCAATCGAAGACTTTGTAGTTTCGTTTACTGTTAATGGGGCACGAATTTCTGGATCATCAGATTTAGCGATTCGTATTATTGATAATGATATAAATCCAGACATCCAAGGAGAGGTTACTTTTGCAGAAATCGGATTAGAGCCAACAGACGCTGACTTGTTAGATTTTGGATACAGTGTTCACACTAAAATTGTGCGCGAAAACGCAGGAACAGCAACTTTGTCCATAAACAGAATTGGTGGCTCTCTGGGAGAAGTATCTGTTCTTGTCAGCACTGCCGAGGGAATTGTCGGAGTTCCATACCAGGCGTCACGTAGTTTTATATCAAAAGTATACGCTCAGGACTCGGCAACATACGGACAAGATTTTATAGAAACGAGCCAGATAGTAACATGGGAAGACGGAGATATTTCTTCGAAATTAATTACCATACCTATTATTGATGATTCAATCCAAGAATCTTTTGCCGAATATTTTACCGTATCAATTACGGATGTTAAAAATGCAGCACTGGGACCAATAATGAAAGTCGCCGTAAAAGTTATCGATGATGATGGCGAGAACGACCCAGATATTATCGCGCAGGCTTTTGACCCTGGGTCATCTAGTATATTTGAACTTTCTCCTGAGACAATCAAGGTTGTAAAAACTGTTGCTGCCGCTGGAGTTGCTGTGGGGTTCTTGGGAATCTTTAGGAATATTTGGAATTTGCTTATAGTTTTCTTTGGAATAAAAAAGAGATACAAGCCATGGGGGGTTGTATATGACTCTGAAACAAAACGACCTCTGGATCCAGCATTGGTTACGGTGGTAGATGAAAATGGAAAAGAGGTTGCGTCACGTATTACTGATCTTGATGGGCGATATGGATTCTTGTTGCCGATAGGAACATATTATATAAAAGCCGAAAAAACACATTACTCTTTCCCTTCGGAAAATTTGGCAGGCTCACAAAAAGATAACTTGTATAATAATTTGTATTTCGGGCAAAAAATCGAAGTAACACGAAAGGGGCAGGTTGTTACTAAGAATATACCCATGGATCCAGAATCTGCAGACTGGAACGAGCAAGCCAAAAAAGTTATGAATGTTGGTCAGTTCTTTAAGAGATACGACCGAATTTTTGTAAAGATTTCTGATATGTTGTTTATTGTCGGGCTTGCGCTGGCGGCGGTTTCTGTAGCTGCTGAGCCAACATTGATCAGTTATATTATTCTTGGGTTGTATGGATTTATGATTATTCTGTATTTGGTTGGCTTTCACCCAAAACCTCGCGGTAGAATAAAAACAGCCTCGGGTAGACCGCTGGGATTTGCAATTGTTCGTATATTTAATGCACGTCTAAACAAAGAAGTTTCTCACAGTGTCGCTGATGTTTCTGGGTCATATTTTGCACTTGTTTCAAAAGGAAATTATTATGTGACTATCGAGAAAAAACGTAGCGATGGCGAGTATGAACATGTGTTTACGTCAGACACATTTTCAGCCAAAAACGGGATAATCAACAAGGTTTTTGAAGTAAAAAGCAGATAATCTCACAATAAATAAACCAACAAAAATGCAAGCCCTGCCAAGGGCTTGCATTTTTGTTGGTTTTTGTGTACAGTGTTCAGCAGTCAAATGACTACTTTTTATTTTATATGACACGTATTAATCAATTGGTCCGCAAGGGACGCAAACTACAAAAAACAAAACCCAAGGCGGTAGCACTCCGTCGTGGTTTTAATACGCTTCAAAACAAGCCATCTAAATATCCATCACCATTTAAACGTGGGGTGTGTACCAAAGTCACAACAACTACACCTAAAAAGCCGAACTCGGCGCTTCGAAAGATTGCACGTGTTCGTTTGACTAACGGTATGGAAGTAACTGCATATATCCCAGGAATGGGACACAACTTGCAGGAACACAGTGTTGTGATGATTCGTGGGGGACGTGTAAAAGACCTTATCGGGGTTCGTTACACAATTGTCCGCGGTGTATTGGATGCCACAGGAGTTGATGGGCGTAAAAAGTCACGATCACGATATGGAGCAAAGAAACCGTCGTAAAAATGAGAAGCATAGCGACCATTTTTACTACGTCCTGAATTTAATTCAGGATCCAGATCAAAACAGAATTTATTAAAATAATAGAGTAATCGCAATTGCGGTGAAGAAAATCTATGAGACGACCAGTAAAAAACCGAAACATCGTAAAGCCAGATATCAAATATAAATCAGAGAAAGTTGAAAAATTTATCAACTATGTGATGATTGATG
>JAOULM010000013.1 GCA_029882015.1 Candidatus Nomurabacteria bacterium
TTCGCCGGGTGTTTTGAAAAAGTATAAAGTAAACATAATCTTTAAACTTCTACTTAGTTGTCTGTTGGTTTCACCTCTTCTGTTGTCTCTACTTTATCTTCAGCAGGAATAACAACATCAGGTTTTCCATTAGAAGTTATTTTAAAAGCAGCTAATATGTTGGCAATATCATTACTAGATCCAGAATTTTTATTCAAATCCATAACAACTAAATTACCAGCTTCTCCGATCGTGGTCATAGTATCCATTCGATTTATTTCCATCAAAAAGTCTACTAATTGTTGATCACTTAAATCAGGAGTAGCTTTACGCAACTCCTCAACAGCAATTGTTGCGCCTTTTGCGATTGCTTCTCGCATAGCAGCCATACCTTCACCTTGAAGTTTTTTACTGGTAGCTTCTGCTTCAGCTTTACCAACACGACGAATTTTTTCAGCATCAGCTTCATTCTGAGCAGCTTCTTTATCTCGCTCACTAGCAATTACTTTGTTAAAAGCCCTCTTTACTTCTTTGCTAGGCTGAGGTTCATCAACAAGAACATTCTCAATAATATAACCGAATTTCTCAAAAGTAGATTTCAACGCTTCTCTAACGGTTGTTTCAATCTTGTCTCTATTTTTGTACAAGTCATCCATTGTCATAGATGAAACCGCGCCACGAGATTCATTCAAAACATAGCTTCTGATTTGTGTTTCAGGATCATCAAGCTCATAATGAGCTTTTACTGCGCCTTTAGCAGTGCCATCAGCTTTATATTGAACCTTTACCGGTAAATCCATAAAAGCATTATCTAATGTTTTTACAGAAACCGAAGCCTCTATTTCCTGTAGCTGTAAACTTAATACACCCACAACTTCCGTAATTGGAAAAGGCATTTTAAAATGCAAACCAGCAAATGAAGCTTTTTCATGAGGTTTTCCAAATGTTTCCAATATTTTTGCTTCTTTCCCAGAAACCTGGTAAATCGAAGCAATTAATGAATAAATAGCAACAAATCCGATAACGGACCAAACAATAATTGATACAATAGAAGGATCTTCCATAATTCTGTTAATTTTAGATTAAAAAATAATTCCTTTTTATTATACACTATTCATTTTTGATTGTCAAGTTATTTTTTAATCATCAAGCTGTGGCTTGTCGAGCTCCATTGGCTCCAATTCAATGCTTTCCCCGGTGATACGGGTGACGTCTTTGTCGATTTTCTTGAGCTCTTTGTAGGCTTTATTGTAATGATTTACGGTCGTTCCCAGTGTTCCACCCAATTTATTCATATATGAATCATACGCCGAGATATGATTACCCAGTTCACCAACACGTTTTTGGATTTCTTTGGCTGATTCCTCGATCTGTAATGCTTTCAATCCCTGCAGAACGGTCTGAAGGAAAGCAAGGAAGCTAGTGGGTGATACAATCATCACGTTTTTCTTGAAGGCGTATTCGATCAGATCCTGTGTGTTTACTTTGACAGCGCCAATTTCATTTACCAATAGATCATAATAGATTGCCTCGTGGGGAATAAACATAAACGCAAAATCCATTGTTTTGTTTTCAGGTTGGATATATTTGCTAGTTTCGTCGATGCGTAATTTCAAGTCATTTTTAAAAGCCTTTTCCAGACGATCTTGTTCTGATGGATCGCTGGCCTGCGATAGACGGTTGTAGTTTTCCAGGCTGAATTTTGAATCAATAGGGATTACCTGGTTTTTTACAAATACCACCGCGTCCACAATAGATCCATCGGGGAATGCGTATTGCATCTGATAGGTTTTCGGAGGCAGAACGTTTTTCAATGTTGTTTCTAAATAATATTCTCCCAAGATTCCACGTTGTTTTGGATTTTTCAAAATATTCTGTAGGTCTTTTAATTGTTCCGTAAAGCTCATTACGTTTTCACCTGTTTTTTTAACCTCGGTTATTTCGCGAGTTATTTCGCGAATTAATTCATGACTGCGGTTAGATTGAAATTTCAGACTGTCGGACATTTCGCGCTGGGTTGCACCCAATTTGTCATCCACAGTTCGTGATAATTCATTCATCTGTTGCAGTAGCATCCGCATTTGGCCATCGTCTTGTACTGTATCGTCTTTTTTGGTTAATTTAACAACCAGGAAAATAACCCCACCGGTCAGCAGAGCAGCCACAATCGACAATATAATTACAAGTGTTTGCATAAAGGGTATTTTAGCATAATAGAGGGCTATTGACTTTTTACTAGAATATGCTAGAAACCAAAAACATAGTTATGAAAAAAATACTTATAGTAGAAGACACTCTAGTTTTTATAGACATGATTATAATAGCCATAAAAAATATATCAAATTATGCTGACATAATAGATACATCAACAGAAGAAGAGGCTCGTGAATTATTAAGAACAGAGAAGTTTGATCTTATAATTATTGATGGTAATCTTGCTCCCGGCAATGGAGAGAATTTACTTCCAGACCTAACAGATGAACAGAAAGAGGTTACGTTGGTTTATTCCAGCTCAGTGGATATGATAAAAAAAGCAGTAGAGATGAATATACGATGTGTACTGAAACACTGCTCTCGTGACGAGTTTGATATGGAAATTAAAAAAACCTTGAGTCGCTAGCAAAAAAACTGAGAGTATTTACTTTCAGTTTTTTTATTTACAAATAATTCTCCAATGTGAAAATCCAAATAAAAAAGCTGGCAATTATGCCAACTTTTATAATTTATTCCTCTTTATTTGACTTTATCAATCTTTCCAAGGAGCCTTCTCCAAAATAAAACCAATTAAACATTTCATCAAAATCTTTAAGAAAAGAACGTCGATAAATTTCAAGACCTATTCTGCTGGCCTGCTGTTCATGAAATAAAACAATCTTAGGGTCCTTAAAATCAACCAAATCATAAATACCAAGTCTATATTGAACAATATGAGCAATTTCATGACAGACTACCATCAAGTGAGCTCTTTGCTCATAATCTTTATCTGAATATTCTGGACACAAAATAAAAATAGTGCTGGTCTCTGGCTCCACATAATTGAATTTATTATCTTTAATAATATTAAAATTACAAGAAAAAGTTTCTGATAAATATATTCTTACGTTTTTCTTTCTTATATAATTACCTAAAAAATAAGAGATCTTTATTGTCTTTTTTAAATATTCAAGAAAGATAATATCAAGCGGAACCTCTCGGACATCATTATATATCATATCTATTTAATTTATTTCATTAAATAATACCTTTAAATATTATTTATGTCAAATATTTCTCCAGTGTGAAAATCCAATCTTCTTCATCCGTTGGATTTTCCTTTTTCTGTTTTAATAACCATTCTAGATATCCGCGGTCTTCGCCGGCGACATCTGCAATGGTTTTTCCCATGTGTTTTCCAAAATTAAATGAATGAATCAACGATGGGCGCAATGATATTGCCATCATTTCATCTAACACGGCGGTTTCGTCAGCTCCGTCCATTTGTTTTTGCATTTTTGCGAACAATCGGTCGAATAGTTTTTCCAAGACAACAATATCTCCAAATGCATCGTGGGCTTGGACGGTTTCTGTTATATCTGCATCCAAATCCAGCAAATAACGTAAATTTTGCAATCGGTAGCTTTCTATTTTTCCCTGGGGATCCAGATACCGCGCAACGCGTAATGTATCAATGTGGCGGGGAACAGATAGCCCCTCGCGCTCCAACATATCAATATCAAATCGCGCATTATGGGCAACCATGATTGTTTCTGGTTTTTCTAATTCTGTTTTTAATGCATCATATATAGATGAGCTTTGAAATGGTTCTTTGTCTGCGACCATTTTATTAGTTATGTGTGTCACCGCCATTGATGCCACGGTAATAGGCACTGGTGGTTTAAACAATTCTACTGTTGAGTTTGCCTTGCTGACTGGCGCATATGAATAGGCAACCTGTGTTAATCGGTCTTTGTTTTCGGTTCCAGTAGTTTCGGTATCAAGAAAGAATGGTTTGTAATTCATAGAGATAATCATACCATATGATATAATCACCCTATATGAAAATCACAGAACAAATCAAATCAGACATGAAAGATGCCATGCGTGCCAAGGAACCAGTCAAAGTCATGACCTTGCGTAGCATCATGAGCGCATTTACCAACGAGCTGGTAGCATCAAAACGAACCCCACAAGATGAATTGTCCGATGACGAGGCAATGGCTGTTATCAAGCGCGAAGGCAAAAAACGTAAAGACTCGATTACTCAATATACAGATGGTGGGCGACCAGAATTGGCAGCAGACGAACAGGTGGAATTAGAAATCATCGAGAAATATTTACCAGCAATGATGACGGTGGAACAGATCAAACCTATCGTAGAATCTAAAATGGCAGAACTAGGTGTAACCGACAAATCAGGTATGGGACAATTAATGGGGGCAGTAATGAAAGAAACAGGGGGAATGGCGGACGGTAATGATGTCAAAGAAGTGATCAACGGACTCTTGTCATAACATTATATGTTAAAAACTATTATAAAATTTTTGATCTTGGCGGGGGTTATCATGGCTTTGCCTTATTTAATTACTGGGATCACTGTTACAACCACGACCGTAGCTTTGATTGCTACAGCTGTGATAAGTCTGTCTAATACTTTTGTAAAACCAATCTTAAAAGCCCTTACACTGCCTTTTAACATTATAAGCCTGGGATTATTTGGTGTTGTTTTAAACATTATTCTATTTTGGATAGCTAGCCTAATTGTTCCTGGGTTCACAATTGCAACATTCAGCGCTGGTGTAATTGGATCAATAATTATTTCAGCAATCTCATGGATTCTACATCGTACGATTAAATAACATGTTTGGATTTAGTAAAAAAGTAAAACTCGTTACCCACAATGGCTCGTTCCATAGCGATGATGTTTTTGCATGTGCGACGCTACAAATCTGGCTGGACCAACAAGGTAAAAAATATAGCGTCCACCGCGTAGGACATACTGACCCATTGGTGACCAGCGGTGACTACGTTTTTGATATCGGAGGAATCTATAATCCAGAAACTAACCGTTTTGACCACCATCAGAGTGGTGGAGCAGGGAAACGTGCCAACGGAATCGAATACGCATCATTTGGTTTGGTCTGGAAACATATTGGCCTAAATTTTGGCTCAAAACGTCTTGTTGGGCGAGTCGATCACTTTGCTCAAGCAATCGATGCAACAGACAACGGCATAAACTTGTTTAACCTAAATAGTATAGGAGAAACACCCTTTCTTATCGAAGATGCTATTTCATCTTTTAATACTGGTTGGGACGAGGGGCTAGAAACCTATGACCAATTTATTACGGCTGTTAATTTAGCAAAACAAATCCTAAAACGATTAATCAGAAAGGCAACCAGCGACACCACGGCAATGGATATAATTGACAAGGCTTATCAATCTGCAGAAAATAAAAATTTAGTTGTGATTGACCAGCCTTTGGGTCGATTTATAATTGTTGAAACATTGGGGGGACACAATGACACCGTTTACGCAGTACATCCTGACTCCAAGGGGAATTGGTCTGTTGTGGGAATGCGCGCCGATGCTAATACTTATGCGACTCGCAAACCACTACCGGCTGCCTGGGCAGGATTAACAGGTTCAGAAATGGCCAGCGTATCCGGTGTTGATGATGCTATTTTCTGTCATCGTAGTTTGTTTACTTGTCGAGCCAAAAGCAAAGAGGGGGCTTTGCAGTTGGTAAAAATTGCGTTAAAATCATAATATATGGAAAACTTAAATTTTGAAAAATCTAAATCAATCAAATCATATGAATCAATTGATGGTGAATTTGATTTTGAACGATATAGCCTAGAAAATAAGACTTCCTTTGCTATCGAGGGGGCCGCGCAAGAAATTGCCGACAAATTCAACGCTGAATACAGCCAAGAAATCTTGTCTGTAAATAAAAATACGGAAAATCCACCACATGAACAATGGGAAGTAATCCCAAAACAAAAAGAAGAAAAAGCGGCGTAAGCCGTTTTTTACTTGATTTTTTATTGATTTTGTTGTATTTTATACAGACATTATGGCTTTTATAGATGAAATGAAAATACACATACGTGCCGGTCGCGGAGGCGACGGGGTTGTTCGTTGGCGTCGAGAAAAATTCAAACCTAAAATGGGACCCGGTGGTGGTAACGGAGGAAATGGAGGTGATGTATCTATTATGGCGGTCGCAGATTTATCATATCTACAAAATTACCAACATGACAAAGAATTCAAAGCCAATGATGGGCAACCAGGTGGAAAAAATGGAATGGAAGGAGCAAACAGTGCTGACCTAGTTATCAAACTACCTGTCGGTACACTGGTAACAAATACCAATACAGGAAAAAAATGGGACCTAACAAAGGTGGGGCAAACAGAAAAAATATTACGTGGTGGGCGTGGTGGTCTGGGAAACGAATATTTCAAATCATCAACCAACACAACACCGTATGAATGGACACCAGGGAAATCCGGCGAAGAAGGAGATTTTCATATTGAACTAAAATTAATTGCACAAATTGGTTTGGTTGGTCTACCTAGCGCAGGTAAATCAACATTGATTAACGCATTGACCAATGCCAAATCCAAAGTCGGTGCATATCATTTTACAACCTTGGATCCATACTTGGGTGTTTTGCCAAACGGTGCAGTTATAGCTGATATCCCAGGGCTCATCGAGGGAGCCAGCGAGGGCAAGGGTCTAGGGCACAAATTCCTGCGCCATATTTCACGCGCAAAAACTATTGCGCATGTTCTGTCGTTGGAATCCGACGATATCGAACGTGATTACAACGCAATCCGAACAGAACTAGGGAAATATAGCGCGTCAATAATAGAAAAAGGTGAAACTATCATTCTGACCAAAACTGATTTAATAGATGAATCAGAAATTCCAAGCAAAATAAAACAGGTACAAAAATTTGCACCTGGTAAAACAGTTGTCGCCGTCACTGCATTTAGTGACGATGACATGAAAGAGCTATCCAGGACTCTCTCGGTATAAATAAAAAAACAGCCACAAGAATTCGTGGCTGCTTTACCCAGTAGGGTGGGTTAGAAAATTTAATATTTAAACAGTGCAATAACACACTCTTTAAACTCGCCCCCTATACAGTCAGCACAACTACCTCCAATAAACAAGGCGCTAACAATTATGAACAGGCTGATATAGGTCAAAGCTGGTTTTCCAAAACCAACTATGAATTTAAATTTGTTTTTCATGATTTGTACCTCTTAAACATAGTATATCATATTTAGATAGATTTGTCAAGATACCCCTTTAAAAACCTGTGTTTTCATGTATAATCATGAACATGTCACAGAAATATCACGTAACAATCGGCCTGGAAATCCACGCGGAATTAAACACTAAAACCAAGATGTTTTCGAATGCGCCGAATGACCCGTTCAGCGCCGAACCGAACACAAATATTAACCCCGTTGACATGGCTCATCCGGGGACTTTGCCGACCATCAACATGGAAGCTGTTCGCAAAACAATAATGGTTGGGCTGGCATTAGGTGGTGATATCGCCAATTTCACAGAATTTGATCGCAAAAACTATTTTTATCCTGACATCCCCAAGGGCTACCAAATTTCACAATACAAATATCCAATCGTATCTGGCGGGAAACTGGGCGGCATAGATGTTACTCGTGTCCATTTAGAGGAAGACACCGCAACCAGCAAACACAGCGCCAACGGAACATTGGTTGACTATAACCGTGCCGGAGTACCATTGATGGAATTAGTTACCGAACCCGTCATGCATAGCCCCGAACAGGCTGGGCATTTTGCGCGTGAATTACAAATTCTATTGCGATACTTGGGTGTATCCGAAGCCAACATGGAACGAGGTGAAATGCGAGTCGAATTGAATATCAGCTTGTCTGCTGATCCGGATACACTGGGAACCAAAGTCGAAGTAAAAAACATCGCTAGTTTCAATATGATGGAACGTGCTGCCAAATATGAGACAGCACGCATGACAAAATTACTGGACGAGGGTCGCGGAGATGAAATCGTCCAAGAAACGCGTGGCTGGAATGATGTAAAACAAATAACCGTGTCACAACGTAGCAAAGAAAATGCCAACGACTATCGTTATTTCCCGGATCCTGATTTACCCAAACTGCATCTGCACGAGATTTTTAATCTGGATGAAATGAAATCAGAACTTCCCGAGCTCCCCAGTGAAAAACGTGTTCGTTATACTGATATGTATGGTATTAAAAGCGAGGATATCGAGGCGTATCTATTAGACCAAGACCTGGCGACGTTTTTTGAAAATGTTGCAACTATTTTAGATGGAAACAAAGACATGATCAAAAAGGCGTCAAACTATTTGACCAGTGACTTGGTCGCATTGCGCGAGATTGCAGAACATGGCGTATTCGACAAAATGGAACCCCGAGATTTTGCCACACTGATGCAGATGATTGACGGCGGTGACGTGAACAGTCGTGGAGCCAAAGATATCTTGGCAGAATTGGTACACAACGGGGGAGACCCAAAATCAATTGCGGACGAACGTGGTTTGATTCAAAAATCTGACCCCGAGGAAGTCAAGAAATTCGCCCAAGAGGTAATCGATGAAAACCCAGGACCTGTAGAGCAATACCGCGGTGGAAATGAAAACACCATCAAATTCATGATGGGGCAGGTGATGAAGAAATCCGGAGGTAGCGCTAACCCCAAAATCGCCGAAGAGGTTTTGAAGGAAATGTTAAAATAATTATATGAATGACCAATCAGGAAAAATTCACCCTATCAGCGACATCATTAATCAGGTGTCTGAGATTTTTGTGGATTTGGGATTCGAAATCGCAGATGGACCCGAGATGGAGGACCAGTGGCATAATTTCGATGCGCTCAATATCCCCGCCAATCATCCTGCGCGTGATATGCAGGATACCTTTTTTGTAAAACCAGATTCAGATACCGCGCCAGACCAACGCGAGGACAAAGTCATGCGAACCCACACATCGAACGTCCAAGTTCGTTTTATGGAAAAATTACGTGATGCTGGGCAGACTCCACCCTTTAAAATTATTGCCCCAGGTAAAGTTTTCCGTAACGAGGCAACCGACGCAACTCACGAGGTACAGTTCCACCAGATCGAGGGACTGGTAGTAGGCGAGGGGGTTTCTATCGGACATCTAAAGGGGGCTTTGGAGCATTTCTTGAAAAAGATGTTCGGTAATGACGTAGAAATGCGTTTGCGTCCTGGATTTTTTCCGTTTGTAGAACCCGGAGTCGAGGTAGACCTGAAATTCAATGGTAAATGGCTGGAATTATTGGGAGCCGGAATGGTACACCCCAATGTTTTGGAAAACGTAGGAATTGATTCAAAAAAATATTCTGGATTTGCGTTTGGTGTTGGAATCGACCGCCTGGCCATGATGAAATGGGGGATTAATGATATCCGTTTATTCTATCAGGGGGATTTACGATTGCACAATAATTTAAAATAATATGAAAATATCTTATAACTGGCTACAATCTTATTTTGAAAAACCCCTGCCTCCTGTCACTGAACTGGATAGTATTATTGCCCTGCATTCTTTTGAAACCGAGGGAATAGAAAACGTAGATGGCGATAATGTTATTGATATCGACGTATTACCAAACCGCGCACATGATTGTTTGTCACATATGGGTATCGCCAAAGAAGTTTCAGCGCTTTTGGGTGACCGCGAAATCATCGAACGATATAAACATGACAAGGAATATCCAAAATCAGAAATAAATTTGGATGTAGATATTCAAAACACTGAAAAATGTCGTCGCTATATGGGACGTGTTATTGAAAATATTAAAATCGGAGAAACTCCAGATTGGATCAAAAATTTCCTGACAGCAGTAGGGCAGCAATCTATTAATAACGTTGTGGATGCAACCAATTTTGTGATGTTGGATTTGGGAAATCCAATTCATGCCTTTGACTTGGATAAACTATCTGGACCAAAAATAATCATTCGAAATGCAGAAACTGGCGAGGGAATAACGACTCTGGGACAAAAAGCAGACCAGGTTGAATTAGATGATTCAATGTTGGTTATCGCCGATGAAACAGACCCACTAGCGATTGCAGGGATCAAGGGAGGCAACAAAGCCGAGGTAGATAGCAATACAACCAACATCGTATTAGAGGTCGCGAATTTTGAACCTATTTCAACACGCGAAACACGTAAAAAAACTGGCATTGCAACGGATTCATCAAAACGTTTTGAAAACGAATTATCACCAGAAATTATGCCAGATATTATGGAGCGTTTGACGTTGTTGATTTTAGAGATTGCAGGAACAGACAATACCAAACTGGGAAATATTGTAGATGTATATCCAACCCCAACGGAACCAGCAATCGTATCTGTGGAATTGTCACATATTAATACAATATTGGGGCTAGAATTAAAAACTGCAGATGTTACATATATTTTTGATCGTCTGAATTTTACATATACCGAAACCGACGGGAGATTCTCGGTTTCGATTCCAACCGAACGTTTGGACTTGCGAATCCCACAAGATTTAATCGAGGAAATCGGACGTGTGTATGGATATGAAAATATTCCAACGCAATCTCTGACAGATATTCCATTTACCCCGGCAGTCAGCGGTAAATTTGCCCTGGCTATGTCCGTACGACAAAAATTGTTAGCTGATGGTTACAACGAAGTCATGACCTATACATTTACAGACCATGGTAAGACCCAGGTAAAATACAGCGCTGATGATAAAAATTTCTTGCGTGCGAATTTAACTGACGGATTAACTGTGGCTTTTGATAAAAACAAGAAAAATGCACCACTGTTTGGAACGGGACCCAAAGACACCAAGATGTTCGAAATTGGAACCGTGTGGACACCAACAGAGCAATTACATATCGCCATAGCTGACGCAAAAGGAATCCAAGAAACAACATTGGAAAAATATGCGACCGATAATAATCTGACAGGCGCTGATTATAATTTTAATCAGACAACAACAACCACATTTACTCCGTGGTCACCATACCCATTTACCACTCGAGATATTTCTGTATGGGTACCGTCCGACGTAACACCAGAGAGTCTAGAAGCTATCTATGGTGAACTAGGCGAGGGATTGCTGGTTCGCATGGACCAAGTAGATAAATATGAAAAAGACGACCGCGTGTCATATGCATACCGCCTGGTATTCCAATCTATGGACCGAACATTGACTGACGACGAAATCACCCCCATCACCGACGCGATTTACAAAAAACTGACAGACAACGGTTGGGAAGTTAGATAAATAAAAAAATCTACACAGAAGTGTAGATTTTTTGTTTTAGATTTGTTAGCCAACCTTAGATTATAACAATCCACAGGTATATAAACTTACAAACGTAATAGTACAACCAATGAGGACCCCTAAAACGGTAAACTTAAGGTTCTTTTCTACTGGTTTCCATTTTTCTTGTAGTTGTAAGTACTCTTCTTTTGTTAACTTTTTACCAAACATGATTAAAATTTGTAGTGAAGAAATGTATTTTAGATAAAGATAACATTTTATAATAAATTGTCAATAAGCCACGAACAATCTAATTGATGCTATAATACATTTATATTAGCTAGCATTTGTATAGTATGTATTTTCTTATTGTATTAGGGGTTATTATTGTCGGTATTCTGATGATGTTGCGTCAGATTGACCAATACCAACGCGGGGTTATGTTGACCATGGGGAAATTTACCGGCATCAAAGAACCAGGATGGCGTATCGTGGTGCCTATTTTCCAACGTATGATCAAAGTCGACATGCGTGTCAAAGCCGTCGACGTACCCGATCAAAAAGCCATCACCAAAGACAATATTTCTGTTGGGGTGAACGCTGTTATTTACTACCGTATTGCTGACGCTGGCAAAGCTGTCTTGAATGTAGAGGACTTTTACCACGCTATTAGCCAGCTAGCACAAACCACTATGCGTAATATCGTCGGTGAAGTCGAACTAGATGAACTGCTTGCAGAACGTAACAGCATTTCTGACCGTATTCGTAGCATTGTCGACGAAGCATCTGATGAGTGGGGGATCAAGGTAGACAACGTCGAATTGAAAGACGTATCGTTGCCATCTGACATGGAACGAACTATTGCAAAACAAGCCGAAGCAGAACGTGAACGACGCGCGGTCATCATCAAAGCCGAGGGAGAAGTCGCTGCCGCTGAAAACATGGCCAAAGCAGCCGGAATGTTATCAGCACAAACAGGGGCACTACACCTGCGAACATTGCAGTCATTAAACGATTTGTCATCTGACCAATCAAACACGGTCATCTTTGCACTACCTATTGAAATTTTACGAGCATTCGAAAAATTTAATAATTCTTAGTTTATGAAAATACTCAAAGAATTCAAAGAGTTTGCCGTAAAAGGTAACATGGTCGACATGACTGTCGGTATTGTTATCGGAGCGGCGTTTGGAACCGTGGTCAAATCACTGGTAGACGATATCATTATGCCTTTGATTGCAGGAGCATTTGGGAGTCCCGATTTCAGCAATTTGTTTGCCGTCTTGCGAAAGCCTGAAATAATGGATGGTGTCGACATGACATCCATCGCCGCAGTACGCGAGGCTGGTGGTGTCGCGCTGGGATACGGATTATTCATCAACGCTCTTATCGCATTTCTACTAGTATCATGGGCGCTATTTGTTGTTGTCAAAATAATCAACCGGATCAAACGCAAAGAAGAGCAGAAACCCGAGAAAGAACAGAAAGTCACCGAAGATATCAAATTATTACGTGAAATACGCGATAATTTAAAGGGAAAATCAGAATAATTCTGTGTAAAAACACCCTCAAAATCGCTAGATTTTGAGGGGGTTTTCTGCTATAATAGAGGGGTCAAAAACGATATTTTACCTGTATATTAGCTAACGCTTTTTTTATTATATGGCATCAAAAAAACCCACAAAATCAGCATACGGGGCAGATCAGATTTCCGTCCTGGAAGGGTTGGAACCGGTACGTAAACGTCCCGGGATGTATATTGGGTCAACTGGACCCGATGGATTACACCACTTGGTCTGGGAGGTTTTCGATAACAGTCGCGATGAAGCCATGGCGGGTCATGCTGACACCGTTGAACTGGTATTGCTCCCCGGAGACAAAATCCGTGTTGCGGATAACGGACGTGGTATTCCCGTAGATAAACATAAAAAAACAGGAGTCTCTGCATTGGAAACGATTATGACCACACTGCATGCCGGAGGTAAATTTGGTGGGGATGAATCAGGGTACAAAGTCTCCGGAGGGCTCCACGGGGTTGGGGCGTCAGTGGTAAACGCGCTATCAACCTATACCCGCGCCGAAGTCCACACCGGTGGCGGAAAATACGAACAGGAATATGCTATTGGGAAACGAAAAGCTGCGGTTAAAAAAATTGGAAAATCAGACATGAATGGAACCATCATTACATTCAGTCCTGATATTGAAATTTTCAAAGAGATCAAATTTAACTGGAATCGTATTGAAAAACGTGTCCGCGAACAAGCGTACCTGGTTCGCAACATGCGTGTACGTGTTATAGACGCCCGCGAGGCTGACCCAAAGACTGACTGGAACAGCACCTATTGGATTGCTGATCTAGGAATGCAGGTGCCATCACAGACGTTCTATTTCGAGGGGGGAGTCGTATCAATGATCAAACATTTAAATGCTGATGAACAAAAACCTGTTCAGAAAAAAATATTTTACGCAGAAAAAGAAATCGACAATGTTGACGTGGAAATTGCGCTGCAATATGTCGATGATTTAAATTCAAAAATTCTGTCGTTTGCGAACACTATTGCAACGCCAGGTGGGGGAATGCACCTGACGGGATTCAAAACTGCTCTGACACGTCTGTTAAACAACTACAACAAAGCCAACAAGGTTCTAAAAGACGGAGAATCATTTACCGGTGATGATGTCCTGGAAGGGCTCACCGCAGTCATCAGTGTTAAAATGCCCGAAATCCAATTCGAAGGTCAAACCAAAGACAAATTGGGATCACCCGAGGCCCGCGGAGCCGTAGAAAAAGTATTCGGTGATGCGTTCCAAAGCTATCTCGAAGAAAACCCTGATGATGCAAAATCAATCATGAACAAAATGGTGTTGGCGTATCGCGCCCGCAAAGCAGCCAAAGCCGCCAAAGATTCTATTCTACGTAAAGGGGCCCTGGACGGATTTACCCTACCGGGGAAACTATCTGACTGTCAAACCAAAGACGCCGACGAAGCAGAAATATTCATCGTAGAGGGAGATTCAGCGGGGGGAACCGCAAAACAGGGGCGCGACCGACGCACCCAGGCTATCTTGCCATTACGTGGTAAACCATTGAACGTTGAACGTACGCGTCTGGACCGCATGCTGGGTAACGAGGAAATCAAATCTATGGTGATCGCATTTGGTTCATCTATCGGTGAGATGTTCGACCTGGAAAAAGCTCGCTACAAAAAAATCATCATTGCGACCGATGCCGATGTCGATGGTGCGCACATTCGTACGTTGCTGTTGACCTTGTTCTATCGATATTTTCCACAGTTCTTGGAAAATGGATATATTTATGTTGCCCAACCACCACTTTATAAAATTCAAAAAGGAAAAGACCTGCGTTATGCCTATACTGATGCAGAACGAGATATTGCGTTGGTAGACATGGGGGCAGACCCAGCAGGAACTATTGACGAGACCCCAGATGAAACCGAAGATGGCGAGGAGACCACGTCAAACGTGGCTGATGCAAAGAAACGCTCTGGTAAAGCCCGTGTTCAACGATACAAGGGTCTAGGTGAAATGAACGCCGAAGAGTTATGGGAGACAACCATGGACCCCGAGACACGTACATTAAAACAAGTCACCATCGAAGACGCCGGTGAAGCTGACAAGATTTTTGATACATTGATGGGGAATGATGTTCCATCAAGAAAATTATTCATCCAAACACATGCTAAATTAGCAGAGATAGATATTTAAAAACAACACCACTGTCATCCTGAATTTATTTCAGGATCCCGTTGTTTTTTGTACAGACCTAGGTTCTGAAACAAGTTCAGAATGACAAAATATAGATGGGTCAAGCACATGCCTGACCTTGCACAAGTTGACTTATTTTTAATGAGGTGGCGAATATAAAAATAGAAATACTCTTGTGGTGCGCAATAGTCGCCTCGTTTCTTTGCTCACTTGGCCTTGCACAAGTTCGCAATAGTCGCCCACAAGTGGGTCTTCTTTGCTCACTTGACTTTATTGCTGTGAAGCATAAAATTAAAAGAAAATACACAAAAATGAAAAGAAATAATAGTATCCATTTGTGCAAAATAAACTTGGCGATACATCTAGAAAAGCTAGAGAAAATGACAGTAGATGAATCGAAAATCGGAGAAAAGCTTTTTTCTGTCCTTGCACGTATTACACAAGAAACAAGCATGTTGATAGACTCAAGGATGATACAAGATAACGAAACCTTAAAAGCAATAAAGAGGCTCAGTAGCTTGAAAAGTATAGTAACTGCATTTAATATCCGTTACCAAAACAACAAGAATAAAGAAATCCTAAAAGAGTTTCTGGAAAAAGGTAATTTTTATCACACCTTTATAAGAGACACAGACAAAATATTAAAAACACTTTGTAGTATTTAATTTCCGCCATAATATGGCGGTTTTTTTACATTGCTGATTTTATCAATCCTTTCAATTCTGCGATGTGGGTTTTTTTATCTGATAGCAAACTTTCCCAGAAAGCTTTTTCTTCGTCTGAACCAGATTCATCCATATAATGTTTTTCAATTCGCCATGCTGACTTTTGCTCTTGGGTCATTTGTGTCATCAAGTTGTGTAGATTATTATTGGTCATAAAAATTAAGGATTATTTTCTAATGATTTAATTTTACCACTTTTTCCTCCCCCCTATAGGGGGGGGGTGAGAAACCTCAGTCAAACGCGTCCTCCGGCCCTTATCGAACGAACCAGAATTTCAAAACGAAAGTGAACGTTTCTAATTTTTCAAAAGGCTAACGTAGTGCCCCTTGAAAAATAGTGAGTGAAAGTTTTAGATAATTCTGAGAGAATGAGGTACAGGCCTTGGGTTTTTGTTTCTTTTTTACTAAGAAAAAAGAAAAATGGTGATGTTTCTGGATCCCGGGTCAAGCCCGGGAAGACGCGAGGAGCTGTGTGATTTCACCCATGAGATCCTGAAATAAATTCAGGATGACGTGGTAATATGTACCCCTCAGTCTCGTTCGTAACCTCACTCGACAGCTCCCCTATAGGGGAGCGAAAAACAAACGTTAGTTTTCGCCATTTATCCTATCTATCAAATTCTGCACGGTGACTCCTTCTAGTTTTTCATCGCCACGCATTTCTATTGTCAGTGTATTGTCGTCGCTTTCTTTGTCGCCAACCACAACAATATAAGGTGTTTTAAATTGCTTTGCTTTGCGGATTCTTTTGCCCAGACTTTCATTTTCGTCAGAATGTTCGGCGCGGATGCCCGCTTTTTCTAATTGTTCATAAACATGAGTTGAATATTTACCGTGTGCCTCGGGATTTACGGGGACCACTATAACCTGAACAGGGGACATCCACACAGGGAAATTACCTGCAAAGTGTTCGATAATAATAGATAAAAATCGCTCCAATGATCCTGCGATGGCTCGGTGAATCATAACGGGAGTTTGTTTTGTGCTGTCAGAATCAGTGTATTCTAATTCAAAACGTTTTGGCATATTGAAATCCAACTGAGCCGTAGCTAATTGTCGTTCACGCCCTATGGCATCATGGAACATAAAATCTAATTTTGGACCGTAAAAGGCAGCCTCGCCCTCGACACGTTTATAATTCAAATCAAATTTCTTGGCTACATCTTCTAGTGTTTTTTCGGCGCGATCCCACACATCAGTATCTCCTAGATATTTTTCTGGTGTTGCCGGATCACGAACAGACAATGACACCCAATAAGTTTTGTCGTCCCACATATCCAATGATGTATAGAATTCACGGATAACATGAACAATGTTTCCAATTTCAGACTCTATTTGATCGGGGGTACAAAACACATGCCCGTCGTCTTGGGTAATAGACCTCACACGCCCCAAGCCCAACAACTCGCCGGCTTGTTCATCGCGATAAACCATCGTTGATTCTGTATAGCGAATAGGCAAGTCACGATAGCTACGTGCCTGGCTGGCATAAATCTGTGTATGATGTGGGCAGTTCATGGGCTTCATAACAAATTCCGCATCTGATTTTCCATGTACATGAAACAGTTCATCGCCAAATTTTTCCCAATGCCCACTGGTTTCGTAGAGTTCTTTTTTTGTTATATGAGGAATAGTCACGCGCTGATATCCAAACTGTTTTTGTATGTCATGAATTTTTTGCACAATTAATTCTCGCAGTAATGTTCCGCGTGGGGTAAACAATGGCAATCCCGCTCCGACAAGATCAGAAAAAGTAAACAAGTCTAGCTCCTTGCCGATTTTACGGTGGTCGCGTTTTTTGGCTTCCGCTAGCATTTCTTTATATTCCGCCAATTTTTCAGGGCTTTCAAATGCCAACCCATAAATACGTGTGAGCATTGGATTTTTTTCATCACCGCGCCAATACGCACCAGCAACATGGGATAGTTCAAATGATCTGGGGTCAATGTCATTAGCAGGGAAGTCAACATGCCCACCGCGACACAGATCAGTAAAATCTCCGACGGTGTACAATGTTATTTCTTCGCCTTTTGATTCTATTTCATTTATCAGTTCTGTTTTATATAGATTGTTCGAATAGATTTCGCGAGCCTCGTCTGCTGAGACTTTTTTGTGCGAGAACTCTTTCCATGAC
>JAOULM010000044.1 GCA_029882015.1 Candidatus Nomurabacteria bacterium
TTTTTACAGATTCATCTGCATAAAGCGCCAAACCGGCACCAGTGCCGGTTCTTTTAATTTTTACTTTTTTTGAAATATATTTTTTTGTCATGTTTTATGTCTATTTTTGAAATATTAATCTGTTTTTACGTCAGATGAAATCCATTTTCTAACGATATTTAGAATATTTGATTTCAACCACATCACAATCCCTATTATCCCCAAGACAACCATTATAACCAAAATAACATTGCGAACAACCCCTACCCCCTCTACAACTCGCGCAATTCTGTCGTGGAAATAATCACCCAGAAACAGAACGATTGGGACATACACCAACAAAGCCAGAAAATCATACATCATAAATGTTTTCCACTTTGTCTTTACTGTTCCGGCCATCAACGGCCCTAGAAATCTAAATTGAACCACAAACCTAGAAAAGAAAATAATCTTCTTTGCATGTCTTTTTATAAAATTATTATCTGGACTAATAGAAATTCCTAATTTTGTAGCAAATCTATACAACCAAGCATTCCCGCGCCTGGCAAGATAAAACAAAATACAGTCACTAATAAACAATCCGACAATAATCAACCCACCAACAATAAACGGATTAAACAACCCATCAGATGCCAAATATCCCAGCATCAAAACTATTAGCTCTTCTGGAATAAAAGGAAAAATATTAGCAACAAGACCTATACCAAAAACACCCAAGTAAGAAAAACCTGAAACTGTTTGAATAATTGACTGTGTTTCTTCCATGAATATTTATGCCTTATTTAATACGGTATGTAATTGAAACATTCGCTGAAAATTCGCTTGTTCCAGTTGGTAGTTCTGGCGCAAAGCTAGCGCTTTCTGCAATACCCATTGCCATACCTCGCGTGTAAGCCATAGGTGGCTCATATCCACCTGAACCATCAGAAAAGCTCACTATTTTACCCAGACGAACCCCCAGTTCACCCGCCAATGTTTTTGCTTTCTTTTTTGCGTCTACGATTGCGTCAGCGCGAGCTTCTGTAAACAGATCCCGATTATCATCAACGGTAAATTCTGGCCCATAGAACGAATCCAAATCGGCATTACCCAATATGGCTACCACGTCTGAAACATCACCTAGGTCGCGCACCGTGATGTTGATAGACTGAGAGACCTCGTAACCAGCAAGCACACGTTTGTTGTTTGGTGGGCATGGAGCCTGAATACATCGAATAGTATTCGTGTATTCGTATCGAGGGAAAGCGTTATACGAAGCTGTTTTAATATCATCTTTGTCTATGCCCTTTTTATCAAGACTTTCTAGAACCATAGATACTGTTTTATTTATTTCTGCCTGAGCCTCTTCGATTGTTGGTCGCTCGCTATTTGCCGAGAAAGAAAAAGTCGCAATATCCGGGCTGGAAACAGCTTCTCCGCTTCCTGTAACGGTGATTGTTTTTTGATTTCCTCCGTTAATAAACGAGAACGAAACAATCTGCCCTATCATAGTGAAAACCATAAATAATGCCCCGAGAGATAAGAACACGGACCCAGAGAACATGAGGGCTTTTTTAGGGTCTACATTTGAGAAATTAAAATTCATATAAAATTAGGTAGCTAATAAGTTTCTATGCTTACTATTATATCAAATAAACATGATAAAGAAAAAGATAATTCCGGCAACAATTCTATACCACCCAAAACCCTTGAATGAGTACTTTTTTATAAATCGCAAAAGCCAGCGTATAATAACAATAGCAACAAAGAAAGCCACAATTCCACCAATAGCCATGACATACCAATTATCGGCTGTAAATGTTTGAGATGACCGCAAAACATCATACCCCATGGCTGCAATCATGGTTGGAACAGATAAAAGAAAAGAGAATTCAACAACGGTTTTGCGTGGTACGCGATGAATTAATCCACCCATAATAGTTACGGCAGAACGAGATACCCCAGGAATAAAAGATATAACTTGGTATACTCCGATCATAAATGATTGATATACTGTTGGGTATTTGTCTGGCTCAACGTTCTCCTCGATAGGTTTTCTTTTTGAAACAACATTTTCAACAACAATCATAAATATTCCCCCAACAATCAAGGCAACTCCAACAACAATAACATTGTCCAGTAACGGACGAATAAATGAATACAGCGTCACTCCTATAATTGCTGTTGGTATGATTCCAATAAACAAACGCAACCATAGCCCAGGGCTTGTTGCCAAGGATTTTATATACATTACGACAACAGCCATAATTGCACCAACTTGGACCGCAATCATAAAGCTAGGCAAGAAATTCAAATCTGCAACACCCAGCCAATCAGCAACCACGGCCAAATGCCCCGTCGATGAAATAGGCAGAAATTCAGTAATCCCCTCTACAACCCCCAATACAATTGCATCAAATATATTCATATCAATTACTCTTTTTCGTTATCTTTTATTTTCCAGAAACGCTCCCACCCTTTTAAATCTTCGGCATGTTTCTTGCGGAATAATTTGAATTGTTGCTCGCTGCGCAAATGTGACGATTTGTTTTTATTATGAGGCAATCCCAGAGCCTGCGCAGGGTCTATTACCACAACATGACCTTCTTTGTTTCTAAATTCAATTTGCAGATGAAGGTGTGACGGTGAATATTTTCCATTTCCAGTATTACCTATTTCACCTATAACCTCTGTTGTAGGGATTTCTATTTGTGGATAATTATGCAAGCTGATTTCACGCAACATTTTTTGACGCGAGTTAAATTTTACGTGACATGTCCGCAGATGCAAATATAAACTATGCATAACATATCCATCTAATGTTGTGACATGCGGATGTGAAATCATCACATAATTTCCGTTTATGTGTCCAAATCCAGAGTATTCAAGAATTCCATGTGATATTGGTAAAACACCTTTTTTTGCTCTGCCGCTTATATCAATTCCAAGATGATAATATTCTGGGATATAACTAACTGGATGGAATCTATACCCAAAATACCCAAAGTATGGATCTACATTTTTTAAACCGCTTTTTACAGGTGGTTGAAATTCTCCAGATCTTGAAAGATCTTTGTACCAATTAATCCAAAAACTAATCTGGGAATCATCAGGTACAAAATGCTTTTGTCCACCTGGATAATTACCAGGTCGAGGTATAATTTTACCCGAAAAAGATGGCAGATCGATCATACCACCAGTATACCAGAGAGTCGGGAAAACCAACTTTTCAACAAAAAAAACACCAATATAATTGGTGTTTTTTTTGTTGCTTTATTAATTATCTCTATTTCGACGACCCTGGCTTCTACCGTCATCATCGTCGTCATCGCCTTCGTCATCATCATCGTCGTCATCGCCACTATCATCGTCGCCGTCTGATCTTGCCTTCTGGAAGAACTGGCGAGCATCTTTTGCAAAATCTTCGGCGTCTTCTAGTTCATCATTCTGGAAAGCTTGAATGGCTTGCTCTAAAGCCAGATCACCCTGCGCAAACATTTCCTGGTCAACAGATTCTCCTCGTAATTCACGACGAGCTTGTATTTGTTCTGTTCGCAGTTGTTCTCGCTGAGCATCTAGAATTTTCTTTTCAATCTGAAATCGGTGTGCCAAATCACTGATCTGAGCCCCCAGTACACCACCCTGTTCCTCTAGATTTTCTTCATCATCATCCAAATCATCTAAATCATCTTCTAGGTCATCTTCTAGATCTTCATCTCCGTCTATTCTTGCTTGCCTCATTGCTTGTCGCAATTCTGTACGCTCATCTTTGAATGACCCAAGCCTCTCTTTGAAAGCTTCGCGTAATTCCTGTTCACGTTCCTGAAATTCCGCACGAATTTCCTGTTGTGCGTTTTTAAAATCTTCATCCTGATCTTCATCATCAGAAGCATCTTCATCATCCCCATCTTTGTCTAAATGTTTTTCTGCTTTGAGTCGTGACTGAGCAAATAGTTTTTGACCTCGCACAAGTGCTGGAAAATCAATTTCTTCCTCGGCAAGAATTGCCTCTATTTCAGCAATTCGTTCCTCGCCCAATCGTGCCTGCAGTTTTGCTTTTGCAGTTGGATTAAATGTAAAAATTTGTTGCAATCCCTCTACAAATCGATCCAAGAAAAAAAATGGGTTTGCAGGTCCAATCCCTCCCCGAGATGAAGTATCTTCCTCGGTTGTGTTTTCTTGGGCATGTGCGCTGTATGTTATTCCTCCAAATCCTACACCAACAACGATGGCAAGAATAAATAATGAGATTGTGTATTTTTTCATATTTTTTTAATTAAAACGTAAGTAAATAATAGTGTATGAACATTATACACCTTTTTGAAAAAAATATCCCCAACCTATAATTACGACCTTTTTGCTTTTCCTCGTGCTGATTCGGTTAGAAATTTTAATCAACCATCTGTTATCTTTTTTATTTCTTTCATAAGCTTATAACCATCCCCATGCGATAACATCCCCAAATATGATTGCACCACTTCTTCTTTTCCCTGTTTTTGCATAATGTTTTTCATCATTCTGCGCTTGGTAACAGTGCGAAGTACACGGTGGTCTGTAAAATGAACCCAACCTAGAAAATCAACACCAGAAGCAAAAGTCGTAATGGATATTTTGTTTGGATGAAGCTCAAGTTTTAGTTTTTCTTCTAAAAATATATGAACTTGCTGTAGG
>JAOULM010000045.1 GCA_029882015.1 Candidatus Nomurabacteria bacterium
GTTAACGCATTAGCTTTGGATAAAATTGCCCAGAAAAAAATAGCAGAATTTGGAGATACTCCAGCATTTTTGGGATATGCCCCCGAAGGTGTGCCAGTAAAATATCCAGCAGCACTGTGTGTGTCTGTAAATGATCAGGTTGTTCATGGGATACCAGCGCAGGATATTATTTTAAAAGATGGCGATATTGTTTCCATTGATTGTGGGTTAACCCACAATGGATTATTTACGGACCACGCCATTACCGTACCTGTTGGAAAAATATCTGCCGAGGCGCATGAGCTGATAAGCGTAACCCACGAGGCTTTGAATGTAGGTATTGCAGCTGCGCAACCTGGAAATACTGTGGGCGATATTGGGTATGCCATACAAACATATATTGAATCCCAAGACGCAAAATATGGTATTGTTCGAGAGCTGACCGGACATGGTGTTGGCGTGGAAATCCACGAAGACCCATATATTTTTAATTTTGGAAAACCAGGACAAGGGGCTGTGTTGAAACCAGGTATGGTGGTTGCCATCGAGCCCATGATTACACTAGGAAAACCAGCGGTAAATTTTTGGAAAGATCACTATACTGTTGCAACAGCCGATGGATCGCTGTCTGCACATTTTGAACACACTGTTGTTATTACGGAAAACGGGGTAGAGGTGTTGACAATTTAATTCCATTATGATATAATAGAAAAGAATATTTAACTAACTATAAAAAAATAAAAAATGAAGTCAATATTATTATTTGTAATTGTATCTTATATCACAAGTGTTGGTTTTTGTCAGAATTCTGATTCTTTGAGGTTTCAAAAGGCAAAAGATTTAGAATCTCAAGTAGAGTATCAAAATATACTTAGGGACAGTTTAGTCTCTGTAACTCTTGAGATAACCAAACTATTAGATCATCTACCAGAAGTAAAAGAAAGATTTCAGAAAAATCTTGCTTGGGTGGAGGATAATAAATTTCGTATCTTGCAGGATTCTGCTTTTGTGAAACTCACTTTTCTTTTGGTTATAAAGGGAATGATTGATGAAATTAATAATTTCTATGAAAAACTTTCTGAATTAGAATCAGTACAAAATATCACTACGATCCACTGGTTGAGAGCATTAATTGATATCTATGTCTTTTCAGAAGAGGAGTATATCAAAATTAAAGAAGATGCGGACGTAGAGCTAGAAAGTGTAGGCTGGAAAGAGGTTGGCTCAAAGAGTGATAGTCTTAGGTCATATTTTTCTAATACTAATAGGGTGCTAGAAAAATATATTACCGATACTCAGTAAATTTTTTACAACAACAAATAAAACCGTTAGTCATTGTGACTAGCGGTTTTTTTATTTGTCGCGTCAAACGCGATTGGCACGTGATATAATAAATACAGTATGGCAAACACGCCCAGACCCGCAATTGAATCATCTTTTCAGAACCAAAAGCAATTTGAATCTCCTGAACACGAGATTGCCTTTTTGCGCGAGGAACTTTCTCGTCGTCAGGAATCAGCGACGGAACAGGGAACAGGGAAACGTCGTGAACAAATCGCTGATGAATTGACCCAGCAATACAAGCAGGAACCCGTAGAAGAAACCGTTGCTCCAAATTTGCAACATTCCACCGAGGAAATTCAAGGTATCACTCTTGATCTTGCCCCTGAACAACACGACAATAAAATGGCTGAATTGATGGGTATTTTGCAGGAGCGTGGAATCAAATCAGCAATGCAAATTGTCGACGCAATGGATGACCCACATATTGATGATGATTTCCATAGATTTTTGGTTGGATATATTGCATCTGGCCACGAGGTGGTTGGGCTTTCCAAAAATCGCGAAATGTATAACGCTCTTCACATGACATTGTTCGAGGTAACTTTGCCTGCACCTGATGACGAAGAGAAAAAAACCTTCAAAGAGTTAATCTCGATAATGGAGCAATTTTATGCTGGAATGCAATCTGTAGCTCATGTTGACGATGTTCACGCAAATAGTTTTTCCGTTGAGATATCATTGTCTGACAGAACTGACGAGGTGGTATTTTATGTGGCTGTGCCAAATAACAAAAAAGATTTATTCGAAAAACAAATCTTGGGAATTTATGACAGAGCCAGTATTATACCTGTCACAAATGATTATAATATTTTTGCCGAGGGGGGACAGCAGGCCGGTTCTTATGCCAAATCATCAGAGTATGAAATTTTATCCCTAAAGAATTTTGATGAATTTGAATCAGACCCATTGCAGGTAATAATTAATGCTTTTTCAAAGCTTAAAACTATTGGCGAGGGGGCGTCGGTTCAGTTGGTCATTTCTCCGACTGATGGGCGATATATAAAACAATATGGACGTGTTTTGGACCGCATCAGAAAAGGAGAAAAATTAAAACTAGCAATGCAGGAATTAGACGGTGCGGGAAAACAAATTGCCCGCGAGGCTTGGAAAATGTTTACAACATCCAGTAAACCAGACACTGAAAACAAAGAAGAAAAAGACAAAAGCGAAGAGCGTATTGTAAATGATGATGTGGTGGAATCAATCACTAAAAAATTGCAAAGCTCTATTGCACAGGTAAATATTCGCGTCGTTGCTTCGGCACAAACACACGAACGTGCGCGAGACATCGTTCATGATGTGCAATCATCTTTTAATCAATTCACTAGCGCCACAGGGACCGGACTATCTTGGGAGCATTTGATCAATAACAAATTAGACACATTACTGCATGATTATTCATATCGTATTTTTAGGCCAAAACAAGCAATGCGATTAAACTTGCGCGAGCTAGCGACGATTTTACATTTCCCCGCAGCAACTAGTGCTACTCCACAATTACGCCAAGCCAAGGTTGGCGGATCATCAGCACCTATGAATATGTCACAGGATGGTATTTTGCTTGGGTACAATAACTACCGAGGAAAAGTCGTCGAAGCTCGAATTTCTCCCGAAGACCGCCTGCGACATTTCTATGTTATTGGTCAAACTGGAACAGGTAAGACGGGAATTTTCATGAATATGATTGCCCAAGACATCGCAAATGGCGAAGGGGTTTGTTATATCGACCCGCACGGGTCTGATGTCCAGCGTATTTTGTCGTTTATTCCGCCAGAGAGATACGAGGACGTAATTTATTTTGACCCTGCAAATATGGAAAGGCCAATGGCTTTGAATATGTTGGAGTATGATGTTGCCAGACCAGAACAAAAGACTTTTGTGGTAAACGAACTAATGGCAATATTTAATCAGCTATTCGACATGAAAAATGCCGGAGGTCCGATGTTCGAACAGTATTTCCGAAACAGTGCATTTTTGGTCATGGAAGATCCAGAATCTGGAAATACATTGATGGAGATTTCGCGTGTTTTATCTGACAAGGAGTTTCGCGATTACAAATTATCTAAATCAACCAACCCGCTGATTAAACAATTCTGGGCAAACGCTGAAAAAACCCAAGGCGAGCAAGGTCTAGAAAACTTTGTTCCATATATCACATCAAAATTTGACGGTTTCTTGTCGAATGATATTATGCGCCCCATAATCACCCAGGAAAAATCATCATTTGATTTTCGCGATATTATGGATAACAAAAAAATATTGTTGGTAAACTTGGCTCTTGGTAAACTGGGTAAAATTAACTCTGATTTGATTGGGCTCTTGTTGGTGGGTAAAATCCAGATGGCAGCACTGTCACGTGTTGATAGTTTTGGCAAGAATCTACCACCATTTTATTTATACATCGACGAATTCCAAAACGTTACAACACCATCAATCGCATCGATTTTGTCCGAAGCTCGTAAATATGGATTATCGCTAAACGCTGCGCACCAATACATGGAACAGCTAACCGATGATATTCGTGGTGCAGTTTTGGGTAACGTCGGGTCAATGGCAATATTCCGCATTAGCCCCGAGGACGCCGAAAAACTAGAAGACCGCGTAGCGCCAACATTTACCGCCAGCGACATAACCAAGCTGGAAAATCGCCATGCGTATATGTCTATGTTGGTAAATGGCGAGCCCGTCAAACCATTCAACATACGCACACCAGATTTTCCGGCGGGTGTTCCAGACCAAGTCGAAAAACTAAAAGAACTTTCAAGATTAAAATATGGTCGCCCACGTGACCAAGTCGAACAAGAGATTTTAAAGAAATTTAACGCATCGTAGTTGTGTTTATTCTCGCAAATTGGTAGACTTCTCGGGTTAAGTTAATTTATATTATATATGTCATCAGCACACGAACAATCACTTATTATCGTAAAACCAGACGCAATTCAACGCAATCTACTTGGGGAGATTATTACTCGTTTCGAGAAAAAAGGTCTAAAAATTATTGGGCTTAAGATGAAGCATGTCGAAGATATACAATGGGAAGAGCACTACGGACATCTAAAAGACAAACCTTTCTTTGCAGAACTAAAACGTTTTATGAGCTCTGCTCCTGTTGTTTTGATGGCCGTAGAAGGTGTTAATGCTATTAGCGCTATTCGTATAATCGTTGGCGCTACAATGGCATTCGAGGCAGATGCTGGGTCAATCCGAGGAGATTATGCGTTGGGTATTGAATCAAATGTGGTTCATGCTTCTGATAGTGTTG
>JAOULM010000046.1 GCA_029882015.1 Candidatus Nomurabacteria bacterium
AGGTGGATGATGTAGTTGGTATAGATGATACCTCTAATGTAACGTCTGTAGATGGTGGTTTGCCTACGTCCACTGTTCCACTAGAAGAGACTGATGATGGTGCTGTTGCAGGTGCGTTTGTGGCTCCGTATTGTCCGTATTTTACTGAATATATTAGATACCGTAGAGGTGGTAATGATTTAGATGAGGTATTAAAGATACAGAAATTCTTGAATATTCATATGAATGCGGGGTTGGATGAAGATTCTGTGTTTGGGATAGGTATGTTTAATGCAGTGAAAGAGTTTCAGTCATTGTATCCCGATACTGTATTGTTGCCATGGTTCCTGGGGGTTAACAAACCTACTGGATACTGGTACAAGACCACCAGGAAACAAGCCAATACCCTTGTGGGATGTGATGAGGGGGTGGTGAGGTTAGAGAATGGGGTGGTGGTGGAGTAGAGACAAAGAAATACCTCTCGCGTAGCGAGGGGTATTTCTTTGTCTGCTACTTTTTCTTTTTCTTTTTCCACTTATTTTAAGTTCATAATTTTGGTATAGTAAAAGTATCTCGTGCAAAGTTATCCAGAATAATTATCAGCACAACCCCACACACAATTATGTATGAAATCTTTTTAATCACCCATATTATCGGCGCCATTTTGGGAGCCGGAGGAGCGTTTGTCAGTGATGCATTATTCTTTGGCACGCTCAGCGACAGAAAAATTGAAAAAAATGAATTACGAATGTTAATCACCGCCAGCAAAACAATCTGGACCGGACTTGTAGTAACTGTTGCATCAGGCCTAGCCATGTTAATCGCTAGTGACTTTGTATTCCTTGGCGGGGCTAAACTTCAAGCAAAACTTATAATAATAGGAATAATTATTGTGAACGGTATTATTTTTCACGCAGTACATATACCGTTTATGGAAAAATTAACCACCATAAAACAATCCTTGCGAAAAGGTTCCGTAAAAAATATTTCTTGGTGGAAAATGAGATGTGTATTTGCCAGCGGATCAATTTCGCTTGTGTCATGGTTGTCTGTTGTTGTTTTGGGAAGCTATCGAGGGGTCCAACCCAGCCTTGGGTTTCTGATGATGTTATATGGAATATTAATAGCAGGAGCTCTTGTGGTGGGTCAAATAATTTTTTCTCGTATGTTTAAAAATGATAAAAAAATAACCCTAAAGAAATCAGGAGCCTTTGCGCGTGGGGCCTGGATTTATATTATAATATTAGCAATTTCTGCCTTGCTACTAGCGGGAACATTATTTATCTCGCAGAAATCAAACAATAGCTCCAACCGAACAGATACCGCGATTAAACTTACCCAAAAATCAGAAATGGAAATTGATACCACGGGGAAACATGCCAGCTACACACCAAATGTTCCACCAGCCAGCACCAACACCAAACAACAAATATTCGAAGTACATATCGAAGTGCTCGAGGGAGCTTGCCCTCTGGATCCAGAAAATGGTGTTACCTTTGAAATGTGGGGGTATCGCATTGCAGGAGACACAGAAATAAACTGTGGCTCACCTGGTCCAACACTGCGTGGTCGTGTTGGGGATGTCGCCCGCATAACTCTGACTAATCTACCTGGGAATGTTCACCCACACAACATAGATTTTCATTCTGTAACAGGGCAAGGTGGCGGAGCTCGTGACCTGACCGTTGCGCCGGGGGAAACAGCATCCATCGAAGTCCGCCTGCTGTATCCGGGAACTTTTATGTATCATTGTGCATACGGAGATGTCCCGGTTCACATATCACGTGGAATGTACGGAATGTTTATTGTCGACCCGGCAGAGCCATTACCTGTTGTGGATCATGAATGGGCAATTATGCAAAGCGAATGGTACACAACACCGCCAACAAGCGACACGTTAGTTGATCTTGACCGACAAGCAATCCTTGACGAAAATCCAACATTCATTACATTCAACGGTCGCGTAGATGCACTGACAGGAGACAATATGTTAAAAATGAATGTCGGCGAACGCGCCAGAATATACTTTGTTAACCAAGGCCTAAGCTTGAATAGCAATTTTCACCCTATTGGATCACATTGGGATATCGTCTACCCCGAAGGAGCAACGCACCCAGCTAATACTGTCATTCACGGCTCACAATCAACATTAGTTGTAACAGGAGGAGGAACAGTAGTCGAACTAGTAGCTCAAGTCCCCAGCGATATTATATTGGTTGACCACGCACTGTCACGAACATTCTACAAAGGAGCCAAGGGGATAATACGGATAAGTGGCCCAGAAAATCCAGAGATATACGAATCAATAGAAACCAACGAAGACCTGCCACATGGGCATAATGGAGAACTCGAATCCACAGAAACAGTAAATGTCACCATCCCAGTCGGTGCAGCAATGCCTGGTCTGGCAGACAAAGCCTTTTCACCACAAAACATAACTGTCGAAGTTGGAACAACAGTAACTTGGACTAATACCGATTCTGTAATGCACACTGTAACATCCGGAAATAGCAACGGAAGTGTGGGAAGTCCTGATGGAAAATTCAATTCTGGATTTTTGAAAAAAGGCGATACATTTTCGTATACATTCAACGAAACAGGAGTGTTTCCATACCACTGCACCCCCCACCCATGGGCAACGGGGACAATTACCGTCACGCAACATAACAACTAAAAATACCCCAAACCCCCATATAAAACACAAAGTGGATATCCATGATCATAATAGATGTTACACTATAACCATGAAAGGATTAATTATTATATTTATTATTCTTTTGGTCGACAGCATCGGTGCCAATCTAACCTCGTGGTTAGGTGCCAAATGGTATACAAAACATTTCCGTATTATGTCACGATACTTTCCAGCCAGCAAAGGCTGGTCAGCATGGTATCTTTTTCTTGTTTTGCTTATCGGTTGGATTTTGATGCAAGTCGGAGCATTTTAAAGGCTCTATAAACCAAAAGACTCTACAGTTTCTCAAGAACAAGCTCGGGCATAGTTTTTGATTGTATTATTTTAAATCGTACAAAACCCAAGACCTGTCCGCGTCGGTTTGTTACCGCGACACGCCAACTCCCAGGCTCTAAAGTCTTTTTAAATGAATATCCTCGAAATCCATTATCTCGACCACCTGTAACATCAATAGGAACAGTGGTACGAGTTATCCATTTACCAATATCTGAGTCAAAATAATCCCATCGATGCTCAATTGTTGTTGTAAGTTTTGTTGGTGCAAAAATAGACGTAAACACATAAACTGGCTCACCTGAAACCCAGTGAACACGCGCGCTTCGTTTTCGAAAAATTTGATACCATTTTGCAGGCTCATAAGAAGCCTCGTAGGCGAAAGTGTCTATTTTTTCCACAGAATGATAAACGGAATTAAATTTCAAAGCCAAAGGAACAGGTGGAATAATATTTGTAAAATATAATCCATTAAAAATTACAAAAACCATACCAATGCCAATACCAAGTTTTTGTTTATACATCTTAAATTCGTCAGGATTAATCTTGAACAAGACATACAAAAAGCCAACAATAACAAGCAGGCTCGTTAACCCCGAGGCGATAAACATACCAGCATTAACCACATTAATCAAAAGAGGTATAAAGAAAATCAAATAAGCAAAAATCGCTATGTAATATATCGTAATCTGAAGTGCAATCTTTTGGTAATAATGTTTTAAAAATTCAGCCCCCAGCATAAGAGCCAACATCATTATTATAAATGGAGCACTGGCAAGAAAAGAGCCACTACGAATATAAAATAAAAAAAATCCGGAAAATAATCCCCCAAAAGAGAACATCATCACTGTTGTTATGACACCCGATCTATCTCTGATGCCAAAATTACGACCCCATGGTGTATCTTTTGCAAATAACAATGCAATCATCAATCCAACAATTATAATATGAGCGACCAAAATAGCATTGTCAAAAATTTGATCGATCTGATTCAAGGTAAATATATCAACGACAAAACCCCCAATTATGGCTACGGGCGAGACTAGATGGTTGTTTTCCTTTAGAAAAAGCCTAATTTGTTTGTATTTCTTGCTTATCACTGATTGTATTATAAAGGAAAATGAATCAAGGATAAAGGACAAAAAAAATGCTCAAATTTGCACAGCAAATTTGAGCATTTTTTGCATCTTACAATTACCAACTATTTTTCCATACACGACTTACATCTACACCCCATAGGCTTCAGAAATTCATCAAAATATTCTTTACCATAATCATAAGTAATTTCTTCGCCTGATTTAATATTTTTCCATGCAAACACCAAAACGCGCCCTTGGCGTATGTCTATTTCTGCATTTGGTTTGCATCCATGATTGATGTAGCGTGCCTTGTTGGCGCGACTGGTGCCGTCTATGACGCGATTTGCTGATGTCTCGAATAGATATCGCCCACCACGTTCATCTGCCTGTTTGCGTGTCAAGATTTCACCC
>JAOULM010000014.1 GCA_029882015.1 Candidatus Nomurabacteria bacterium
TACTATTTTCTCTTTTTTTAACAACAAAAGTATTTGCTGTTGCCCCCACCGTAACGACAGAATCTTCAACACCAGCAGAAGATTCAGCAACACTGGTTGGCTCCGTGAACATAGATGGTAATGCAACAATAACTGCAACTGGTTTTGAATATGGTCTAACTACTGGGTATGGAGCCAGTGTTTCATCTTCTGGTGATCCTAATTTTTCATATGATTCACAGTTTGGGTCTTTTGGAACTGGTAATGGACAGTTTAGAAACCCTTATGATATTACAATAGATTCATCTGGTAATATTTATGTCGTTGAATATTCCAACAACCGTGTTCAAAAATTCGATTCATCTGGAACGTATATTACGCAATGGGGAACTTTTGGGACTGGCAATGGGCAATTCAAACTGCCCACCAGTATCGCCATAGATTCATCTAATAATCTGTATGTTACAGACACCCTTAATCAACGTATTCAAAAATTCGATTCATCTGGTACATATGTAACGCAATGGGGGTCCAGCGGTAGCGGAGATGGGCAGTTTTCTTCTCCATCTGGTATTGCCATAGACTCATTTGACAATGTGTATGTATCAGACAGATCAAACTACCGTGTGCAAAAATTTACATCATCCGGGGTTTTTGCAACTAAATGGGGGACTTTAGGTAGTGGAGATGGGCAGTTTGCCTCTAACGGAATGTGGGGCGTGGAGGTAGATTCGTCAGATAATGTGTATGTTGTGGATGGAAGTAATAGCCGAATTCAAAAATTTACATCAGCTGGTGTTTTTATTACTAAATGGGGGTCCAGTGGCACAGGAGATGGGCAATTTTCTTCTCTGCTGGGTGTCGCAATAGATTCATCAGATAATGTATATATTGGAGATTCAGCAAACTCTCGTGTTCAGAAATTTACCTCGGCTGGAACATATATTTCGCAATTTGGATCCAGCGGTAGTGGAGATGGAGAGTTTGCCGGAATTTTTGGATTAACAACCGACACACAAGATGCCTTATACATATCAGATGCTACCAACTCCCGCATCCAAAAATTCACCCGCTCTTTCTCCCTCTCCCTCTCATCCCTCGTCTGTAACACTCTGTACCACTTTCGTGCATTTGGTACGAATGCAGATGGCACCGGTGTTGGTTCGGATGGTTCTTTTACCACCAGTGCTTGTGCTGCTGTCAACAGTACTTCTTACTTCCCTCCCCCTCGATGCGAGTTTGTAGACGAAGGGTATGAAATTACTCGTGGTGAGAAGTTAAAACTACGATGGAAAGTAATATTTGAACCAGGATGGGAGGGGTTCCCATATATCTTACGACTGCAGAACCCGTATATGATTCTTGCTGGTGGTATTACAGAAGTGGCAGTAAACCCAAAGAATACAAAAGAATATGATCTGCATGTTTTGAATATGTGGGGTACTAGGGTGTGTAGTACTACGGTGGTGGTTAATGATCCGGTGCCTTTTGAGCAGGTGGATGATGTAGTTGGTATAGATGATACCTCTAATGTAACGTCTGTAGATGGTGGTTTGCCTACGTCCACTGTTCCACTAGAAGAGACTGATGATGGTGATATTGCAGGTGCATTTGTGGCGCCGTATTGTCCGTATTTTACAGGGTATTTACGCCTAGGAAGTAAGAGGAACAATGGTGGTGAGGTTATGAAAGTTAAACAGTTTTTAAATGTCCACATGGGGTCAGAGCTAACGAAGAGTGAGTTATTTGATGAGAAACTAGATGATGCTGTTCGTGAGCTACAAAGTAGATATAGAGACCGAGTGTTGACTCCGTGGGGTCTAGAGAGTCCTACAGGTTATGTATACCAGAGTACACGTAATATGTTAAATGAATTGGCGGGATGTGATGAGGGTGAGGTGAGGTTGGATAATGGGGTGGTTATTAATTAGGAAAATGGTAAATAAAAACCCCGCTGATTGCGGGGTTTTTGATTAGAAGTTTTATCTTAACTAATTAAAATTAATCAAGTATTTTTAGAGATTTATCATCAACGAAAAAAACAAGCTTGGATGTTTTGTCAATTTGCAAAATAAAATAATCAACATCTACATTCTCTTTTTTTAGAACTAATTTAGACCCTTTAATAAACTTCATTATTGAAGAATTAATCTCAATTTGCAAAATAGTTAAATTACCAAAACAATAATCATCGGGAAATTTCTCCATAGAAGAGGTAATTTTCTCAAAAGCAATTGTTAATGTATCGTCAGGGTTTGCAAAAACCAAGTCAGAAACAAGGCCTATGGTTTTGACAGATTCTATTTTTCCAAAAACCGCCATAAGTTTTTGATCAATAGCTGATCTATATCTTAAATCCTGAATACCATTTGGCACAACTATTAAAAGTTTTCTTTTTTTCATATATTTAATTTTTAGTGTTTAATACATTATAGCATTTTTTCACAGATAAGTCAAAAGACCGCGCGCCTATGGCGCGCGGTCTTTTAGTTCCCTCTTAATTCAATAGTTGTATGTAAATAGTATCTAAAGTTTCTTTTCTCTTTTGTTCCATCCTATGAAACGAGACCAACTTGTATGCTCGTACGAGGCATATAAATCTGGATTTTGCCTAGCGTTAACAGACGCTAGGACTGTGCCGATCTTTTCGAGCGTTACGGCAATGGCTCGACTGTATAAATACAGCCAATTCAACCAATATCCATATCCGAAGATAGGATTTGTCCAAATGGAATTGTTCCACGACCAGCTTCCGCTAGCCGTGCCTTGTTACGACTTAGTCCCTGTCACCAAGTTTACCTTCGGCCACATAAATGCAGACTTCGGGTACCCCCGGCTCCCTTGACTTGACGGGCGGTGAGTACAAGACTCGAGAACGTATTCACGGCAGTGTGCTGACCTGCCATTACTATCGATTCCGACTTCAAGAGGTCGAGTTGCAGACCTCTATCCGAACTGAGGATGGTTTTATGGGATTGGCTCCGCGTTACCGCTTCGCAACCTGTTGTACCACCCATTGTAGCGCGTGTGTAGCCCAGGGTATCAAGGGTCATGCTGATTTGGCGTCATCCTCGCCTTCCTCCCCCCTCTGAAACGACAATAATTTATCAAGATCCTGAAATAAATTCAGGATGACAATTATCATCTCAGAGGGGGCAGTCTCGTGTGACATATATAACACACGACGAGGGTTTCGTTCGTTATCCGACTTAACGGTACAGCTCAAGCCACGAACTGACGACAACCATGCAACACCTGTCTAGCGATCTCAAAGACGGTGTCCGTTTCTGGACACCCACAGCTAGATTTCTAACCCTGGTAAGGTTCTTCGCTTAGCATCGAATTAAACCACACGCTCCACCGATTGTGCGAGTCCCCGTCTATTCCTTTGAGTTTTAGCCTTGCGACCGTACTTCCCAGGCGCCAGACTTAACGCGTTAGCTACGCCTCTCAGAGGGTCGATACTCCAAAAAGCTAGTCTGGATCGTTTAGGCCTTGGACTACGGGGGTATCTAATCCCCTTCGCTACCCAAGGTTTCGTGCCTCAGCGTCAGTGTCACCCCAGTATACTGCCTTCGCATTTGGTGTTCCCCATGATATCAACGGATTTCACCCCTACACCATGAGTTCCGTATACCTCTTGTGAACTCGAGTTATGCCGTTTCAAAAGTGTTTTCCAGGTTGAGCCTGGATCTTTCACTTCTGACTAACATAACCGCCTACGCACCCTTTACGCCCAATAATTCCGGATAACGCTTGGGGCCCTCGTATTACCGCTCCTGCTGGCACGAGGTTAGGAGCCCCTTATTCATACGCTAACGTCAATAATTTCCTCACGTATAAAAGATTTTTACATACCGAAGTACTTCATCAATCACGCGGCGTCGCTCCGTCACACTTTCGTGCATTGCGGAAGATTCTCGACTGCAGCCTCCCGTAGGAGTTTGGCCAGTGTCTCAGTGCCAATGGTGGGGGTCAGGCTCTCACCTCCCCTAAGCGTCATAGCCTTGGTAGTCCTTTACACTACCAACAAGCTGATACTCAGCAGGCTGTTCCGAAAGCGATAAATCTTTCCTCCGAAGAGATATCATGTATTAGTTACGATTTCTCGCAATTATTCATGACTTTCGGGTACATACCCACCTGTTACTACCCAGTCTGCCACTTTCCTATATGTAAACACATAGAATCGTTTGACTTGCATGCCTTATCCACGCCGCCAGCGTTCATCCTGAGCTAGGATCAAACTCTTATCCTAGACGTTTACAACTACTACTAGTTGCCAACATCCTCGTAACCGAGGATGGAACAAAAGAAAAAACAAAAAACTTGTCTTACCAGAAATATATTTATAAATAAACATATTCTATATTAAGGTTATGCATCGTATATCTAAACATACGATGCAGTTACTTTACTACATACATGATCATTTTTGACTCATAAAAAATGATCACTATTGAATTGACGAAGAAATTGTCATCAGAGATAACTGTTTCCCATTGACGCTAACCCCATAGGGAGCCAGTACCAATAAAAAACGCCACCTCAGACGTACCCAGTATTATACACATATCAAATATAGATGCAAGGAAATTTATATGGAAATAAGGTATATAAAAATCCCCTGTGGCGTAGCCACAGGGGATATAATTTTAAACTCTATTTCAGCAACCTTTCAAGTGCTTTCTTCCAATCTTTAACTGTATATTGGTTGCCATCCCAAATCATACTTGAACACGTAATAAAGGTGCTCGAGTTAAAAGCAATAGAACTTTCACTATCAGAAAAACCAATTAAGTCCATTGCCCACAACAAAGGGCTATCATGATGATTACCATCAGTCACTATAGCAACATTTTTAGTTCCCCTCCTTAATGCAGCAAGTGCAAAAACGAATCCGTAGGGTACCTGACCAGCCTCGGTAGACCCTTGTCCACTGCTACTTGGCGGCATAAAAAGATCAGTCAGAACCACATCGAACCAAGGATCTCCTTTTTCCCAAAAATGAGCAAAATAACTATCACCTCTTTTAGCGTGATATTGAACATCCCCTTCAACTTGAGTAAGATACTCTTGTGCCTCATCGTATGATGAGCATAATGTTAGTTCATGGTCAGCACCAAGCTGTTCTTCAGCAGCTTGAATATTCTGAGGATTATCATCAATTACAAGAATTTTCATAATCTATATTTTTATTATTTGATTGAATTTGTTTATTTCCGCCTATTATACACATTTTCACTGTTTTGTCAATATATATCAAAAAAACCAACGGCTCACGCTGTGAGCCGTTGGTTTTTTTGTTTATTTATCTGTAAATTATCGTGATTCCATCCAGCTGATCATCTTACCCAATGTTCCCGATCCGACTCCCCCGTCTATACCAATCTTTTGGTCTTTTTGGAATTGTTCAACACGTTTACGTGTGGTTGGACCGAAATCTCCGTCAATTCCCCCGGATGTATTAAAATATGTATTCAGGAATGCTTGGATTTTTTTTACATCTGTGCCGCTGGATCCAGGTTCCAAAACTATCCCGCGTGATTTCAATGATTGTAAATCAGCCAATACCCCTGTGGCAGGAGCCGTTGTTTCTGTTGGTGTTTCTGTGACCACTGTTTCGTTTGCCAGCTGAGCCTGTAATTCATCGATTTTCAATTCCAAAGATGCAATCTTTTGATCTTTTTCTTGCATGACTTCTGCCAGTTCAGATTCTAATTGCCTAGATACATGTTCTGAACCACTATCCATTAATGTATACCCGACAAACCCTATTGCCACAATTAGTAAAATAAATAATGTTGTTGTTATGCTAAATTTCATATTGCTCATATATATATCTATAATACAGCAAATTTTTTACCAAGCAAACAGACAGTAATCCACAATAAAAAATGCTTCATAAGCTGTGGGCTCGCTCAACTTAGAGGTTCAACCTCTAAGTTGAGCGAGCAACGCGTCTGACCACCAAATAATTCCCCACTATTGCTTTTTTTTACTTTTTTGATAGACTGTTCACATGATACAAATTCTATCTATCGTGCAAATTATATTTGCGGTACTACTTATTCTTTCTGTCTTGTTCCAGCAATCAGAAGCCGGCCTAGGAGGGGCTTTTGGTGGTTCAGACACTGATGGTATTCACCACACACGTCGAGGATTCGAAAAATTCTTGTTTATCTCATCAATCGTATTGGGAATTCTTTTTGCTGTTTCTGCGCTACTTATTCTTGTTCTTAGCTAGATCAACCCCATCGAACACGATTTCAAAATCCACCCTTACTATAGAAATAATTTGTATTTTTAAATGAACCACTTTATACAATGACCAAAAAACTTCGAGCCTTACAACATACGCTACATATAACCATACAATCTTTCCCCTCATATCAACGGGTGATTTTTGGTATGTTTGCAATCTTGATGATTGTTGGAACATTAGGTTTGATTACAAATCTACGCAGGGTATATTCAACAAATGTCCCAGCCCCAGGAGGAACATTAACCGAGGGAATCATAGGAACCCCACGTTTTATTAATCCTGTGTTTGCGCTGACTCAATCTGACAAAGACCTAACATCTGTAATTTTTTCCGGTCTATTGCGTCAAACTGAATCACAAACACCAAAACCAGACCTAGCCGAAAATTATACTATTTCAGATGATGGTACGTTGTATACTTTTACACTTCGTGATGATGTATATTTTCATGATGGAAATAAAATTCAAGCCGATGACGTGCTGTTCACCATAGAAAAGATTCAAGATCCACTGGTCGCCAGCCCTCATCAAATTGACTGGCGAGGTGTACGAACTGATATTGTAGACAGTAGAACAATACAATTTACCCTTACCGAACCCTATGCTGGTTTTCTTACAAACATAACACTAGGAATTTTACCAAAACATGTTTGGGAATCTATCCCCCCAGAAGAAATGTCATTGTCGGCATACAACACTCACCCTATTGGGTCGGGTGCGTACCGCGTCAAATCAATAAAAACAAATAAAAAAGGTCTGGCTGGACGATATTCCCTGCGTAAATTCCGCAAATATTATGAACCTGCATTAATCCAAAATCTCATTATAAAATTCTTTGCGACAGAATCATCTGCTATCCGCGCCCTTGAGCGAGGGAAAATAGATTCATTGGGTGGTGTTAACACAAAACAAACAAAGAACAGACTTGTTACCGTAACAACTCCATTACCTAGAACTATTGGTATTTTTGTCGGCGCTGAAACATCATCTCCATTGTCCAGCAAATCTATGCGTAGTGCAGTTAACCAAGCCATAAACAAATCCATAGTTATCGAACAAGCTCTTGGTGGATTTGGACAAATAGCAATTGATGTTTCCCCTTTAATTTCTCCAAAAGAAAATACAGACCTGACAATTCCACTTCGTTCAGATATAGAACAATATCTTGACAGCGCTGGATGGGTTATGACAGAATCAGTGTTCCGAGAAAAAGATGGGCAAACATTATCTTTTAACCTTGCTACGAGCAACACCCAAGAGTTTACTTCTGTTGCTGAAAATATCAAAGCACAACTGCAGACATTTGGCTTTGATGTAACGATACAAATTTTTGAACCTGGGACATTAGAACAAGATATCATTCGTGCTCGAAACTTTGACGCTCTTCTATTTGGAACAGCCATAGAACACGACACTGATATTTTTGCCTTCTGGCATTCTAGCGAGCGAAATGATCCAGGACTAAACATAACAGGTTACGTAAACCCCCGTGTTGATACCGCCTTGGAAAAAGCGATCCGAGAGAACAACCCTGTGATTCGAGATGAATTATATGAAACAGTATCATCTGAATTACAAAAAGACCTACCCATGATTCCCTTGTACCATCCAACATATCGCTATGTCATTCACCGCAAGATAAAAAATGTATCTACCGATGGAATGATAACCGCTAGCGACAGATGGAACACTTTGCCGACTTGGCATCGTCACTCTACGTGGGTTTGGAAGATTTTTACAAAAGAACAAAACATTTAATTTATATACATTATTATTTGCTAACGTCGAATTAACGACACAAAATATTATTAAAAACTTACTTATGAATAACGACAAAAAACCAAAGACTAATATTGACGGACTCATCGACCAATTAACAGGACGAACGACACCGCAATCCAACGCAAAAACCCCTTCGACCAGTCCGTCCGGTAATAAACCAGCATTCAAAAAAAGGTCTCCACAGCAAAAACGGACTCCTCATTATGCAAAAAAACCAACAACCGTTGGACAACCTAGTGCAAGCAAAAATGCAGGTGGCAAACCCCACCCAGCTCGACGCACAGGTGGATCACCCTACAAGAAAAATACTTTTCCACGCGTCAGACGACCACGTGTTGCTCCGGCCCCTCGTGATAAACGTGTTGCAACCCCAGAAGAACTAAAAAACAAAATCGCACATATCCCAGCCCTCGCTGATGGAAACATCCGCGTCATTCCTATTTGTGGTGTTGAATGGATTACCACCAACATGACAGCTATTGAATACAACAACGAAATCATCGTTGTCGATGCTGGGTTTGGTTTCCCAAATCCTGACCAACCAGGAGTAAACTACACTATTCCAGACGTTACTTATTTGGAAATAAACAAACACAAAATCAAAGCTTTGGTTATCACCCACGGTCACTTGGACCACATCGGAGCTATCCAACATGTCATCGAGAAACTTGGAAATCCGCCGATTTATTCTCGTGAATTTGGAGCGTTGCTAATCAAAAAACGAATGGAAGAATTCAGCTGGCTTCCAGAGTTGAATATTATTACCGTAGAAAAAAGTAATGAATATATAAAAATCACAGAAAATCTAAAGGTAAAATTCTTTGGATTGACTCACAGTATTCCTGATTCAACCGGGGTTATTATTCAGACACCTCATGGTGGAATTATCTCGACCGGAGATGTTCGTGTTGAAAATATAGACGGCGTCCCTGTCGCCGAAGAAGTCGAACAATATAAATTCCTGAAAGATGAAAATATCATCCTGTTAACCATGGACTCTACTGGGATAATTACACCAGGATGGTCTCCCAGCGAACAAACCGTACGCGAAACACTAGATGATATTATAAAAAACACAAAAGAGGGACGTTTATTTATTGCAACATTTGCATCACAGGTTGAACGATTAATTTCATTTTTCGAAAGCGCAAAAAGATACGACAAAAAAATAGTCATCGAAGGACGATCCATGAAAACAAACATGGCAATCGCCAAACAATTAGATTTGACTGAATTCGACCATGTAATTGACCCATCCGAGGCAGGAAACTATCCAGATAATAAAATCGTATATTTGGTGACTGGCGGACAAGGTGAACGTTACTCGTTCCTGGACCGTGTATCACGTGATGATCACCGCGATGTAAAACTACGCAGTAGCGACACAGTGGTGTTATCATCATCAGTTGTCCCAGGGAATGATTTTTCAGTAGCACAATTAAAAGACCGCCTCTTCCGCAGTAGCTCAAAGATTATTACTCATGCTGACAATACCGTCCACGCATCAGGGCATGGTAAACGCGAAGAATTAAAATGGATTCACCAACAAATTCCATATAAATTCTTTATGCCAGTTCATGGTGAACACCACATGCTACGAATCCACGCAGAAATGGCACAAAAGGAATTAATGGTTCCAAAAGAAAACATAGTTGTTCCAGATAATGGATCAATTATAGAGCTCCGTAATAACGGAAAAGAAATGGTTATATTGAAGGAAAAATCTCCGGCTGATATTATCATCGTTGATGGAACATATGTCGGGCCACAACATCAAGTTGTTATAGACGACCGTCAGACATTGTCTGAAAATGGAATGTTTATCGTTGTTGTATCAATGAACGCTCGTACAAAAAAACTGAAAAAATCTCCAGATATTATTTCACGTGGATTAGTATACCTGCGAGGGTCACAAGATCTATTGAACGAAGCTAGGATTTTAGTAACACAAACCGCCGAACAAGTCGCAAAGAAATCTGACAAACTAGATTTTGATGAATTGAAGAAAACAATCGCTCACAAAGTACAAAAATTCCTCATGCAAAAAACAGCCAAAGAGCCTATTGTTATTCCCGTAGTAATCGGATTCTAATATTTCAAAAAACCGCCATGGGCGGTTTTTTTATATCTGCACATAAATTAGATGGTGTGAGTAATAATCAAGTCTTCTTTGCTATAATAACATCATATATGGGAGTCACTCGCGTATTTCAAAAACCACTTCACACCGCCTATCTTTCTGGGTTTCTTTTTTCGATACACATTGCTTTTACGATTTATATTAACTCGACATTTTTAGAGTCGTTGGTTAGCAGTAGTGTTGTCGGTCTCATGTACACAGCAGGATCTGTATTTGCGATTTTAGGACTTTCCTATTTACCAAAATTGTTGAATAAAATCGGATCGCGATGGACACTGTCGTCTGGTCTTGCGATTAGTATAGTTATGCTGTCTGGTATTGTTTTAATCCACCACCCAATCATCACCCCCATATTGTTTGCAGTTTATTTTGGAATGAACACACTGATTTTGTTCGGGATTGATATATTTGTCGAGAGCAACACAACCAACGAAAACACAGGTAACACACGTGGGCAATATCTGACCATCAACAACGTCGCGATTATGATCACCCCTTTTGTTGCTGGTATTATTGCAAATCAATTCGGCTTTAGAATAGTCTATGCAATCGCAGCTGGTTTTGTAGCCTTGGTTTTGGTTCTTGTGTTAACAAAAATGCGCCCCAAAGAAGAACCTAAATATGAACGAGAATCTTTTTTCTCCACTATAAAAATATTCCTTAAAAATACAAACTTGAAACGTATTTTTGTTTCAAACTTTTTACTGCAATTTTTCTATTCGTGGATGGTTATTTATATTCCGATTTACCTGACGCAAACTATTGGTCTGGGGTGGGACAAGGTCGGAATCATAATGACTATTGCACTATCTGCATTTGTCCTATTTCAATATCCTTTGGGGGTTATCGCCGACAAATGGCTAGGGGAAAAAGAAATTCTGACCGCTGGATTTATCATAACAGCAATCGCAGGAATTTTGGTGGCTTTTACCTATTCAGAAAAATGGTGGGTTTGGGCGGTCATATTGTTTATATCACGAATGGGGGCCAGCGCAATCGAAATCATGACCGAGAGTTATTTCTTTAAAAAGGTAGACGTCGAGGACGTATCAGCAATCAGTATGTTCCGAAACACCTATCCATTGGCGTATATTTTCGGACCACTATTAGCAACATTTTTTGTAATATTTATCCCTATCAATTACCTATTCCTGATACTGGCAATCATTATGCTTTATGGATTACGGTATAGTGTGCCGTTGTTGGATACAAAATAATAAAGACAAAAGCCCAACAAAAAACAATCTGATATCAGATTGTTTTTTGTTGGGCTACTTCTTTTTTAGCATAGCCTCTGTGCCCACAGGGCTCTCTCTGAGCTTGCCTACAAGCCACCTCATCAATATGGGAGCTACGAATGTACTAACGACTGACAGACCAACCATTGCAGCCACCAACGTATCATCAAAAATACCTACCTCGAACGCCAAGAAAACAACAGCCAATGTCGTGGATAGGCTCGGGATACCAGACACCCCTATGATTTGTGCTGATAATTTTTTGAACCCGACAGCACGTGCGCTCAGCCATCCGCTGAAATATTTTGACGCCATGGAACCAATAATCAAAACGACAGCGAATAAACCAGCCCCACCAAGTGCATATAGATTTGTCTCGAGTCCCACAAGAATAAAAAATATAGGGATGAATAACCCATAAGCTAACACGCGAAGCTTGCTCTTTAGGGTTTCATTTGTTATCGAATCAGACAGAACCAGACCAGCAAAAAATCCCGCAACAATAGGGTGCAATCCCAGCAACTCAAATGACAAAACCGTCCCCAACAAAATAACAAATACTATTTGTAGTTCACGCTGAAATATGTCACGTTTGCCAATCCAATGTTTTTTTAGATATTTTTCTATATATGGGACCACAAATCGGAAAGTAACAAGGAACAATATCAACAGTATGTAAAAAAGCCACAACGGCAAGACTGTAACAGGGTCTGTTGCCTGAAAAAATATAGACACCAAAACCAAACTAACTACGTCCTGTATCATAACAGAAGCCATAATAGTCTTGCCTAATTTTGCGCGCAATAATTGAGCCCCCTCGAAAACAGGGATAACCACAGCAACGGATGATGAAACAAACACGATACCAATCAACAGCGATGTTATAATTGGTAATCCAAACAGTAATCCTATACCCATACCAACCAGAAACGGTATGGCCCCGCTGAATAATGATATTACGCTAACCTCGCGACGCATGTTACGAAATGCAGAGAACTTTGTCTCTAGCCCAGCCATAAACATCAGAAACACTAACCCAATTTGACCAATAACTGATATGGTTTGGTTTGGTTCTATGATCCCCAGCACCGATGGTCCAATAATAATTCCAGCAATAATCAATGCTGCAACCCAAGGTAAATGAAGTCTCTTGAAAACTTCGGAGAATAATAACCCAGCCGTCAGAATAACAAAAAAATATATAAACTCTGTCATATATTTATTGTACCAAGTTTTTAAATATTATTTTTTGTTTTGCACAAAAAATTTAACAACATCGCACGCAGAAAATGCAGCCCATACAATATTCAAAATTAAAAATGGAACTGACCATAATAAAATCGAATACCAGATCATAATTCCAGCCCCAATAGCATTTCCTAAATCATACCAAACAGATTCCTTTTTTATAATATTTGTCTGATTCAAAAGAAAAAATATTAAAATAATAGTTGCGCCTGTAGCGCCAATAATAGTTTGCATAGATTTATTATAACAAAAACTTTGACTTTATATGTATTCACAGATACTATGCAACCATGTCCGAGAAAATACGTATTCAAAAATACCTGTCCGAGCAAGGCATAATGTCTCGCCGTGAAGCAGAAACAGCCATAGAAAATGGCTGGGTTTTGGTAAATGGATCCCCCGCCAAAGAACCCGGAATCAAAATCAATCCAGAAACAGACATTGTAACTATTGCCTCCGAGGCGCAAAAAAATATTGCCGAGAAAATAACAGTTGTGGTTTATAAACCTCGCGGGTATGTATCATCCAAAGACACCGAGAATAAAAATATTTTTAACGTATTCCCTATTTTCAAGCATTTAAATACCGTTGGGCGTCTGGACAAAGAATCCGACGGTCTGATTTTGTTGTCTAATGATGGATTAATCACCAAAGCAATAACCGGCAGTGATCACCTGACCGAAAAAGAATACGTCGTGGTCGTCCGCGAAGATGTATTTCCGTGGATGATTGAAAAAATGAAATCTGGAATTAAATTGGCAGACGGTATGACACTGCCCGCAGTTGCCGAGAAAATCGACCGTCATACATTCCGAATAACTATTCGCGAGGGACGAAATCATCAAATCCGTCGCATGGCTGACCATTTGAAATTAACCATCCAATCTCTTACCCGTGTACGTATTGGATCAATAGAAACAGGTAATTTGAAACCAGGACAATTTCGAAAATTGACCAACAATGAAATCGATGAATTAAAAAGTGTGCTTAAATAAAAACTGCCTCACGGCGGTTTTTATTATTTGTCAGTTTTGGTACAGATAAATACCCCTCCGCCTCGTACCTAGACACCTCCCCAGCGTAGGGGGGGAGGAGATATTTTTCTGCTGTGTAATTCTTTTTTATTTTCCTTCTGGGAAATAATTTATTTTATTATCAATATCCAACGTAAACGATGACTTGAACCCATTGATATCTACAACATATTCTCCAGCAGAAAGACCAAACACATCTAGCGCGAATCTCTCTTCCCATCTGGGTGCAATTTCTATACAGACATCCTGACCATTATTAATAGTTGCGACTGTTATATAAAAAGTATTCCCATCACGCCTATCAGAAACACCATCAATTTTTGTACATCCATCCGGTAAATACCCAGATGCTGTTACAAATATCTGCACAGGAAATGATTCCGCAATAACAATTTGCACATCATTCACCTGGGCAAGCCCCGATACAATATCTCCAGAACCTATTGACCCATCAATAGCGCCATCTAGTGCCAAACGATTTGCTTTGCGTTCTGCAAATTTCTCGCTACGTGGAACCATTACGGCCAACACCACAATAGCCACAATAGCTATTGCTAAAATAATCCACCCCCAAATTTTGTTAATACCGTTATTCATATAATTGCATTGTATCACTCTTTTTCTAAAAATAGCACGTCTACTTCGGATCGTAATTTTGTTGCTATTTCTGGTGGAATACCAAAATCATGAGTTAATTGTTCAGGAGTATATGGCAACAAATCCTGTGCCAAAATCATATTTTTCTTTGCGAACTGTTCTCTCTCGAAATGTGATATCGACGGAAGTGCGGTAATGGGATAGACTTTTTTGCTGATAATCATGTCTTCTAGGTTTCCTGTTTTGGGGTAACCCCAACCACGCAAATGTACGTCTCGACATCCAGCATATTTTTGAGCCTTGTCTGTAAATTTTGTATTTGTCACAAGCCAAATCAACAAGCTATCTTTTAGTTTTTTGTCTTTTGATTTTTCTTGACCGCGCTGTATGTCCATAAATCTAGAATCAGCGTACATTACAACATCTAGGTGTGTTTTGAAATTATGTTGATTTTTGTATTTTGCCTCGATAAGTATTGTCTTGTTTTTGCTCCTTGCGATTACATCAATCTCGTGGTCAACGCACTGCCCCTGCATCATTACATTACGCTGCGTTTCATATCCATGAGCCTGCATCAGAGCTTCGACATATTGCTCGAACAAGAACCCTGCTGGCCCCAAAGCATCAATCGCGCGCCGTAACCCATAATTCGTAGCGACGGTTACGTCTTGGTCGACTAGCTGTCGCATTGCTTCTCGGAAAATTTTAGTTGTTGTTACTCCTGGTGTCAATTTTTCCTGGATAACCGTACATATATTTTGTGCTGTATCCTCGGATGCACCAGCAGAACGTACCGATGAACAAAATTTATCAGCATTAAAAACCTCTGTTTCCCCACCTGATTTAATGACTTCCATATAATATAAATACACAATACCACAAATTAGACTTGTGATAGAATATTACTAGTTTACCACATTTATATTATGACAAAACTACAACATTCCATGAAAACATTACCCTCTATTTTCAAGCATTTTTCTAGCAAAAAAGGAACACGCATGGCGGCTGCATTGGCATATTATGGTTTTTTTGCATTAGTTCCTCTGGTAATTATTTTTATTATATTACTACAAATACTTTCTCAAAAAATAATCGAAGCAAATGTAATCGAAACGTTATCTGTATTAATAGGCCCACAAGTTGCAGTTTTTATAAATACTATTATTAATAATCAATCTTTTGGAACAACTTCGGCGGGTATAATAATCAGTGTTGGTTTGATATTGTTTGCAACCTTCAAAGCTTTGAATGAACTACAAACATCATTGGATACAATTTTTGAATCACCCATACGTGAAAAAGGAGCTCCTGGTCAAATATTGCAACAAATGCGTAATTTTTCCGTCTTGTTGGTTGGAGGGGGCTTGATATTATCATTCACAATAATGCAAACAGTAGTGCAGAACATAATCTCAAAAACAATATTAATATCATCTAGCAATGAAATATTGATATTAATAATTGGATATTGTGTTTCTTTTTTGGTTGGTGTCGTGGCTATTGCAGCATTATTTCGAATTTTTCCAAATGTACCACCGGCACGTTCATCTTTGTGGCGTGGAGCAATAATAACGTCCCTGCTTCTAGTTTTGGGTCAAATTGGAATTAGCTTATTCTTGGCACAAACAGATGTGGCCAGCCAATATGGTGCAGCCAGTACATTAGCCGCGTTATTGGTTTGGCTATATTACACATCGATTATATTATTCTTTGGCGCTAGCACCACACACATAATCAGCGTAAAACAAAAAAAGAAATTTCTGGAAAAAGCAAAAAAAGAAACTATAAAATTATAGTTCACAAATTATGAATCTTTGACTTATGTTCTTTTTTATACTATAATAAAAAAGAACAAGGCACCACAATATAGATGTGTATTTTTAAAAACTAAATATATAGATAAATGAGACAGCTAGTAATAACAAGGTCAATTACCCGCAAAGAAGATGAATCTCTGAAAAAATACTTCACAGATATCAGACTAATACGACTACTTACAGCAGAAAAAGAGCTTTCTCTGGCTCAAACAATTAGAAATGATTTGGATCCTCTGATTGTGGTTAAAGCTAAAGAAGAACTGACCAAGGCAAATCTACGTTTTGTTATTTCGGTTGCCAAACAATATCGAAACCAAGGCTTAGCACTGAGCGATTTAA
>JAOULM010000047.1 GCA_029882015.1 Candidatus Nomurabacteria bacterium
TTAATAAACGAAGGCAACCTGGGGTTAATAAAGGCAACAGAGAGCTTTGACCATACAAAAGGTTTCAGATTTATTTCGCACGCTGTGTGGTGGATTCGTAAAACCATATTACAGGCATTGGCAGAGCAATCTAGACTGGTTAGGCTTCCACTGAACCAGATTGGTTCAGTATCAAAAATTAAAAAAGCTATTTCCTATCTCGAACAAGAATTTGAACGCGAACCGACTACTGCCGAGGTCGCCAACTTGTTAGATATTAACCCTACTGTTGTAGAAGAGGCCTTGATGATTTCTGGTAAACCTGTTAGCCTTGATGCTCCTATTTCATCAGACAATGATGGTGGGTCATTACTTGAAGTTATTGAAGGTGGCGATTTATCCGATATAGATCATAAGTCAAACCAAGAATCATTAAAATATGACCTTGGGAAACTCTTGGAAAATATGACAGCCCGACAACAAGAGGTCCTGTGTCTTTTTTTTGGTTTAAATGGTGAACCACCAATGTCGCCAGAAGAAATAGGAGACGAGTTTGATGTATCAGGAGAGGTAATCAGAAGAATAAAAGAAAAAGCTCTCCTGACCCTAAGAAGAAGGAGCAAACCCCTTAAACAATATCTCTAAAAAACAAGCCAAAAGGGCGTCGAATTTTCGATGCCCTTTTTATTATAAATATCAAATATCTTTGACTTTTTTTGATGTATTTTTAAGTATAGTGGTAAAAATAATTCCTTACTAAAAAAATAAGTGATGAATAGACTCCGATCATCTGGTCGAGCCGATATCTTGATAAAATATCTTTAAAACAATCACAAATTTTCGTGGTTGTTTTTTATTTTCTCACATAAATAATTTTGACTTTTATTATCATCTGTATTATAGTTATACTGAATTATGTACTTTAAAATTGAATAAAAAAAATAAGATGAGACAACTAAAAATACTAAATCAAATCACACATCGGGACAGCTTGTCCTTGGAAAAATATCTCAAAGATATTGCCAAGACCTCACTATTAAATTCTGATCAGGAGGTTGAATTGGCGCTAAAAATACGCAAGGGAGATTTAGAAGCTTTAGACAATATCGTCAAAGCTAATTTGCGTTTTGTAGTATCAATTGCAAAACAATATCAAAACCAAGGACTCTCTCTTGGCGACATGATAAACGAGGGAAACATTGGATTAATAAAAGCTGCACATAAATTTGATGAAACCAAGGGGTTCAAATTTATCTCTTACGCAGTATGGTGGATAAGGCAAAGCATCCTACAAGCATTGGTAGAACAATCTCGTATTGTACGGTTGCCGTTGAACAAAGTGGGCTCGTACAATAAAATCACCAAAGCAATGGCTAATTTTGAACAAGAATTTCAACGTGAACCAACTACTGATGAATTAGAGGGTATATTAAAAATCAAAAAGAAAGAGATTAATCTTTTAATAGGTTCTGCTACGATCCACAGCAGCATCGACTCACCTATTAATATCCATGGTGCCAGTGGCACGATGTATGATATTTTAGAAGAGTATGATGACCCATCAACATGTCAACGCAAACTGCTAATAGAATCTCTCAAAAAAGAGATAGTTGAAACTTTAAAGATTCTCCCCGATCGAGATGCTAAAATATTAAAGCTTTACTATGGTTTAACTGTTGACCCCGCCATGACACTACAAGAAATTGGTGACAAAATCGGTTTGACTCGCGAGCGTGTTCGCCAAATAAAAGAGCGTTCACTGAGCAGGCTGCGTAACGCAACGGGGGTTGAAGGCCTAAAATATTATTTAGACATGTAACCCAACAGGACACCAATCAGGTGTCCTGTTTTTTATTATAAGACGAAATCTCAATTTAAAACTTCCCTCTTTTCTGTTGTTGCCAGGCTAGGATTCGCCCGCTCTCGTGGATGATTATTTCGTATACACTCATAATCATCTCACTTCCTCGGACCCCACTCGAATGCTTCCTCGCTGTCGCTCGGGCTTCGCGCGCATTCTCGATTAGAATCCAGCTGGGGCACTAATACAAAGACCACCAGAGCGTACGCTCTGGTGGTCTTTGTATTATGTTGCCAGGCTAGGATTCTAACCTAGATACCTGGTACCAGAAACTCTTAGATTCTTGAATTATGCACACTGTTGCCAGGCTAGGATTCGAACCTAGATACCTGGTACCAGAAACCAGAGTCCTACCATTAGACGACCTGGCAACACTATGCATAATTCCATTGAATCTTTCTCGCTGTGCGAGAACCAGATGAAACAGAAAGCAGTTTCTGTTTCATTCCTACCATTAGCCTCGCCCATAGGGCTCCGGCCGAGGGACGACCTGCCTGCCGGCAGGTCTGGCAATATCGCACCTCGTAATACTACACCGCCAGCATTATTTTTTCAACTACATTCATAATTACATAGGTAAGACCTTTGTAGACAGATTTAAAGATATGATATAATTATCTAATATGAAACCAGCAACGGAAACACACTATCGACCACAAAAATTAACTCCCAAAGAAATCCGCGAGGGATGTCGTTATCTGCACGGAGACGATGGATCCGAAGTCCGCATCTGCGCCATCAACGAGGAATTCCGCCAAGGCCTCGATTTTTTGGATAATTATCCAAAATCGGTGACTTTTTTTGGGTCTGCCAGATTTGAACCTGGACACAAATATTATGAATTAGCTCGAGAAACAGCAAACAAAATTGTTACAGAAACAGGATATGCAATTATCACCGGTGGTGGACCAGGAATTATGGAGGGTGGAAACCGTGGAGCCCACGAAGCCGGTGGAGACTCTATCGGTATGACAATCCAATTGCCAATGGAACAAACAAACAACCCATACGTTACAGCATCTGTTGCCTTTTATTATTTCTTCACACGAAAAGTCGCCTTGACCTATTCTGCCGAAGTCTACGTTTATTTCCCCGGAGGGTTCGGAACCATGGACGAGCTATTTGAAATTTTGACATTAGTTCAAACTGAGAAAATTTCAAAAGTCCCCATTGTGTTGATGGGTCGTGAATTCTGGGAGCCGTTGGATGGTTTTATAAAAACAGTGTTAGCAGAAAAATTCGAAGCAATCAGCCCTGATGACCGACAATTATATATCATTTGTGATAACCCAGACGAAGTCGTCAAGATTGTAAAAAATGCCCCCGTTAGAGACGAAGAGAAATAAAAAACCACTCTAAATATTTTTAATGAGTGGTTTTTTATTTCTCAAAACTTGTACACACCTCGACGAATTTTGTAAATAGTGGATGCGGTGACAATGGCCTGGCCAAGAATTCTGGGTGGAATTGTACCCCAACAAAAAATGGATGAATGTCTGTTGGTAATTCTGCAATCTCCATTAATTGTCCATCTGGCGATGTTCCCGAAAAAATCAAACCAGCACGCTCTAAGTCTGGGACATATTTGTTGTTAACTTCGTATCGGTGCCTGTGGCGTTCGGTAATTCGCTCACGACCATATGCCTCGTGCGCAATTGTATCGGGCGCCAGAATGGCTGGATATGCCCCCAAACGCATTGTTCCACCGTATTTACCTTCGTTCAAGTGACGTTTTTGGCTTGCCATTGTGTGTATCACAGGGTTTATTGTATCAGGGTCAATTTCAACAGTATTGGCGTCGTGAATACCCAAAATATTACGTGCGTATTCGACAACTAATAACTGCATTCCGTAACACAATCCAAAATACGGTATATTATTCTGACGTGCATATTGAATTACATTAATTTTTCCTGAAATACCAGTTTCCCCAAATCCACCAGGCACGACAACTCCGTCAAATTCATCCAGCTGAGTCAGATTGTCTTCGTTTTCAAAATCAACCGCATTAAGCCAATGCAATTTTGGATTAACTCCCAATGAATATGCCGAGAATTTGATAGCTTCGATAACAGATATATAGGCATCAGAAAGAACGAAATCTCCCGTAGCAAAATATTTGCCAACAACAGCAATATTTACATCTTGCGTTAGTGATTCTGTTGCATGAACAAATCTTTCCCATTCTTTTTGATCAAGAGCAGACCCTGTTTTTGGTTCTAATGATAAAATATCAACCACGCAATCCCCCACACCAGCATGTTCGAATGCAATAGGTATAGTGTAAATACTTTTGGCATCAGGGGCAGGTATCACATGATCTTCTGGGACACCACAGAAAAAAGCAATTTTCTCACGACGTTTTTCATCCATAGGTTCAGAGCTACGCGCAATAATCATATCAGGGAAAACCCTGTTT
>JAOULM010000015.1 GCA_029882015.1 Candidatus Nomurabacteria bacterium
CCCACACCCAATACCACCACCGACAACATTACTAGCGAGCTGGTAAACTGAAAAAGCTTTTATAATAGTCTTGATCTGTAAAGCTTTTTCTTCAACTTCTTCTGTGGAAATAACACCAGCTTCAATTTTCCCCTGCAGATAATCGTGGGAAAGACCTGTCATATCCTCTAAGGAAACCTTATCTACTTCCTTAAAAAAGTTTTTTCCTTTATCTATATATTGCTCCTTAAAAATAGAGAATGCTTTTTGCGAAATCCGCCTCATTTCGGTTTCTAAATTGTCAGGATCGCCGTCTTTATAAGAGGAATCACCATCCTTCATTAAAGCTCTCTTTAGGTTAAAGATATCTCCTCCTCGGTCTAAACAACAATGTAAACGAAAATGTAATAAATCATATAAACCAAGCACTCCTTTCTCCTCAGGGGATAACCCCGAGAGTATTCCTTCATCAACATGCCTACCTTCTCCAAAAATCCATTCGACTATTTCCCCTAAGTTTTCTATCGTGTTATCTCCATGTTTGTGGTCTTTATCTTCCCACCCAGCAGAATCAAGAGTTTTTATCATCAAATAATCAACATGATCCCTAAAGCCTAATCCGATCTTCTCATGAGAAAAAACCGAATAATGAGATATGCTTTTCAATAAATACTTAATAATGTCATCCGTATTATCTTTATTGAACTCAAAAGAACTATTTACAACAATCCTAAACAACTGGGTATGTGAATCCTCTCCATTTTCAAAAGAGAACGCTTGATCAGAAAGAATGGTACCAATATCTTCTCCTTTCAAAATTTTATTTTTTTGTGTTAAGTAAAACCTATACTGTGTTGTTTTAGTAGGTTTAGAAGTATCCACAATTAGCTTCAAATAATCATTTAAGTTACGCCCTTCCCCCCAAAAAGTCGAGCTGTTGAAGCACGCAAGAGTTTTTTTAAGAATTTCGTCAACTCTATCAACCTTTACCTCATTCAAGCGCTTAGAAACTGTAAAAATATTTTCCACAAGAAACCTCTGATTATCATCAGCAAGTTCGGCAAGGTAACTATCATAATGTTTAGAGTTGTGGTAATTATTATCCCTAACACTTGGAAGATTCATACTTGTAACAAGTGAGAAGAATTTACCCTTACCATTGGTTTCTGTATCATAAATTTTTCTAAAGATATTAGGGTAATTTATATAAATAAGCAACAAATTAAGTAAGTCTTGTTTGTCAAAGTCAGAATTTTCAAAATCTGTGGAGTGAATATCTAAAACCAAAAGAGTATTTAATAATCTTTTTATTTTACGTATATCTCCCAAAAATGGCACATAGAGATGAAAATCTTCAGAATTACAAATCTCAACAACATAGCCAATAGTTTCTTTTATTTTATCTCTTGCTCGCGGGTCAATTTGTAAATTATTTTTTAGAACAATCTCAAGATTGTCGGTTATGTAATTAACTATATTTTTACTACTCAAGAAAAGATTAATTTTAACATTAACGAATTTTTCTAAAAATTCCCTCACCTTTTCTGCATCATCATGTTTTCCCCCTGAATTGATAAGATTTTCTGTATCATAACAAAGAACATATGAAATATTTGGCAATGAAAAACTTTTTTTCACTGTAAATAAAATCTCTTTTACAGCAGATAAATGCAGTCGATCAAGGTCGTCTACCACAATAATAATTTTTTGTTTAATCCTTTTTAAAACAAACTCAAGATCATCTATAATATCATCCGGTGATGACATTCCGGGGGTTAAATTAATCTCCATCCCCCATATAGAAAACCTTGCTCGCCATTTTAAAAACCTTGCATATTTTGAAACAAGATAAGGAATTTCAGGAGCAAATATTTTTTCCTTAAAAACGGTCACAAGTCCGTCTATAAATTTCTCCAGTAAATTATTACGATCCTCAAATCTTAGAGGGTTAAAGTGGTAAATAATCACGTCATCACTAAAATCATTCTCCCATGTCTCAATACAAAAAGATAAGAAAGAGGATTTCCCCACACCCCAAGGTGCATCAATACCAAAAACAATACTATCTGAAGAGCCCCCGTTTATAATCTGGTTAGCAAAATTCTCAGCAATTCTTGCAACCCCTAACAAATCATTTTTCTTGCGCTTTTCTTCTAAATCACTAATAAAGAAAGGTTCATTAGGTTTATCTTTTTTAAAATAAATAACTAAGAAAAAAAACAGAGACATCAAAGCCATTAATACAAAAATTCCAACAATAGCTCCCACTTGGAATAATGTCAGGTTACCTAAAAATTCCCCATAAATTTCTAAGATTTTATCAGAGAAAGATATTGTTAATAAGATCCCCACAAAAAACATAAAGATAATATCAAACCTAAAATGTTTCAAAATCTTGATTAATTCATTAAAAGCCCTTCTAACGTAAAGGTAGCAGAGCATAACCACAACAATAAAAATGCCAACTATAAGAAATATATAAAAATTATTCTCATCAATCCTTTGAGTTACAGGATTAGAAATAAAATACCCTAATAATCCAAAAACACCAGCAAAAAAGCCCCAGATAAAATATCTAATCAATACAAAGATGTGAGCAATGTTGAACTTAAGGTGATTTTTTATCATATATCAAGAAGTTCCTTGATTATACACCTTTCTTTTGAGTTTATGTTAAATCACTCAGCAGGTGCTTTATTCTCTGTCCTCTGAGGTGCTCATCACTTTCTGGCAGGTAAATTGTGGTGGTTTTTTATTTACCTCAAACTCTTTCGAACATCGTCCAACCAGTGGAGCATAAAACAAAGAGTCCAGATACATCGTGTCTGGGCTTTTTGTTTTAGCTTCATCGGCAGGATTCGAAAGACGGAGACTGCGTAGCCTGTGAGCTTGGCGAACAGAAGTCGAGTCAGGGTTGTGAAATTTTCTGTAAGAAAATATTCCTGACCGAATCCTGCCCGGGGAGCATAAATAAAAACAGAGTATCAAATTTGATACTCTGTTTTTTGTTAAAACTCCATAGCCAAGAGTCTAATTAATATTTCTGCTGTCTTGTGTGACTGCAGTATTGCCGAATGAGATGTATTAATCTTAAATACATGTTTGGGATTAATCCCATGCATAGTTGTCACAGAAGGTCCAAGAAATGGATCCTCGGTAGCAATAAGATTGAAAACAGGAGAATTTTTACGTTTAATTGTGTGAATTCTTCTGCTCATTGCATCTTCCCAAGCTTCTTTGTCGGTTTTTCCAGCAATCAGTTGGAATGCTGTTCTCAGGGTTTCTTGAATATCGCTTGCCCCGTGAGCACCAGCTAATGTTACAACCATTTTAACTTCTTTGTTGTATCTTGCCAGCGCAACCGCAGCCGCACCACCCAGACTATGACCAACTAAACTAGCAGAACCGTGTTTGTCTAAAAATTCACCGAAATTTCTAACCAGCTTTTCTTCGAACTTTTTCGTTCCCCAATTGGGACCGATATCAGGAGACCCGACAATAAAATTTTTTCGTCTTAGAATTTCTGATAACCAAGTCAGCGTAGACCTGTCACTTGCTAGACCGGGAATCATAAACACAGGGTTTTTGTTTCCCTCTGGCAAAGAATCTAATATTCTATTAATTTTATTTTGCTCTAGTTTTGCCCAGAGAAAGTGCCATACCTCTGTGGAAACACAGTAGGCAAAGCTATTGTTTTGTGTTTCCATATTTTCTTTTTTTAAATTATTTAAATGTTCAATTGTTTATATTTTATCATAAAAACTATCATTTGTCAATCTGTTTTTCCCCTCCAGTTTAGCTCATTATACTCCTAATTAGGAGTATAATGAAAATATTATTTTAGCTAATTCTATATTTATATATGAATAAATCAAAAATCCTATATTGGGTTCTGCGTTTGGCAGTATTCGGAGAATTCTTGGGACACGGAGTGTTTGCGCTACAAGGAAAAGAGGGGTGGTTTAAATATTTCCATGCCTTGGGAATTATGGACGAACAAAAAATTATCACCATATTATTAATAGTTGGTATTGTAGATATCATACTGGCTATATCTGTTTTAATAAAACCAATAAGAGTTTTGGTATTTTGGATGGCAATATGGGGATTATGGACAGCTCTTATTCGCTGGCCTATTGGTGGTGCCCCAATATGGGATTTCTTTGAACGTTGGGCAAACTGGGGAGCTCCATTGGCATTACTGCTAGTTATGGGTTGGCCACGCACCATGAAAGCATGGTTTTCGTCAAAAATGAAATAGCGAGTTAACATTTAATCTTTTAAAAACCCCTGCCAGTGTAGGGGTTTTTAGTATAAATTTGGTATACTCCCACCATGAAAACAGATATTAATGGTTCAGTAGAATATGACCTGATTGTTATTGGTGGCGGAGCGTCTGGCATGATGGCTGCTGGTACCGCATCAACAAACGGAAAGCGTGTTCTGATTTTGGAAAAAAATGACGAGCTAGGCAAGAAACTGAAAATCACAGGTGGTGGTCGTTGCAACATAACCAATGCGACTTTTGATAGTCGAGAATTTTTGTCTAAATTCGGAAAGGCAGAAAAATTTTTGCACTCCCCTTTTTCGCAGTTTGACGTACAAAGTACTTTTGATTTTTTTGAGTCCAGAAAATTACCACTAGTAACAGAAGCGATGAATCGGGTCTTCCCAGAGAGCCAAAGAGCTATCGATGTATTTAACGTGATGTATGATTACATCGACAACAAAAATGTGACCGTTATAAAAAATAATCCTGTATTAAAAATAAATAAATCAGGCAACAAAATAACCTCGGTTAAAACAGAACGTGGCACATACACAGCACACAACTATATTATCGCTACCGGCGGAGCGTCCCATCCAGAAACAGGTTCTACTGGGGATGGTTTCAAATGGCTAGGAGACATCGGACACACAGCAAACAAACCCGCACCAAATATTGTCCCCCTGCGCATTGCAGACAAGTGGGTAAAAAATCTAGCCGGAACATCCATTGATTCTGTTAAAATTACTTTTTATGTGGATAGCAAGAAATCTTTTTCTGAAACAGGAAAACTTTTGTTTACACATTTTGGAATTTCTGGACCCATGATTTTGAATCTGGCACACAAGGTTGCTGATTTATTACACGAAGGCTCTGTAACCGCAACGATTGATTGTTATCCTAACCTAGATTTGGGGACCGTTGAAAATAATATTCTCCAAGTTTTCGACCAAAATAAAAACAAGTCTTTTAAAAATATTGCAAAAGAAATAGCTCCGCTGGGACTGGCTGATACGATAATTGATTTTCAGATTATTCCGGACCCACGAGAAAAAGTTCACAGCGTTTCCAAAGAAAACAGAAAGAAATTGTCTCAGTTATTAAAATCAATGCCTATGACTATCCAAGACTTGATGGGGTTGGACCGAGCTGTCGTTTCAGACGGAGGGGTTCCATTAACCGAAGTCGACACAAAAACAATGAAATCCAAACTGTTTGATAATCTCTATTTCACGGGAGATATTTTACACATCAATCGCCCAACAGGTGGTTATTCTCTGCAATTATGTTGGACAACTGGATATGTAGCCGGACAATTGCAATAACAGCGATTTATACTGGATTTTATTAAAAAATAGTGTATAGTAGTCTGCATATGGCAAAACGAGCAACATCAGTCGGGAAAAATAAAAAGACCCGATCACATAAAACAAAGAAACGTCTAGAAATCAAGAAAACTATGCTGGCTGAAAAAGCAGCAAAGAAATCACGAAAATAGTCTTTCAAGTTTCAAAAAACACCACATCATGTGGTGTTTTTTGAAACAGAATGTAGGGCTCTTTCACTTGGCAGAATATATAGCAAACAATAGTCGCTTGGAAGGCTCCTTTGTTTTCTATATTCTGCACAAGTTCGCAATGGTCGCCCACAAGTGGGCTCCCTTGCTCACTTGACTTTTAAACGAAAATAGGCTATTATGGCGGAAGCTTTTGAAGATACTTGTGTGGGGTTTCCTGAGCTGCAGACGAACTTTCCTGTAACCGTTTGATTTATTACCCGCGCAGCTCAAGAAATGCCCAGTGCATTTCATTAACACTTAATTACATATTATATGAATACAACAAAAAATAGCCGCGGTTATAATAGCCGAGGCGCATCTAGTCGTCCCAGCTCATCTCGCGGTCGCTCAGGTGGCGCACGACGAGGAGGGCGCGGGAATGGTGGACGAGGAGCGCGTAAAATGCCTTCTTTTGACCCATCTCGATTTATCAACACCAACCCTGTTGATGTTGTCGAAGAGGTCTACACCCCTAAACACAAATTTAGCACCATGGATATTGATGCACGTTTGGCAAAAACATTGGAATCAATGAATATTACCATTCCATCTCCTATCCAGGATCAAACAATCCCTGAAACGCTCAAAGGACGAGACGTCGTAGGATTAGCAGAAACAGGAACCGGTAAAACGGCAGCGTTTTTGATCCCTTTGATCCAACAAACATTAAAAAATCCAAAACAAAAAACATTGATTTTGGCCCCCACACGAGAACTGGCAATGCAGATCAACGAAGAAATGCGTTTATTGGCAAAAAACATGCGTATCTTTTCAGTGGTATGTGTCGGAGGAGTAAACATTCGACCACAAATCTCTATGTTGCGACGTGTGAATCATTTTGTGATTGGAACACCAGGTCGTGTTATGGATTTGATCGATCGTGGATCTATCAAACCATCAGAAATGACAGCGGTCGTATTAGATGAAGCCGATCGCATGCTTGATATGGGATTCATCAACGACATGAAATCAATCCTGGCCGCAACGCCAGCAGACCGACAAACATTGTTCTTTTCTGCGACCATGTCTACCGCAACCAAGCAATTGGTTCACGATTTCTTGACCGACCCAATCGTGGTGTCTGTTAAAAAGAAAGATGTTACCGACAGTATTGAACAAAATGTTGTTGCTTACCGAAATGATAGCAAGCTGGATACATTGGCTGATCTCTTTACCGATCCCTCATTCGGACGAGTTATCGTTTTCGGGGCAATGAAACACAGCGTCGAAGAGCTCTCAAAAGATTTGGGGCGTCGTGGTGTCAAAGCCGTATCAATTCATGGAAACAAAAACCACACACAACGCCAACGCGCGTTGCAATCATTCAAGCGCGGAGAAGTCCGAGTATTGGTTGCGACCGATGTTGCAGCCCGAGGAATTCACGTTGATGACGTAACACACGTTATTAACTATGATCTACCACAAACATTCGAAGATTACGTTCACCGTATTGGACGAACAGGGCGTGGGGCAAAACGTGGTAAAGCTTTAACTTTTATCAAGTCATAATTTTATAACCTAAAATACAGACGCGAAAAAACCAGCATGTATGCTGGTTTTTTCGTGTCTGTATTTTAATATCGAATTCAATCACCCACTAGAAAATGCTATAATAATCAGATATGTTTGATCTAACTAACAAAGTCGCATTGGTAACAGGTGGTCAAGGTGGTATGGGAAAAGCTCATGCTATTGCTTTGGCAGAACAAGGTGCAAAAGTAATCGTAACAGATTTAGACCTTGACCAATGCGCAACAGTAACAGACGAAATAAAATCTCGGTCAGGTGAATCTGCGTGTTTTAAAATGGATGTTTCTAATAAATCCGAAGTCAACAATGTTTTTGACCAAGTCATACAACAATTTGGGCGACTAGATATTTTGGTAAATAATGCAGGAATATATTCTCCAAAACCTGCCCTGGATTTAACAGAAGACGAATGGGACAAAACCATAAACACCAATTTAAAAGGTCAATTCTTGTGTGCGCAACGCGGGGCCAAAGAAATGGCAAAAAATAATTGGGGGCGAATAATTAACATTTCATCAGTTGCGTCTGGACAAGTCGGTGTAGGAATTGCTGGTGGCGCGCATTATACCGCTTCAAAAGGTGGGATTATAGGAATGTCAGAGACGTTGGCCATTGAATGGGCCCCACTGGGGATCAATGTAAATGTCATAGCCCCAGGAGCAATTGATACACCAATGATACAATCCGCTGATATGCCAAAAGAGGCAATGGATGCAATATTAGAACGAGTCCCATTAAAACGCATCGGTAAACCCGAGGAAGTCTCGGCAATGGTTGCCTTTTTAGCCGCCGAAGAAGCCAGCTACATCACCGGTGCAACATTTTATGTTGATGGCGGATGGTTAGCTGGATAAATAAAAAACTAGGGTCAACTAAAGAATGCTTCGGTGTAAATTGTTTCCTCGGGAATTCCAGACTCTTTTAGCCCTGTCCAAAAATGACGAACAAATTCGATGGAACCACAAATAAAAAATTCTGTTTTTTCGGGATTTTTTATATTTTTCAAAACATCGTCAATTTGTATACGCCTGCAAATAACATCATCGTTTGTTTTATTTTCCCGAGTAACAAAATAATTTATTGAAATATTTTTGTTAATTTTTTGTAATGTATCAAATTCTAATTTGAAAATTAAATCGTTATTTTTTTTTGCGCTGTGAAAAATCTGTATATTTCTGTCAGCATTATGGTGTGCAAGCCCACGAAATGGAGTAATTCCAATTCCACCAGCAATACAAACAATATCAGTGCCTGACTCCTCGGTATAAAAATATCCATACGGCAATGAACCAAAAAATTCGTCTCCTGACGACATCTTGCAAAGCTTATTCGAAAATTTACCCATCGCCTGAACAGTAATTATGATAAATTCTTCGCCGGGTGAGCTAGATATACTATAAGCTTTGCCTTCGTTGGTATTTAATTCTGGAAAAAACACAGTTATATACTGTCCAGGGACATATTCCGGAATATTACCATCCTGCAGAGCTATATGCAGACTAATAACCCCTGGTGATTCTTTTATTATATTTTTAACTACGTAAGTTTCTTGATTCATACTATTTATTTTCTGAACCCAGATAATCATTAATCGCCTCTCGCAATGCCAAATGCCCCAAAACAGAACAATGATATTTTCGGTCAGGCAGTCCACCCAGTCGTTCAATAATTGATTCTGGAGTCAATCGTTTTGCGCGAGATAGCGTCATCCCACTATTTTCTGTTACCATTTCAGACATCATTGATGTGGATGCAATAGCCGAAGCACACCCAAACGTCCTCCATTTGCATTCTGTTATTTTATTATTTTTTTTATCAACACAAATCCAAACAACCATCATGTCTCCACACGCTGGACTACCAACGATACCTATTCCATCAGATATATAATTTTCCTCGTCCAGCAATATGTTTCTAGGGTTGAAAAAGTGTTCTTTTACTGTTTCGCTGTACAACCACCCACCAACAGGGGTACTTGGGCAAGATGATGTCCCCCCAACAACATCTATTTCTGATTTATTTTTTATGTGTTTCATAGGCGTATGTTGTCAAAGCCGATAATGATGAAAGTTTTTTTATAATCTGTGTCAACTTTTTAATGGTGTAATCCAAATCAGCCAAAACAGTACCTCGACCAAACGAAAAACGTAAACTGCCATGTATTAACAAATCATTTTGCTCTATGGCGCGCAAAACATGCGATGGCTCCAAATCAAAAGACGAACATGCCGACCCAGTGGCAATAGCAACGCCATACTGCTCTAGGCAAAGAATAATAGACTCGCCTTCGACATATGGAATAGAAATATGAACATTATTTGCAAGTCTTTTGCTGCGATGACCATTTAAAATAGCTCCTGGTATTTTTTCAAGGATTTCATTAATAAAATATGTTTGTAATTTTTTCAGTCGCTCTGTCTCGCCGGTTCGTTTTTGCTCTGCGATTTCAATTGCGCGCACAAACCCAACAATTAACGCAACGCTCTGGGTTCCCGCACGAAGTCCAAATTCTTGTGAGCCACCAAATATCAATGGTTGTAATTCTATTCCAGTTTTTTTATATAACAAACCAATTCCCTTTGGTCCATATGCTTTTGAACTATTCATCGTCATTAAATCTACCCCTAGATTTTCCGCAGAGATTGGCAATAGCCCTATTGATTGACATGCATCTGTGTGAAATAGAGGGAAAGAATTTTCTCCTCGTATTTTTTGTATTTCCTTTGATAATTTTTGTATTGGTTGCACCGTTCCAATTTCGTTATTTGCATGTATCACAGAGATCAACAGTGTGTCTGGGCGGATAGATTTTATACATTTTGCGACATCAACAATTCCATTTTTGTCTATGGGGATAGTGGTGATTTCGAATCCCTCGCTCTCTAATTGCCGTGCAGATTCTATAACCGCTTTGTGTTCTATGCTCGAAATAATAATATGTTTTCCGTGTTTTTTGTTTGCGCGAGCAACCCCTAAAACAGCCAAATTATCAGATTCAGTTCCTGATCCTGTAAAAATAATTTCATCTGGATTAACATCCAAAATTGCACTAATTTTTATTTTAGATTCTGTAATTATCTGTTTTGCTTTTCTACCACCAGAATGAATCGAAGATGGATTTTGATAATAATCCAAAGAACAAGATTTCATTAAATCCAAAATCTCGGGCTCGATAGGTGTGCTGGCGGAATGGTCCAGATAAATATATTTTTTTATATTATCTGACATAACAGTTCTCTACATATTTTTCTGCTAACTCACGAAGTTCTGAAAACTCTTCGTCGGTATAGGTTACCTTTTTTTTGAATTGTGGGTTCAATATTTTTACAGAAACAAATTTTTGTAAATAATAATTCTTTGCCCCACTAATCTCTTTTGCTATTTGTTCAATATCTCCGGGTGATAATAAGGATTTTATTATCGTGGTTCTAAATTCATATGGAATTGGCGAGCTCATCAACAGCTCGATACTGGTTTTTATGGCGTCAATATCAACAGGGCGAGAGACTGTTTTATGATAAATCTCTAATGGAGACTTCATATCCATTGCAATATAATCAACCAATTTTTTACCAATCGCCCGTTTCAACATTTTTGGATTTGTTCCGTTCGAATCTAGCTTCACTTTGAACCCCATCTTTTTTATTTCTGAAATAAATTCCAAAAGATCGTCATGCAATGTCGGTTCCCCGCCAGTTATTACAACCCCCTCCAATAATCCCTTTCGTGATTCTAGAAATTCGTAAATTTCTTTTACGGGAATTTCTCTCTCGACCGTTTCGTTAACCAATTCGGGGTTATGGCAATAAGGACAAGCAAATTTACACCCAATGGTGTAAATAATACACGCAATATTTCCAGGGAAATCTATTAGGCTAAATTTTTCTAGTCCTCCTATTCTCATAAGCTTTTATACAACTGTCTTTGGCAGGTATGTTTCTCGCAAACCAAATTCAGCTTGTTTACCGTTGTTCCACTGCGCAACGGGGCGTAGGTATCCAACAACACGTGAGTAAATTTCGCATTTTGATTTGCATGTCGGACAAGATTCATGTTCTCCTGACACATAACCATGAGACGAACACACGCTGAATGTTGGTGTGAATGTGAAATAAGGTAGTTTATATTTTTCACAAATTTTCTTTACCATTTTGGGAACTAACGACGGGTCGCTTATTTTTTCACCCAAGAAAAGATGAACCACTGTTCCCCCTGTGTATTTTGTTTGTAGTGGGTCCTGAATATCCAAAGCCTCGAAAACATCATCTGTATAATTAACAGGAAGATGCGAAGAGTTTGTATAGAATGGTTCGGCGCCGGCTTGGTATTCTTTTTCGTTTGCTACGATAATTTCTGGCATCGCTTTTTTGTCTTTTAGAGCAAGACTGTATGATGTCCCCTCGGCAGGAGTAGCCTCGAGATTATACAGATTCCCTGATTCTTTTTGATATTCTATTAAACGCTCTCGCATAAAATCTAGAACTTGTTCCGCGAATTTGTGGCCTTTTTTATCCCCTAATGAAACCCCCATCATATTTTGAACAGCCTCGTTTAGCCCAATCAAACCAATAGTTGAAAAATGGTTCGCCCAGTATGCACCGTGTGTTTTTTTGATATTTCGCAAGTAAAATTTACTATATGGATACAGATTTGCATCAGTAAAACGTTCAAGGATTTTTCTCTTTATCTCGAGGCTTGTTTTCGCGGTATCCATCAATGCTCCCAACTTTTCAAAAAATAATTTTGTGTCTCCGTTGGATGTAAAACCAATACGTGGCATGTTTATGGTAACCACCCCAACAGACCCCGTCAGTGCATTTGCCCCAAAGAGTCCGCCACCACGACGGTCTAGCTCGTCCAGATCCAAACGCAGACGACAACACATAGACCTAGTGTCTTCTGGTTTCATGTCTGAATTAATGAAATTACTGAAATATGGAATTCCATATTTTGCGGTAATATCCCACAACCCCGCCAAATCTTTGTTTTCCCAATCAAAGTCTTTGGTTACGTTTACTGTTGGAATAGGAAATGTGAATACACGACCCTCGGAATCACCCTTTGCCATTACCTTGAAAAAAGCGTCATTCAACATGGTCATTTCTTTTTGGAATTCTCCGTATGTTTCAGATTGTTCTTTTCCGCCGATTATAACTTTTTGATCTTTGAAGTTTGGAGATGGAGTGAGGTCCAAAGTTATATTAGAAAATGGAGTCTGGAACCCAACACGTGTTGGGACATTCATGTTAAAAATAAATTCTTGCATTGCTTGGGTTACTTCGGCCTCGGTAAGGTTATCATTGCGTATAAACGGAGCCAGCAGTGTATCAAAATTAGAAAATGCTATTGCCCCTGCAGCCTCGCCTTGTAGTGTATACATAAAATTCACCATTTGCCCCAAAGCAGTTCGAAAATGTTTAGCCGGAGATGACGCTGTTTTCCCGGCGACACCTTTGAAACCCTCGAGCAACAAATCCATCAAATCCCAGCCAACACAATAAATTGATAGCGTGCCAAGATCGTGAACATGTAAATCACCACCATTGTGAGCTTTGCGAATTTCTGTTGGATAAATTTTGTTCAGCCAATAAACCTTGCTGACTTCTGAAAAAATATAATTATTAAGACCTTGCAATGAGTACCCCATGTTGCTATTTTCACGAACCTTCCAATCCATTTGATCAAGATAGGAGTCAATCAACTCTACGCTCGAGGCACTAGTAATATCACGAATTTTTTTATGCTGATCACGATACAAAATATAAGCACGAGCAGTTTTTTTATACGGACTTTCCATCAAAACCTGTTCAACCATATTTTGAATGTCTTCTACGCGCGGAGGCACTGATAATTCTTTTGCAACTTTACCCAAAACTTCTTGTGTTAGTTTTTCCGCAATAGATTCATCAAACTCTTGTGTTGCCCTGCCGGCCTTGGCTATGGCAGATTTAATTTTTTGTGAATCAAACAATTGTTCTTCTCCGTTTCTTTTAACAATAGTTGTTATCGCTTTTTTTGGGGTTTTTGCTCTTGGGGACATAGTAATTTTCTGTTATATTAATAAATGTATTTAATGGAAATGTCATTATAACATAGACGTTCATCTATGAATAAAATATGGGGAAAATCACCAAAAAAACCGAAGATTTGTGTCCAGATTGCTTTAAAGTCGTCAGTGTACCTTCGCGTTACAAGATGGTATATATACTAGCCAAAGAAAAAGAGGGTCTAACGGTCCAGCAAATAACAAACCTAATGCTATTAAAACAACCAACAATAACTCACCATTTGAACATATTACGCTCTGTGAATGCTGTTTTTTCACAAGACCGCGGGCGAGAAAGAATTTATACCATAAACCGTGGCGCCCACTGTTTCGAGGAATGCAACATACCTTTTGATTAAAAACAGTGATTTTCATCTTTAAAAACGGCTCGCTACGCGAGCCGTTTAATTTATGTGAATATATTTTTGACATATACCCCCCGGGGGTATATTATTATATTTATGAAAAAAGAAATCAAAAAAAAGACAACTAGCAGACTCAATAGAATAGCAGGACAAATTCGTGGGCTACAAAAAATGATAGATGATGAAGAATATTGTATTGATGTCATCATACAAGCTTCGGCGGTTCGCAAGGCATTGGCATCATTCGAAGATTTAATGCTGGAAAACCATCTGACACAGCATGTAACACACCAAATGAAACATAGTGGTCAAAAAAAGGCGGTAAATGAGATTATGAAAGTTTATAAATTAGCAAAGAAAAAATAATTATATGAAAAACACCAACATAATCGGATTAATAGTTTTAGCCAGTTTTATTATTGTAATAATATTAATAATGAGAAACCCGCAAAATATGAATATGGATTACCACCACGAAGATGAACAAACATCTCTCCATGAAATCTATCCAGGAGATGTGGCAGAAAAAATAAAAAATGGAGAAAATATTATTTTACTGGATGTTCGCAGCCCACAAGAATATTCTGAAGTTCACTTGAAAAATGCATTATTACTACCCGTAGATGAATTGTCTCAACAAACGCTAGATGATATCGGGCTAGGGCAAGATAAAAAAGATTCTGAGATTATTTTATATTGTCGTAGCGGAGGGCGTAGTAAGATTGCATACGATATTATGGAATCTTTGGGATATACAAATATAAAAAGCTCCGCTGGTGGGATGATTCATTGGCAAGAAGATAATTATCCATTTACGGAAATCGGTGAATACATAGAAAAAATTACAGAAGAAAAAACTGAGGCCTCCAATGTAAATAGTGCAGAAATTTATATAGAAAATTCGTTTTACGATTTTGGAACTATTCCAAAATCTGGTGGAACAGTGAAAAAAGAATTCGCAATTCAAAACACAGGGACAGAGACTCTGGAAATAGGAACAATCACAACCAGCTGTGGGTGTACATCGGCGGCTATTTCATCAACATCAATTGATTCTGGAAAAACTGCTGTGCTAACGGTTGTGTTTGATCCTGATTTTCACGCAGAACCACAGGGAATATTTAAACGCACTGTATTTATACCAACAAATGACCCAAATCAACCAGAAGCAGAGATAACAATCCAGGTAAACATAGACGAAGAAAAATAATTTACAATACATTAATAATATAATCACAAATAATATGAAAAAATTAATTACACTAACAATAATAGCCATAGCAATAATCCTTGTTATTTTTCTAATCGCAAAACCAAAAACAGCGTCAATCGAACAAATCAGCGAAACAAACAACTCGATAATTACCGTAGACCGAGATATGCACGACTTTGGTGATATAGATATTTTTAGCGGAAAAGTATCAACAGAATTTACAGTTACAAATACAGGAGACCAAGAAACAATAATTTTATCAGCGATAACTAGCTGTGGTTGTACTGAGGGAGAAATAAATGGAATGAATTTTGGAATGCATAGCGGATTAGATAGCCCGGTTGTCATTCCAGCGGGA
>JAOULM010000016.1 GCA_029882015.1 Candidatus Nomurabacteria bacterium
TGGGGTTGTGACACACCACAACCAGCCACAAAGAAAACTGATGTTGATGTGTACGAAATGTATAACAAAAACGCAGATTTCAAAACTTTGTTTGGTTCACTAAGCTCAGACTTAAAAAGTCTAGTTTTTGAATCACAAGGGCAAATTGAAAAATTTGCCAAGGAAAACAAAGAGTGGTTACGAACAGACGGTTATGGAACATTCTTCTTGTTTATTGAAAAGATAGATAATGAAGAAAAGTTGTTCGTTGCGGGCGTGGACCAGGGCTCTGGTGGGCTGATGGTGGGCGTGCACCACTTGTCGTTCGGCCATGTGTGGAATGCGTGCTATGCTCATCGTGTTGTGGTTCCTGCTACAAAAACCTCAAAACCTTAGAGCTAGACCCTGAGACCTTAGTCCCTTTCTTTTTAGAGAGGGACTTTTTTATATATATTATCTGGGTATAAAAAACCAGCCCAAAAGGCTGGTTTTTTTGTTTTCAGTCAATCCCCTGGAAATGATATAATACCCAGCATGATAGATATTCTAGGGGCATTATTTAGCTCGGCACCATTGGTAAAAGTATTGCGTTTATTTTTGATGAATTCAGATCAAGCCTTTGATCGTGATGATATTACAGACAGATGTAAAATAACGCGGGAACAATTGAAAACAGAGATGAAAATTATTGACAAGCTGGGCTTTTTGAAAAAGAAAACTTTTACAAAAACAATTATTACACCATCAAAAAGAAAGGGGATAGAACCAAAAACTAGAACAAAAAGATCAAATGGTTGGGTATTGAATCCAAAATTTCCATTTGTTGACCCATTGCGTAAATTGCTCATAGAATCTGATTTGATTGAATCAAGCAAGCTTGTTCAGAAATTTAAAAAAGCAGGACGAATCAAATTGTTGGTTTTGTCTGGAATTTTTATGCACCAAGAGGATCTACCGATTGATATCTTGGTCGTTGGCGAACATTTGTCTCGAGCAAAATTAGACAAAATATTTCGCGACATAGAATCAGAAATTGGAAAAGAGTTGCGATATGCAATATTTGAAACAGACGAATTCAAATACAGATTAGATATGTTTGATAAATTAATATTGGATGTTTTCAGTAATGACCATGAGCGTGTTGTTAACAACATGGAGTTTTCCATACCCAGATAATAAAATATTTTTGCTATAATAAAAGTATTACTTGTTATCTATTATTATATTTTGTATGTTTATAAATTTTATTCAAAACGTCGCATTTGGGATTAGCGAATCATTTCAGGTTATAGGGTCCAGCTTTGGAGTTTTTGCTGTTCGTCTGTTGCTGGCCCTTATAATTTTATTTATTGGTTGGCTGGTGGCTTCTTTGGTTGGTCGATTAATTAATGACCTAGTTAAACTGGTCAAGCTTGATAAAATTCTGGATCAGATTGGTGTATCTGGTGTTGTAAAAAAATCAGGATATAAATTAAATTCTGGCGCTTTTCTGGGGGGTATAGCTAAATGGTTTCTGATTGTTGTTGTTCTTATTCCAGTCTTTGACTTGTTGGGTGTTGGGCAGATAAGTAATATTGTTGTTAGTTTTGTTGTTGGGATTGTCCCAACATTATTAATGGCAGCATTTGTTTTGTTAGCCGGATCAATATTGGCTAATTTTGCAGACAATGTTATTCGTGGGTCTTTAAAAGCTGCAGAAGGTGGTCAATATGCATCAATGTTAGGAACTATTGCAAAATGGATTGTTTGGATTGTCGCCGTGGTTATCGCCGTTGGACAATTGGGTATACAATTTCCCGAGAATTTCGTTTACATAGTTTTGATTGGGGTTGTGGCAATGCTGGCAATTGCCGGCGGTGTTGCGTTCGGTGTTGGGGGCAGTGACCAAGCAAAAATCTGGCTCAAGGAATGGTCAGATAGCATGAAGAAAAAGAAATAATTTTAAACCTAGAAAAAACCACGGCGCGGGACGCGCCGTGGTTTTTTCTATTATTTGTGGTTGTGTTGCTATGGGCTTTTAAATGGCTCATGCAGTGAGCCGTTTAAAAGCCCTGTTTTATTGACGTTTGAGAACCTCGTGGTTCTTAATAAAATTACCCGCTGAAATCGCTTGACAATAGTGTTCATATGACTATAATGGCTCGTATTGCTTTGTTTGCAAAAAAACAATTGTTCGGAATGGAGAAGGTGGCACCACGGTGCCGCTGATGTGATGGGTTCGCCCAAAACATAATCCACCCGAATCGCTTTACTGCGATTTTTTTGTTATCAAAGTAATGTTCATCGTCAACTACGGGGTACGTACATCAAACCGAATTTCTGTTATCAGTCGGGCGTATCCTAAACCTGCAAAGGTATAAAGTATTTTATACCGAGCAAACTCGTTCAAATTAGAACTATAAAAAAGTAGAAAAAATGTAATTGTGAAATTACTCGTTTATTGGCATCTCGATTTCCTAATAGGATGCCAAGGGCGTATGGTGGATGCCTAGGTTCATGGAAGCGATGAAGGGCGCGGACTGTCTGCGATAAGCTTCGGGGAGGTGACAATCAACCTTTGATCCGGAGATTTCCGAATAGGGGAACCTTATATAGAAAACCTATATAACCGGTGTATGTAACTCATACATCAGGAGCGCACCTGGGGAATTGAAACATCTTAGTACCCAGAGGAAAAGAAACCAACAGGGATTCCGTTAGTAGCGGCGAGCGAAACCGGACGAGCCTAAACCGGAGCAGTTCTTTCGAGAATTATGTTCCGGGGTTCGGACACAAGTGGGGATTTATCCCGAGAAGTCATAAAATAGAAAATTAAAAGAATGTGCTGGAACGCACAACCATAGAGGGCGATCGTCCCGTACTTGAAAATTTTCTATCTTCTTGGCTTGTGCTCCAGAGTACCCCAAGACATGAATAGCTTGGGGGAATGTGCCAGTACTCACTGGTAAGGCTAAATATTCCATGAGACCGATAGTGAACCAGTACCGTGAGGGAAAGGTGAAAAGAACCCCGAAAGGGGAGTGAAATAGATTTGAAACCATATGTCTACAAGGAGTCGGAGAGGTGCTTGCACCTCGACGGCGTGCCTATTGAAGAATGAGCCAACGAGTGTATATGTGCAGCGGCCTAAATGCGTAACGGCATGGAGGCAGAGGGAAACCGAGTGTGAATAGCGCGCCTGTTGTACGTATACGACCCGAAACGAAGTGAGCTTACCATGAGCAGGGTGAAGCGACTGTAAAAGGTCGTGGAGGCCCGAACCCACGCGCTGTTCAACACGCGGGGATGACTTGTGGTAAGAAGTGAAAAGCTAATCGAACTTCGTAATAGCTGGTTCTCTCCGAAATATATTTAGGTATAGCGTCATGTGTTCCCATTGGGGGTAGAGCACTGGATGGTCTCGGATAGCCTTAACGGGCGCCGATCCTACCAAACTCCGAATACCAATGGTTAAAAACATGGCAGTCAGACTCAGGGGGCGAAGCTCCTGCGGTCGAAAGGGAAACAGCCCAGATCTACAGCTAAGGTCCCAAAATTCATACTAAGTGCAAGCAAGGAGGTGAGATTTCTCCGACAATCAGGAGGTTGGCTTAGAAGCAGCCATTCCTTTAAAGATAGCGTAACAGCTCACTGATCAAGAGATCTTGCGCCACAAATAATCGGGGCTAAGTATGATACCGAAGCTTAGGGCTTGGTACTTATTCGTAAGTGCTGAGCGGTAGGAGAGTGTTGTCATCTGCATTGAAGCCAAAGGCGTAAGCCATGGTGGAGCGTTGACAAGTAAGAATGTTGGCACGAGTAACCGCAAGGAGGGTGAGATCCCCTCCCGCCGAAAGACCAAGGTTTCCTCTGCAACGATAATCGACGGAGGGTTAGTCAGGCCTAAGGTGATGACGAAAGTCGCAACCGATGGACACACGGTTAATATTCCGTGACTTCGTATGTATGCGATGAAGGGACGGAGAAAATGAATGAATGCACCTTATTGGATTGGTGTTGTTGGTGGTAGGAACGTATCTTAGGAAAATCCGGGATACATAAATTCCAAAGCAGACGAAATTTATGACTTCGGTCATAGAAATATTCACGAAGAGTCTTCCAAGAAAAGCTTCTAAGCTTAATACATGCGAATCTGTACCGCAAACCGACACAGGTGGTCTGGTCGAGTAGACTAAGGCGAACGAGTGAGAGGTCCTCAAGGAACTCGGCAAATCAGCGGCCGTAACTTCGGAATAAGGCCCGCCCCCCACTACTTTGGATATTTCCAAGGTCGTGGGAGAGTAAACTTGATGGAAAAATTTGAGACAAATAAGGAAAAACAACAACAGAACTCTCCATTACCAAGGCACAGAAGTGCCCAAAGTAGTGGGGGGCCGCAGCGAAAGACTCCCTGGCGACTGTTTACCAAAAACACAGCTCCCTGCTAACTCGCAAGAGGATGTATAGGGGGTGACACCTGACCAATGTCAGAAGGTTAAATACGGGCGGTGAAGAAGAGTTTACTTTTCTTTGCTGGACTGTATAAGCCCTGATGAATGTCGGCCGTAACTATAACGGTCCTAAGGTAGCGAAATTCCTTGTCTGGTAAGTTCAGACGTGCACGAATGGTGTAACGACTGGGGAACTGTCTCGAGGACCTGCTCGGTGAAAATGCAATACCGGTGAAGATGCCGGTTACCTGCAGCAGGACAGAAAGACCCCGGGAGCTTTACTACAGCTTCGTATTGGCACTATGAACATATTGTGCAGCATAGGTGGGAGACTTTGATGCATCGGCGCTAGCTGGTGTTGAGTCGTCAGTGAAATACCATCCCTTATGTTTATAGTGTCTAACCAATATGGTAAAAACATATTGAGACAGTGCGTGGTGGGTAGTTTGTTTGGGGCGAATTCCTCCTAAAAAGTAACGGAGGAGTCTACAAAGGTCAGTTAGGCGCGAATGGAAACCGTGCTGATAGTGTAATGGCATAAACTGGCTTGACTGTAAGTCGTACGTGACAAACAGGCGCGAAAGCGGAGCATAGTGAACTTACTGTGGCCTTGAGATGGCGCAGTAAATTAACGGATAAAAGCTACCCCGGGGATAACAGGCTGGTATCGCCCAAGAGTTCATATCGACGGCGATGTTCGGCACCTCGATGTCGGCTCGTCCTATCCTGGGGCTGGAGAAGGTCCCAAGGGTTTGGCTGTTCGCCAATTAAAAGGGCACGCGAGCTGGGTTCAGACCGTCTAGTACTTGTCTTTGACGAGTGTTAGATTTTCTGAATCCCTTCAAGGAGTTATACAAAACTTTAAGAAAAAAATTATAGATACATATTGTTATATGGTCTTTCTGTCCAAAGATAATCTAATGTTTTATTACATCAATAAAACCAAAGAACCAATCACGACACGGCGGCACGCCATAGAAATGTGGTGTCGCAAAATCAACTTATATCGGTGAAACCCCAACTCAATGCGAGAGGGCAATACCGAGGGAAGGTTGTGAATTCTTTTGAGGAGGTGAAAACTCTACTTTTATGTAGGGCAACGAAGCATATGTGCGGACTAAAATAATTTATTTTAGTAACCACGATCGTATCTTTACGATCCACTTCGTGCCTTCTCTCCTTTGAAGAATTCATGACTACCCGTAGAGACTAAATGTTGATTGACTAGAAATGTTTTAGTCAAAGTTATAGTCCGATCCCGCCAGTAATGGCGGCGTGACCACGTCAAACGTGGTTGCTACAATTGCGTGAGACAGGTTGGTTCTCTATCCGCTGCAGGCGTTGATTCTTGACAAGAGTTGTCCCTAGTACGAGAGGACCGGGATGAACAAACCTCTGGTCTACCAGCTGTACCGCCAGGTGCACCGCTGGGTAGCTATGTTTGGAATGGATAACCGCTGAAAGCATCTAAGCGGGAAGCCAACTTGGAGATTAGGAATCATAGGGCCCTGGGAGATGACCAGGTTGATAGGTGCAAGGTGTAAGCGCAGTAATGTGTTCAGCCGAAGCATACTAATTGCCCATCTCCTATTAGGAAATCGGGATTGTCAGTACGCGTTTTTTACGATACATGACAATCCGAGTAATTCCACAAGCACATATAACTACAAACGAATGAGTTTGTTTGGTATAAATACTAAATCTTTGCAAATTTTGATAACAGACAAATATTTATTTTTGAATATTCTGTGTTGGTGATATATCGCTAGGGGCACACCTTTATTCCATTCCGAACAAAGAAGTTAAGCCTAGTGGAGCCGATGATAGTCTTCGGGCGAAAGTAGGCGGTCGCCAGCACAGAGTATTCAAAATAAAATGCCCCCGCGAGATAGATCGAAAGATCTCCATCTCGCGGGGTTTTTTGGTATACTATACACATATATTTATGTCTAGAATTTCAACAACAAATCGTCATTTAATTTTAATCGCATCTGCAATATTACTGATTGCATTTTTAGGTATGTTGGGGTATTTAAAATATTTTAGCGAAACTCCTACATGTTCTGATAACAAACAAAATGGCGACGAGGTTGGTATTGATTGTGGTGGTGGGTGTCGCTTGGTGTGTACAGTACAGGCGTCTCCAATAGTTTTGAAATGGCAACGACCATTCCAAACATTAAATGATGTGTATAATGTTGTTGCCCAATTGGAAAATGTAAATCCTGATTTGGGAATTCGCGAACTTGTTTACGATGTAAAAATCTACGACCAGGACAACGTTTTAATCGTTGGGCCTATACAGCGCACTACGACAATTGGGCCAAACCAAAATCATGTTTTGTTTATTGGGCCACTGGAAACCAGCAAGAGTCGCGAACCCGCACGCGTGTTTTTCAAATTGGCTGGGTCCAGTGGATGGGAACACGTTGATACATTTTTTGCCAAAGCTCCTATTGTTGTCAGACGTCAAAATTTTGTAAACTCACCAAATGGTGCGGCTTTGGATATAGAGCTAGAAAACACTACTCAGCGTCAGGTATATGACATAGAAGTTATCGTGCTTTTGTATGATGCCACAGGAAACGTTGTGGGTGTCAGCAGAACAGAAATAGACATGATGAACCCAAACACAACTGATGTATCTACTTTGACATGGCCAATGCCATTTGACGAAGGCGAAGTTGCCAAGATTGTTGTACAGCCACAAATAAATGTTTTCCACGAGCAGAATGACCGACTATGACCTGGTTACGAACAGCAAAAGATTCGATAGATTGGGTTCTTGTTGTGGCTGTTGTTCCTCTATTGGTTTTTAGCCTGACTACCTTGAATTCATTTACAGGAGAGACACCATTTTTTGCGCGTCAGGTATTATGGGTGGCGATTTCTTTTGTGGTATTTTTCGCGATTTCTTTTGTTGATGTTTCATTTATAAAACGAACAAAGGTTTTGGTTTGGCTGTATGGGCTGGGAGTATTTCTGTTGCTTCTGTTGTTTGTTATTGGTTCAACAGTAAAAGGAGCAACGAGTTGGATTAATTTTGGAGCTTTTTCTTTTCAGCCATCTGACCCTATGAAAATTATTTTGATTTTGCTTTTGGCAAAATATTTTTCCAGGCGACATATCGCAATCAAAGATGTTAGGCATCTGTTGGTTTCAGGGTTATATTTTTTAGTTCCTTTTATCTTGATTTTTATTCAGCCGGATTTTGGTTCTGCGATTATTTTGTTTGCTGTTTGGTTCGGAATGGTGTTGGTTTCTGGGATTTCCAAAAAACATTTATTCGTGATACTTGGTGGGTTGATTTTGGTCGGCGGACTATTGTGGGGATTTGTTTTTGAGCCATATCAAAAAACTCGTATTTTGTCTTTTGTGAATCCTTTGTCTGATATCCAGGGAGCAGGATACAATGCGTATCAATCAACTGTTGCGGTGGGATCTGGTCGATGGATAGGCAAGGGGGTTGGTTATGGAACACAATCACGATTAGAGTTTTTGCCAGAAAATGAAACAGACTTTATTTTCGCCAGTTTCGCCGAGGAATGGGGATTTGTTGGGGCGGTTACTGCGCTGTTGTTAATGGGGGTTATTATTTGGCGAATATTACGTATTGCCACATTGGGTAGATCTAATTTTGAAATGTTGTTTGGGATTGGTCTTGCTATATATCTTATTGCTCATATTGTGATCAATATTGGTATGAATATTGGGCTACTGCCTGTAACGGGGGTTACGTTACCTTTTTTCTCTTATGGGGGGTCGCATCTTTTGACAACATTTATTGGGTTAGGAATTTTGATGAGCATGTGGCGTGACCGTCGTCGTGTGCATAGAGATGATGCGCAACGCGAGTTTGTCGGGTATACTTCTGAATATGATTAATTTAAGTATTTTTTCTTGGTTACATGGATTAGCGGGGCGAGCCGATTGGTTTGATTGGTTTGTGGAATTCACAGCGAACCCTTTTACTATTATTTCAATAGGAGTTTTGATGTTGGTTATTTTTATATATTTAGATGGTCGTCCGGGATGGTTGCTGGCTAGCCGAACGACTTGGCGACGAATTATTGTTGTGGGGATGTCTGGATTTATTGGGTGGTTTGGGTCCGGATTTCTAAAGTCATTGATTATCAAACCCAGGCCTTTTATGGCAGATATTGGTGTGGAGCCATTGTTTACCTATGGAGCGTTTGATTCGTTTCCATCAGGACATGCAACCATCTTGATGGCGCTGGCGGTTTCTGTATTTTTTGTTAATAAAAAACTGGGATTAGTTTACGTATTTTTTGCAATCGTCATTGGTTTGTCTCGGGTTGTTGCCGGGGTTCATTATCCTGTAGATATTGTTGCTGGGTGGATAATCGGAGCGGTAATAGGGTTCGTTGTTGGTTGGATTGGTCTTCGGAATCGCTCCGTCAATGCAAAATAGAAATAGTGTTACAATAGCCATAATATGATTACTACTATTACATACGTTATCTTGGGTTTGTTTTCCGGTATGGTGTCTGGGATGACAGGAGCTTCGGGTGTTATGGTCTTGATTCCTGTTTTAACTGTTGCGTTTGGTTTCCCTTTGTATGTCGCCATTGGAACCAGTCTTTTGGCGGACGTTATATCATCTATTCCCATTGCTGCGACTTATTATAAAAATGGGAACTTGGCATGGAAGGCGGCAATTTGGTTGATTATAGGTTCTGTTTTAGGAGCTCAAGTAGGAGTCGAGGGGACACAACTATTTCCAGAAAGTTGGATTATGATTGTGTTTGCGTTGGGGGTTGCTGGTGTTGGTTTAAAAATGTGGCGGGAAGGAATAAAAAAAGAGATGGGGGTTTTTAGCTGGAAAATGCCATGGTGGCTGGAATTGTGGTGGGCCAGGATATTGCTGGGGTTGGGGCTGGGATTTTTTCTAGGATTAATAACAGGATTGTTTGGTGCTGGTGGTGGGATATTTTATTTCTTGGTTTTGTATTTTTTATTACGTCTTCCGTTAAAGGTGTCTATTGGAACCGCAGCATTTGCGATGATTGCCAGCTCTATTTCTGGTGCGTTTGGGCATTGGAGTGTTGGGAATTTAGATTTGCAAACAGGACTGATTATTGGATTCTCGGCGGCGGCGGGGGGGATAATTGCAGCCACCTTGGATAACCGTATTCCCGATGGATTATTATCCAAGACAGTTGGGGTTGTGTTTATTGTTTTGGCTGTGGTGATGTTAGCTGTTAGGATTTTGTAGGTAGTATAAACAATAAAGAGGGTAAAAGAAAAAGCTGATTTGCTACGCAAATCAGCTTGGGTGTTTTAAATCTCTTGAGAGTGACATCATAAGTTCAAAGCCAGCTTTCCAATTCTTAGTCAGTTTGAAATTCCTTTTTTCTGCTGGGGCATTGTCTTCTTTAATAAGGTCGGATCGCAGTTCTTTAGGGGTAAAATATAAATCATTTTTCACAAGATATTTCAAGGTAATTCTCCTGTAATAGGCTCTTATTTGTTTATAAATTTCCACAGGCAATGCGGCTGTGTTAACCCCGCTTGTCAAAATTTCTTTTATTTCATAGTCAGTTAGTGTTTCCATTTCTTTATTTTTTATGATAATGAATGTTATTTACCCTCATTTTACCTACCCACAACAATAAGTCAACTCTTTCTTTTATTCCCAAAAAGCGGTAGGATAATGACTATTATATGTGGAAAATAAGAATTATCGCACTTGCAATATTAGTAGCCGGAATCGGAATCGGGTTTTTTGTATTTAAAAATCAGTCAAAACCATTCCACCTGGGGCTCGATCTATCAGGGGGGGTTCAATTAACCTACCAGGCTGATCTGGACGGAGTCTCCGAAGACGAAGCTGCTGACAGATTAGATGCTTTGCGTGATGTTATCGAGCGTCGTGTTAACAGCAATGAATTTTCTGGTGTTCTGGGTGTGTTGGAGCCAACAATTCAAACCGAAAAGGTTCGTCTAGGGCAGGATGGAATTCAACATCGTGTTCTTGTGGAATTGCCTGGCGTTACGGATACAGAATCTGCAAAAGCATTCATCGGAGAAACTCCACTATTGGAATTCAAACTTGTTGATCCAAATTTTGAGCCACCCGTACAAGATCTAGTCGTTGATGAAAACGGCGATGTTGTTATTCCAGAAATTAATTTTGCTGGAGCTTATATCGATACAGGTCTTACTGGGCAATATTTAACAGGTGCATCAGTACAGTTTAGCCAAGGTGTCCAGAGCGGTGCTGGTGGATTATCTGGGCAACCATATATCGCATTGCAGTTCGACAAAGATGGCGGAAAATTATTTGCAGATATTACGGGTGCACACATAGGCGAGGCGCTGGCTATTATGCTGGATGGTCAGGTTATTTCTGCACCAACTATTCAAACAACAATCACGGGTGGTGAGGCAATCATTACTGGGAGTTTTACAATCGACGAAGCCAAAACATTGGCGGGACGTTTGTCTCAGGGTGCGTTACCTGTGCAGATTAAACTGATTTCTGAATCATCCGTTGGTCCATCGTTGGGGGCTGGTGCTGTAGATGCGGGAATGTATGCTGGGTTGATTGGAATATTGGCAGTTATGATTTTTATGATTGCGTATTATCGAGCCTCTGGTTTTGTTTCAGCATTGGCGCTGGCTATGTATGGATTGGTTATGCTTGCTTTGTTTAAATTAATTCCAGTAACAATTACAGCGGCGGGTATTGCCGGGTTTATTATTTCTTTGGGAATTGCGGTTGATGCGAATATTTTGATATTTGAACGAATGAACGAAGAAATAAAAAAAGGACGAAGCTTGTACGATGCAATCAGCAATGGTTTTGACCGAGCTTGGTTGTCGATTCGTGATGGAAACATCTCCAGCGTTATTGCTTCGATTGTGATATTGATGGTTTTCAAAACGAGCTTTATTCGTGGGTTTGCGGTGACGTTTACACTCGGAGTTATTGTTTCTATGGCGACTGCGGTTATTGCGACACGATATATAATGTTTGCAATCTCTCGTGAAAACCCAGGAAAATTCGGTCGCTTTATTATGAGAGCAGGATTTAAAAAATAATATGTTTATAATAAATAACAAATGGTGGTTCGTTTCGTTTTCAGCAGCTTTGGTTATTGTTGCTATTGTTGCCACGTCTATATTCGGAATTAATTTCGGAGTTGAATTTACAGGTGGAACGGTAACCGAGGTGCAGTATGAACAACGACCAAATATTGAACAAATAACAGAAGCTTTGTCTGGTTTTGATTTCAGCGCTCAGGTTCAAACATTGGGAGATAATGCTTTTGTAATCCGTACACGAGAACTATCTGATGCAGACAAGCAGGTTTTGATAGCCTCTGTTCAGTTGGAGCAAGCAGACGCGCAAATTGTGCGGTCTAATACAATAGGTCCATCAGTTGGGCGTGAACTGCAATCAAAATCATGGATTGCGATTGTTGCTGTGGCAATTTTGATTATTTTATATGTGGCATTTGTATTCCGCCGTGTATCGAGACCGGTGTCATCATGGAAATATGGAACGATTGCTGTTGTTGCACTTCTTCATGATATTATTATCCCCGTCGGAGTATTTGCGATTTTGGGATGGGAAGTCGGAACATTGTTTATAATCGGTTTGCTTTCTATTTTGGGATTGTCTGTTAATGACACTATCGTTGTCTTTGATCGCGTTCGTGAACGTCTAGGGGAAAATGCAGGTAAAATAAAAGAACCATTTGAAAAAACAGTAGGGTTCGCTATCAAGCAAACAATCGCTCGCTCATTGAATACGTCTTTGACGTTGTTGGTTGTATTGTTGGTGCTATGGTTTGTTGGTCCAGAATCAACAAAAACATTGGCAGTCGTATTAATGATTGGTACTGTTGTCGGAACCTATTCATCAATTTTCTTGGCAAGTCCACTATTGGTGGATTGGCAAAAAAAGACAAGGTGAATCGCGAAGCGAGAGAGGGTGCCCTGGGGTAAAAAATAAAATTAAAACCAGAGTAAATAAAAGCCATCCGAACAGGATGGCTTTTCTTTTTGTATGCTACGTTATTTCATTATTAACCTTTTCGTTTATAAAAGGCGCAAGTAATAGATAGTGAAAGAGTCTTGCAAACTTTAAACTTGGACTATTTTCTTCTGCATAGGACACTATATTTTCAGTTTTTTCTAATCCTAGCCACATTCTCTCAAGCTTTTTGTTTACCTGTCTCCTTGCCTCAATTCTGTGATTAATATCCTCATATTCATCAGCCACAATCAAGAGGTTTATTTTCATTTTCTTGAATTCGTCTAGTATTGATTTATTGTGGATATAAATCACACGACTCAAGCGTCCTTCTTTTAAAAGAGACTCCTCTTCTTTTGTTAGCTTGGTTGATAAGGCAGGGAACACCTGCGAAGTTCTCCTAATACCTTTAAAAGCATTGTAGACCACTAATCCCCCCAGTAAAACAATAAAACCAAACGGAATCCATAAGCCCCAGCCATGATTCATGGCAAAACTTGCAGAAGTTCCTAAAATATAAGCAAATAATAATACCACCCCTGTAAAAATCGTTATTTTTGTTTTCATAATTTTCTTTTTTCTTTGATAATACGTGAATCTGGTCTATTTGTCAATAAAAAGCATGCTTTGAGGTAAAATCTACTAAAATTTGGTATAATGTATATAGTCTTGAAAACATTACACACTTTTCGCTAGAATCCTCTAGCCCTTAAACTTATGACTATACTATGGATTATTCTAGGAATTCTCGGAGTTATCTTGCTCTGGGGAGTTGCCTCATATAACGGATTTATTACTTTGAAAAACCGCACAAACGAAGCGTGGGCAGATATTGATGTCCAACTGAAGCGTCGTTATGATTTGATTCCAAATTTAATTAACACCGTCAAAGGATACGCAGCGCACGAAAGCAGTGTCTTCCAAGCCGTAACCCAGGCGCGAACCGCAGCTATTTCTGCCGAGCAATCTGGTGACCCAGAAAAAATTGCCAAATCAGAAAACATGCTAACCGGAGCATTGAAATCAGTGTTCGCTGTTGCCGAAGCTTATCCTGAATTAAAGGCGAACGAAAATTTCCAGGAATTACAACGTGAATTGTCAGATACAGAAAATAAAATTCAGGCTGCTCGTAGGTTTTACAATGCAAATGTTCGCGACTTTAACACTCGCGCAGAATCATTCCCATCAAACATAATCGCTAAAATGTTTAAATTTATCGCACGGGAATTCTTTGAATTGAATGACGCCCCAGAGGAACGTGAGAATGTAAAGGTAGATTTCTAATCATGCAAGAAAATTTTGAACAACTCTTTCAAAATGAAAAAATTCAGGTAAAGAAAATTACTTCTCCTGCAGGTTTTACCAGCGAGGTATTCACCAGCGATATGGACGAGTGGATATATGTAATTCGCGGAAGCGCTCGTCTGGATGTCGGCGGGGAAATGATTAACTTGAAATCAGGAGAGCATTTTTTGATCCCAAAAAACACTTCAAATCAGGTATTGCAGACACTCGAAGAAACAACGTGGTTAGGTACTTACATTAAATAATATGGCAACACTCTATACTCACCAAGATTCAAATATTCGTAAAACATGGTTAATGATGATCGTGTTTTTAGTCGTTGTGGGGGTGTTGGGATATTTTCTGTATTGGTATTTTGGTAATCCGATTATTTTGGTTATAGCCGGAGCGTTCGCTATTTTACAAGTTGCAGGTAGTTATTGGTTCTCGGATAAAATTGTGTTATCTATGTCTGGGGCTAAACGCGCTTCGCGTGAAGCTCATTTCGAGCTATATAATATTACAGAAAACTTGGCGATTACAGCTGGTCTGCCTAACCCAAAATTGTACATCATTGATGAACAGGTACCGAATGCGTTTGCAACGGGGCGTGATCCAGAACACGCTGTGATTGCTGTAACAACTGGATTATTGACGACTCTGAATAGAACCGAACTCGAGGGGGTGATAGCTCACGAGATGTCACATATCGGGAACCGAGATATTTTGATCATGACCGTTGCAGTGATGCTGGTTGGGTTTGTTATGATTGTTAGCGACATTGCTATCAGGTCGGCTATATTTGGTGGTGGACGACGCAACAGTCGTAGTGACGGCAAAGCCGGATCAGCTATTGCAATTATTGGTTTTGCGTTATTAATTTTGTCTCCGATTTTTGCCATGGTAATGAATATGTCTATTTCACGAAAACGGGAATATCTGGCAGATGCCAGCGGTGCATTGTTGACTCGGTATCCTGACGGATTAGCCAACGCATTGGAAAAAATTTCTGCTCATGGTGGGAAAATGAAACGCGCTAACAAATCCACCGCGCATCTGTTTATTTCAAATCCATTTGGTGGCAGTGTAAAAAGCATATTTGCAACACACCCACCAGTTGAAGAGAGGATTAAACGATTGCGAATGTTTCAATAAATATTAAAGCATTAAAAAAACCGCCAATGGCGGTTTTTTTAATGCTTGTTTTTCGTTTATACCTCTGTTGTAGAAGTCGCTGTCTCTTCGGTTGGTTCGTCATCTGTTGGTGTTGTTTCTTCAACTAATTCTTCCGCCACTTCTTCTACTATTGGAGTGATAGTAATCACCAGAATTGTATCAGTTAATTGTTCGTGTGTTGATACTGGGGCTTGTGGGTCTGTTGCGGTTCCGTTTTCGATATTGTCGGCTCCTTGGCTTGGATCAGGTTGCCCACCTT
>JAOULM010000050.1 GCA_029882015.1 Candidatus Nomurabacteria bacterium
CCCTGACACCTCGCGTGCGGGCTTGATAAGAGGAAAAATGATAAAACCTCTTGTGTCTTTATTATATCAAATATTTTGCATTTAAATATATTTCCTAAACCATAACCTCTGCCTTTTTGCGAATTGTTCACCTGTGTAATAAAAACCCACTTCGTACGTTATAATTAAAACAGAATACACATCGATGTATTAATTATTAGATTATAAATAATAAATTATTATGACTTCATCATCAGGTTTATTTTTTGTTGGTATTATTGCTATTATTGGGGTTGTACTCGGTGGAGCAAATATGGTCTCGCAAAAAAACTTTCAAAAAGAAATAACTAGCTCAATTGCTGATATTTCAGAACAAATAAAAGCACCAAACGAACCAGCCTATGTACAACCTGCGCAGGTTCTAACACAATCACAGGCAGAACAGTTAGTAGTAACTTATTGGAATGTAAATTATAACCCAAACGAAGGAGGTGTTCCGGTTACGACTATTCAGGAAAATGGAGATGGAACTTATACGGTTGTTACTATTGTTCCGGCATTGGATGATTCAATTTCCAGTTCGCGTTTAGAGGGAACAGCTACATACGTGAATGGTTCATGGTCACTCTCGAGTCCGTCACGTACATGGTCATGTCAGCCGGGTCGAGGCCACCAAAACTATTCGACGGCAAGTTGTATTTAAATAAAATAAAAATCCCCATTGCGGGGATTTTTATTTGTCTGCATATTTCCTAAACCACAACCTTTGCCGTTTTGCGAATTGCCAAGTTTTGGCATCTAGAATTTCAATCAATTTTTCTTTGCTTTCAATTTTTCCATTTATAAACTGACTAACGTATCGATATTCCAATCCAAATTTTTCCAATCTTTCCCATGATACACCGTTATTATTTAGCTCTTGTACCTCTTCTATTAATCCATTTTCAATACGTGCAACATTGCGTTCATGTATACGATATCGTAATTTATCATCGGGTAAGTCCAAGATTTCCCATTGGATATCAAATAGTGAATCACCAGTGGTATTTTCTGGAACATACCCCAATGTATCGATAATCTCCAATGCTCTAACCAATCTCACATGATTATGCTTATCAATAGTTTGAGCCCTGTCTGGATCTAATGGAACTATTCGTGCGAATAGTTCATCTGTGGTTAGTTTATTTAATTCTGCGCGAAGCTTTGGGTTTGGCGCTACCTCTGGCATTTGTTTATCAAACACCAGTGCGTCAATATAATACCCCGTCCCACCAGCAATGATGGGAATTTTTCCTCGCGACAAAATATCATCGATAGCAATTCTACCCAGGCGCTGAAAATCATGAACACTGAATTCATCATTTGGGTCGACTATATCAATCATATGGTGGGGAATGCCTGACATCTCGTCGGTGGTGATTTTGGCGGTTCCGATATCCATTCCTCGGTAAACCTGGCGACTGTCAGCAGAAATGATCTCGCCGTCGATTTTTTTGGCCAGCGCAATAGCCCGGGCGGTTTTCCCGGTTGCGGTTGGTCCACATATTACGTAGATTTTATGTTTTTCGCTCATATGTTGATAATGATATATTTTTGATAAAAAGTAAACATTTTGTTATACTAACCCAACTTATAAACTAACTTTAATTTTTTTATGGACGATTACGATTTATTTGATTCAATACATATTGGTGACGAGCTAGACCCCGAGATGACGATGAAGGCGTATGTTGACGACCAGGACCGAACAATAACTTTGGCAGATTACGAGGGAAAATGGAAAATATTTGTTTTCTACCCCGGAGACTTTACATTTGTTTGTCCTACCGAGCTGGCAGAATTGGCAGAAATGCATGATGAATTCAAAAAAGAAGGCGCAGAAATTTTCAGTATCTCGACTGATTCTGTATTTGTGCACAAAGCTTGGCACGACCAATCTCCAGCAATCGGTAAGGTAAAATATCCAATGGTTGCCGACCCAACAGGGGAACTGTCTATGGCGTTTGGAACGTATATCGACGAGGCGGGAGAATCATTGCGCGGAACATTTATTATTGATCCTGATAACGTAGTTCGAACTATGGAAATCAACCATAATGATATTGGGCGTAGCGCCAAAGAAACATTGCGTAAACTGCGCGCGGCAAAATTTGTTCGCGAACATGGTGGTAATGTTTGCCCAGCTAGCTGGGAACCAGGGGATGATACATTGGAGCCAAATCTTGACCTTGTGGGCAAGATTTAAGGAATGCCTGCCCGTCCGAAGTCTCTGGCGAAGGCGGGGATTTGGTAGGGAAGATCTAAGTCAAAAAACCGCCAAGGCGGTTTTTTGACTTTTCAAATAAGAAATGGTATCGTCTTTGGGAACCAAATTAAAAATAAAATGATTGAAACTAAAGAGAAAACCAACCTAAAAGGTATTGTTGGACGTATTCGCAATATCGATGAAGAGCAAATTGGTATAACTAAACAAACGGCAAAAACCAAAAAAGAAAAATTAATAGAGAAGGAGTTAGGTGCACAGCTTGCTCAAATAGACTCTGATTGTAAAAAAGAGGTTAAAGGTCTTGTTCGTGAGCGTAAAAAATACGTTGAACAGTTTTTCGGTAATTTCCCGGCTATAAATCCGCACAGAGGGAGTATAGATGATTTTTTTGGCGCCAGGGTAGGCGTTGAGAGTTTTGGTAGGGTTGAAATGGAACACATTTACAACAAGGAAAATCTTGTGAAAACTTTGCAGGGAATTGTTGGGTATATCAAGGATGATGTATTTTCTCAATCAGATAAATGCTACAAACAAAAATATACCTCATTCACTATTTGTATAAAATGGGCCAGAAGCAGTGGGTTTGATAATCTCATGCGGTCTATGATGGAGCTAGATTATTTGGGTGAATGGGTTAAAACTCATCACCCACAGCCGCCTTTTCTTTTTATAGAGAAAAGGGACACTGGTGATGATGTAAAACTTTATGTCAGTCTCCCTGATTTAATTCAAGGACGTCTTTCTGGTTTGTATTATTATAGAGATAATTATTCAACCTACACAAAAGAAGAGCGCTATGTTTTTGATGAGGATTATTGGGGTCAAGAGGAGTCGAAAAAGGTATGGCACAATAAAAACGGTGATAATTATGGGGCTGGTAAACTTTTTTATTTACTAAAAAATAAGGTCATTCCTTTTTGGAGGAAAAAGTTTATAGTAAGGATAAAAAAGAATTAATTAAAAATAAAAAGACTACTCTGAATTGAGTAGTCTTTTTCTATTACTTGCAGAAAAGAATTCATACCTTTTCTCTTTATGGTTTGTTGTTACAACTCTATAATGTGAAAAATCATTTCTATCAATATGAGCCCTAAGTAAGTTCAACGCTTCATGGTCAGTGATATCAAATCGTACATTAATCACCCAAGTTGGTAGAATGTAAAAATTTCTTTCCTCGTCCAATGGCAGAGGTTTACATTTTTCACGTAGTTCTGCCAGCGACAGCAATGAGCTGTAACAGCTTATTTTCTTTGTTTTGTTATATAATCCTGTTTTCTCCAATAACGACAGGCTAGCCATTAGTGTTAGATATATGTGTGCTCCCAATGTATTAACCATAGTTTTTTATTGATTTATACATTTATTTAGGCTAGAATGCAAGAATATCGTTTCAGAATTCTGTGCCGCGGTGGCGGAATTGGTAGACGCGCACGACTCAAAATCGTGTTCCTTCGGGAGTGAGAGTTCAATTCTCTCCCGCGGCACAGAGAGCTGAAACATAAAAAATCCCCAAGTCGCCACTTGGGGATTTTTTATACACAGAAATCAACCAGCAGATGTCTGTGATATAATAGGGAAACTTACTG
>JAOULM010000051.1 GCA_029882015.1 Candidatus Nomurabacteria bacterium
CTCCCGTAGAGATAGATAAAAGATTCAAATATCCATATCCAGAAATTGAAACGGATATAATGAAATTGGATCTTAAATAATTTTTTCAATCACTTAAAACATAATATTTTATTTTTTAACCAAAAAATAAAAGCTCTGCGATTTCGCAGGGCTTTTTTGTTGCACAATACATAAATGAAATGATTGAGGTCCGACCTCGATCATTTATTTACATGATATAATAAAGCTAGTATTTATTAGTTCATATTTATATTTTTTATGAATCGTGCATTACGTATTAGTCTTGTTATTACCAGAATTTCTTTTGGTTGGGTATTCTTTTGGGCTGGGTTATCAAAAATTATTAACCCATCATGGTCAGCAGTTGGATATTTGTCGAATTCGTCCACATTTCCAAAATTGTTTGAATGGTTTACCAGCGCATCTAATATTGGTTGGGTTAATTTCGTAAACGAATGGGGATTGTTATTGATTGGTGTCTCTTTAATCCTGGGATTATTTGTTAGGTGGGCATCTATTGCGGGAATTATTTTGATGATTTTATATTGGTTGCCATTATTAGATTTCCCATACGTTGGGCATGGAATTATTATTGATGATCATATTATGTACGCATTTATTTTTGCAATATTGATTCATGCAAAGGCTGGTAAATATTTTGGATTAGAAAAAATATGGAACAAGAAATTCTCAAAGAAAAATTAGAAAAAATAATTGATGGCGATGTTACAAACTCGTCAGATGAAATTACAAAACACAGCACAGACTGGAGTATTTTCAAGATTACTCCGAAATTAATAGTGTACCCAAAACATACTGATGATATAAAAAATCTAGTGAAATTTGTTAATGAAAATAAAAAACAATTTCCAGAGCTGTCGTTGACTGTTCGTGCTGCTGGATCAGATATGACTGGAGCTCCATTGAATGATTCTATTATTGTTGACGTTACTAGATATATTACAGACATTATCAGTGTCGAGAAAAAACATGGTGGGGAACAAAAATCATTTTTTGGACATACATATAATATTACAGGGCAAGCAACTGTGTTGCCGGGGGCGATGTATCGTGATTTCGAGAAACAGACATTAAAACATAATTTGATTATGCCGTGTTATCCAGCATCAAAAGATATTTGTGCGGTTGGGGGTATGGTTGCAAATAATGGAGCGGGCGAGCGAACATTGAAATATGGGCAAAATAAAGATTTTGTAAAATCTCTAAAAGTCGTTATGTCAGACGGAAACGAATACGAGGTGGGGCCCCTGACCAAAATTCAACTTGATCAAAAAATTTCACAAAATGATTTCGAAGGGAATCTATATAGAGATGTTTGGAATTTGATAGAAAAAACTCAAAAAATAATCAATGATAAAAAACCAATAACAAGCAAGAATTCCTCGGGATATTTAATTTGGGATGTTTGGAATCCAGACACACAGGTTTTTGACTTGACCAAAATGTTTGTGGGCGCACAGGGAACTACTGGTATTATTACCGAGATAACATATAAATTGGTTGATGTTGAAAAACATTCTGATTTATTGTTGGTTTATGCAAAAGATTTCGATGTTGTACCTGAATTAGTTTCAGAGCTCATGAAATCTGATTTGGAAACATTGGAGGTATATGATGATAATACTTTTAAAATTGGTGTTAAATTTTTCCGTGATTTTATTCGCGACAAAGGATTCTGGGAATCTGTTCGATATAGCTTGCGATTTTTTCCAGAAGTCTGGATGGCAATAACGGGTGGAATACCAAAACTGATTATTATGGCTCAGTTTGTTTCAGATGACAAAGACGAACTACGTGCCGAGGCAGAACAAGCTAGGGACAGAATTAATCACATACCTGTGAAAACACGTATTATCACCAAAGATAAATCAGAAGAAAAATTTTGGGATTTCAGACATGACAGTTTTAAATTGCTAACTCAGCATAGCAGTGATTCACGGAAATCTGGACAGGGAACACGCACGGCTCCGTTCATTGATGACATTGCTATTAATCCAGAATATCTACCAGAATATTTGCCACGATTGATAAAAATCCTCGAGGAATATGATTTGGTCTACACCGTTGCGGGGCATTTGGGGAATGGAAATTTCCACGTGATTCCATTGATGGATTTTAACGATCCGCAAACAGAAAAAACTATTTTAGAAGTAGCAGACAAAGTCTATGATTTGGTTCATGAATTCCATGGTTCATACAGTGCGGAGCATAATGATGGTTTGATTCGTACACCATATTTGGCACAACAATTTGGAAATGAAATGTACGAACTATTCGGTGAGATCAAACATATTTTTGATGAACATATTATTTTCAATCCGGGTAAAAAATACGGCGCAACATTGGACGATTTGAAAAACGCGATGATTAAACCAGGGGATGAATAAATGAGTGAGGTTGGACCTCATTCACCAATATCTGGTGTAATAAAAAAGCCCCGCAATTTGCTAAGGCTTAGATAGTTGTTGTTCTACTCATCTTTTTTTAGTGGATCTTCAACCCAGCCTTCCTTAATGGCAAGTCTGAAAATAGCATCTTCTTGTTTTGGATAAACTTCATTTTTATTTAAAAAACGGATAAACTCATCTCTGGCTTTTCTCCATTCTGGTTTAAGATAGTCAACTCCAATCTCGACACCTTTTTCTTTTAGAATTTCAACAAGTCTTATTAGGGTTTTATTCTCAGGGAAATACTCTTTTTTAAAAGAATTCGAGATTATCTTTTCTACACCCCTACGCTCCTTTGGTTCTTTATCTCTGTCGGTATTATGGAAAATAATTTCTGTTGCAAGATCGTAAGCCCTTAGATCTAGTTTATTACCTGTTGTTGATTTTGGGCGAGCACATTTTTGAAAAGTTAATATATTATTAAATAAATTTTCTAAAGTCATTTTGGTATTTTTTTGTTTAACTTCAAAATACTCCTTTTATCGTAAAAGTCAAGTGGGTACAAAGGGCTCATCTCTTTACAAATACCAACTTTCTGCTATACTCGTCGGCATGACTATTACATTAAACGTAACAAAACGCGAAAGCGCAGAAGCACTAAAAACAGTTCGTGCTGACGGAATGATCCCGGCGGTATTTTATGGTGGTGGATCAGACGCAACACTACTTAAAATTAACGAGGGAGAATTAATCAAAGCTTATAAATCAGCCGGAGAATCATCAGTTATTGACCTGGGTGGTGATATGAAAGGAGAACAGGCAATTATCCAAGAAATTCAAACTGAACCAAAATCAGGAAAAGTTCTGCATTTAGACTTATTTAAAATCGAAGCAGGTAAACCTGTTAACGTTACCGTTCCTTTGGAATTCGTTGGAAAATCACTTGCCGAGATAAATGGTGTTGGTGTAATTACTAAAATCATCCAAGAAATCGAAATCGAAGTTCTCCCCAAAGAAATGCCTAATGAAATCCAGGTAGATATTTCAAAACTTGCAGATTTTTCTGATGCTATTTACGTCAAAGATTTGGATTTGCCGGCATCTGCCAAGCCAGTTGCTGACGCTGATGATGCTGTTGCGACCGTTTCAGGAATCAAAGAAGAAGTAGAAGAAGCAGAGGGTGCAGGTGAAATCGATTTTGATTCTATTGCGGTCCAAGAAAAAGGTAAAAAAGAAGAAACAGAATCTACTGACTCAGAATAATAATTCAGACTTGACCAGTATTATTATGTCTGTCATGAAAAAGTC
>JAOULM010000018.1 GCA_029882015.1 Candidatus Nomurabacteria bacterium
CAGGTTTTGGAATTCAAAAATCCATCAACCACTATGTTGCAAGACATGGTGGAAAAGATTGCAAAAACAGAAAAAAGATCCATAGAGCCCAACGCTGCCGAATTGGTTGCGATGCTGGGGCGTGGTTCGTTTCGTGACACACTAAGTATCCTACAAAAAGTCCTGATCAGCATCAGCGATGCAAAAATTTCTCGTGAATCAGTCGAGGCAATCACCAACACACCACCGTTGGCATTGGTACACGATATTGTTGCTGGGATCGCAGGTGGGGAACTACAGGCGGCGCTGGACGCATTAAAAATAGCCGAGAAACATAACTATGACGCGGAAATGGTTTCAGAAATGCTATTAGGGCGCCTGCGATATGTTCTGATGTTGCGTTTTGATAAAAAAGCGTCAGATTGGTTGTCCGAGGATATCGGCGACGAGGAATTGAAAAAATTGCAGGGTTTTGTAGATTCAAAAACCATCACATCAGATACGTTAAAGAGAATGTTGGAGGCGCATTTTGCAATCAAACAATCTTTTGCAAAATATATTCCGCTGGAATTAGGGGTGATTGATATACTAGGGGAGTAAAAAACCACTTCGTAAATCGAAGTGGTTTTATTTTAAATTTAAACTGTAACTCTGACCTTGATCAAAATTTCATCAGCAATCTCTTTGAGCAATTCTTCTTCTCCAGGCAAAAGCCTTTTTTTGACGAATTTTTCATACGAGATATCAACCCCCCTGCCAACATAGCAGTCTTTGGAAAAATCATAGAAAATAACTACATGCGCAATCATCAGTAGGAAAAAAGCGTCTTCCAGTTGTGTTGAGTAGACCAGGTCATGATTTGTGTCAAAATGGTAATTTTCAAACAGATTTTTGTATTCTGGTTTCTTTGAAGCCTCAAACAAATCTAAAATAACAAGACCTTTTTCAATGGGTATACTTTCATCTTTTGGAAAGTGTGTAAATAGAGATATAAGAAGTTCGTTACCAACTAAACAATTATGGTTCATGATTTTTAATTTTATTTGATTAAACTATACGGGAAAAGTAGATAAGGAGCAAGAGATACAAAAAACCAACGGCTCACGCGTGAGCCTTTGGAAAGCTTTAATCATACTGATTATTGACAATAAAAATTAAAAAAGTATAATAAGGAAAATTAAAAACTAAACACAAGATTATGAGCTTTGAAAGATATTTATTACATGGGCCAGATATTGTTTTAGGTGGCCCCCAAGAACACAAAGGAGAAACAAGATATAGCTGGATTGATACCAGGCCAATGTGCGGGGTTGATGAACTTGAACATCTATATGTGAAAATAGAGAAAAGAAACCCTCAACATTCCCCAGTATTATCATTTTGCTTTCACCCAGAAAATGATGATCTATTAATTAGGCTGGTTGATCCTGACACCCTTCGAGAGGGGAAAAAGAGTGAGTCAATTCAACCACTTAACCCCTATTTAAATGATACGACGGTACGCCCCGCAACACTTAGTATACCTAGAAAAAGTTTCCTATATGAATATTATGAACTTTCTTTTCATTCAAATTTTTTGGGGGACTTCATATTTTTACAAAGTTTTGATAGAAAAAATAAAGCTTTTATGAGTCCGGTATATACACAGTATTTTGCTATTAATATTTGGTCACTTTTTATGTTTGATTGTATTAAAGAGATAAACATCAACGGTGAATTCAAATACCTCAACAAAGTTATTGGGAAACTGGACCAAAAACATCCTTTTTTCAGTTCAGTATTTTGTTCAAATGAATTCCACCATAAGGATTTTTCTAATTTTACTTTTTCAAAAAACTGGGAAAGAGTCTCCCACAAAGAAGCCTTGAAAATTTCCCATTACCCAACGGTTAAAGATTTTCTTTACATAGACATGAGCTTGTACGCAGCTCGTGGCCCCGGTATACCCAAAAAAGAAGCCATTAATCGTGCCAAAAAAACTTTTCAGAAGATTTTTGGTTAATAAATAAAGTTTTATTTATATTAAATAAAAAAACCATTTTGTAATACAAAGTGGTTTTTATTTAATATAAATACCAGACTAGGGTTCGGTCACAAATATTTTCTTACAGAAAATTTCGCGCACCCTCGCTTTGCTGGGGCATAGCAAACCCCGACTCGGCGACAAGCCCTCGCTACGCTCGTCTTGTATACCGCCTCCGTCTTTCGAACCCAGACCTGTAACTAAAACAAAGAACCCCCGCATGTACATGCGGGGGTTCTTTGTTTTATGTTGCCAGACTAGGGTTCGAACCTAGATACCCAGTACCAAAAACTGGTGTCCTACCATTAGACGATCTGGCAATATTCAATATTCGTTTATTATACGGATATTTGAGTTTTTTTCAATAGCCCAAACAAAAAGTCCCAGTATTTGGGACTTTAATTTATTTATTAATCTTAGACAGGATTTTTATACTTGCTTTTAAAATCTCTTAATTCTGCTAATTTTTCGTATTCCTCTTTTATCTTCAGGTAACCCTCTACAGCAGTCAATTCTTTATCGCTCATCTTGTCAAAACTCTTTGATTTTAATATTTTTTGAATGTCTTTCTCGCCGAGTTTCTTTTTTATGCTCTCATACTCTTCAAAGAGATAATTATGTTCAAAAAATAAATCTTGATTATCCCGATCAAAACAGGGAATATAATCATTCATTTTCTTCTCCACAATAGGCTTTTCCATAAAATATACGAAAAACTCCATTAATTCTTCTGCCAAGCCTTCTTGTTCAAAATCAACATGTTGAATAATTTCATCTTGTGATAAAAAGATAAAAATAAATGATTTTTTATCAAAACCGCTTTTTATTCTTTTTACAGGGACAAGAAATGGTGAGTCATAAAATAAACATATTTGACTGCATACATTTGCCTCTTTATTAAAAAATAATTGTTTTTCAATGAAAACAAAATCACCAGGAGAGAGCCATCCAGATTCTCCGACACTCAATTCGCTAATTTTTTTAACGATATATAAATTCTCCATTCCCTGAGTCGCCATAGCTTATATTTTTAAATTGTTAACAAATCTTTTCTCTATTATAAACAATATTACATACACATTGCAAGACACCAGTAATCAACACCTATAAACCAACAAAGAAAGTCAAAGTATCATATAATAAATAATATGCCAGATACTCAAAAATCAATTCTGATTGCCGAAGACGAAAAAGCAATCGGACACGCCCTAGAATTAAAATTAACAGCCGCAGGATTTAACGTCGTAATGGCCGGAAACGGCGCAGAAGCTCAAAAACATCTGTCTCAACAGACTTTTGATTTAATACTAACCGATTTGGTTATGCCAGAAATGGATGGTTTTACATTGTTACAGTGGATGAAAGATAACAACATAACCACACAAACAATGGTTCTAACCAACCTTAGCCAGGAAACAGACCGAGAAAAAGCCACAGCATTTGGAGCGATTGGATTTTTTGTAAAATCAGAAGTCCCAATAGCAACCATTGTCGAGGAGGTTCAAAAAGTTCTAGCTTAGCCCACACAAGATAAAACCAGCTCGCAAATATCACATTTTATGAAACTTGATGACGCGCAAATTCAAAAAATCCTTGTCGATAAAGGTTATACCTCGTCAGAAGATATTTCTGCATACAAAAACCAAGAACAAAGATTTCCGTCATTTCTAGATTTTGCATTATCGAAACAAATAATAACCCAAGATTTATTCGGACAAGCTTTGGCCGAGCATTACAATATAAAATATACAGACCTGAATTCACATCCACCAACCGATGAAATCCTGTCTCTCGTACCCCAAGAAATCGCGCACAAAAACCGCATTGTTGCTGTTTCGGCAACAGACTCTTTGATTACATTAGCAACAGATATTCCAGACCAAGAAAAAATAGCAGAAATTTTGTCACAGGTTTTTCCAGGAAAACAAACCGTTCTGACTTTTTCTACACCACGTGATATCAATGACGTGTTGGCCAGATATCAACAACCACTAGAAACTCGTTTTTCTGAAATAATAAAAAACAATAAACGTATCGCCCCTGAAATCCTTCAGGAAATTTTTGACGATGCGATAACCTATCAATCATCTGATATTCATTTTGAACCCCAAAAAACAGATGTCGTGGTCAGGTTTCGTGTTGACGGAGTTATGCGCGAGGCAGGACGTATTCCGCAAGAATATTACGAAAATATTTTAAACCGCGTCAAAGTCCAAGCTTCATTGCGTATTGATGAACACTTTTCAGCGCAGGACGGATCACTACAGCACTCATACAACGACGAAGAAATCGACATGCGTATCTCGATTGTGCCAACAGTTTACGGAGAAAAAATTGTTTTGCGTATTTTGCGGTCTTATGTTGGTAGTCTGAGTCTGGAAAATCTAGGTCTTTCAGAAAATCATCGAAACAAAATAGAAACACATGCTCGCAAACCGTTCGGTATGATTTTGGTTGTTGGTCCAACAGGGTCGGGGAAAACTACGACTTTGTATGCACTACTAAAAACCCTGAACACACCGCTGGTAAACATCACAACCATCGAAGACCCTGTCGAATATAAAATCCCAGGCATCAACCAAATCCAAGTAAATAACGAAACCGAACTGAGCTTTGCCAAAGGCCTACGTTCAATTGTCCGCCAAGACCCGGATATTATTCTGGTCGGAGAAATTCGCGACAAAGAAACCGCAGAGATAGCAGTCAACGCCGCGCTAACGGGGCACTTGGTTTTATCAACATTCCACGCAAATGATGTTGCGACCGCGATTCCGCGATTGCTAGACATGGGAATTGAACCATTTTTGCTGGCCTCGACCCTTGAGTTGGTGATAGGGCAACGTCTGGTTCGGACACTGGACGAATCTTGTCGTCAAAGTGTTTCCGTAAATCATACCGAATTGGCCCAGCAATACCCCGATGCGGCTCCATTTTTTGCAGGGGAAAAACATACCTTATATAACGGTGGTGGATGTAATCCAGGCAAAGAATTCAAAGGGCGAACATCTATATTTGAATTCATAGAAAATTCAAAAGAAATGAAAAAATTGATCATGGAAAGTCCGTCTGCACAACAAGTTTGGGAACTGGCATCAAAACATGGGAGCAAGACTTTGTTCCAAGATGGAATAGAACGAGTAAAACAAGGAATCACGACTTTGGATGAATTATTGCGCGTAGCTACTCCGTCAGAATTCGAAACTCCAGAAATGGCAAAAACCAGCGATGTACCAAAACCTCCTTATGACATATCTAAAAAAAATACTACATAAACTAAAAATGGTTCATTTTGGAGGGTCTTCTGAGCGGGAATTTTTTGTTGAAAATTTATCCATGCTTTTGGTTTCTGGAATGACCGTTTTGGATGGTCTGGATTCTGTAAAACAAGAAATAAAATCCTATTACATGCGACATCATATCCAGCAGATGATGGACGATGTTGAATCGGGTTTTCCATTGTGGAAAACCCTAAAAAAAAGCAAACTATTTTCTGGTCAGGTTATTGCGTTGATTAAAACAGGCGAAGAGTCCGGACAATTATCTAAAAATTTAAAAGTTGTTGCGTTCCAAGAAAAGAAAAATAGGAATTTTCAATCAAAGATACGTTCGGCATCAATGTACCCAGTATTCGTACTGGGTCTGACCGGCGTCGTCGGTCTGGGTGTTGGTTGGTTTATATTACCCAGACTAGCCACCGTTTTTGACCGCTTGCATGTTGATTTGCCGTTGCCGACACGTGTTTTGATTAATATTGGGATTTTTCTGCAAAATCATGGGAAAATTTTTGTGCCATCAGTTATCGCTGGAATTATAATAATTTTTGTTACCATGCGGTCTATGAAATTTTTCCGCAACTTGTGGCAACGATTTCTTTTTCGAGCACCAATAACAAAAACAATAATCCAACAAATCGAGGTATCCCGATTAGGATATTTATTGGGGTCACTATTAGAAGCAGGCGTCCCAGTAACGCAGGCCTTCCAATCTCTCGAAGAATCAACGACACACATACTGTACAAAAAATTCTTTGGTGAAATTAAAAAAAATGTGGTGGATGGATATACGTTTCAACAAATGTTCAAAGAAATCCCAAAAGCATCCAGATTTGTTCCACGCTCAATGCAACAAATTATAATAGCTGGAGAACGTTCAGGAAATCTATCAAAATCTTTTATTCATGTTGGTGAAATATACGAAGCGCGAACCGAAACAACAATGAAAAATCTTTCCACCATCATAGAACCAGTATTATTGGTTATTGTTTGGATTGGAGTCATGCTGGTTGCATTGTCGGTGATTCTACCTATTTATGGATTATTTGGTGGCCTGGGATAATCTTATGATATCAAGAAAGCACCAACCAAATCTCAATGCGGAAAAAGACTCTGGTTTTACGTTGATTGAAACATTGCTCGTGATGAGTATTCTAGGAATTTTGGTTGGTCTGGGATTTACTGTTTCGACGCAGCTGATAGCTGACGCCAATGTTCATGATGCACAGCAACAAATAGGTGGATTATTAAACGAGGCTCGTGTTCGTTCGCAATATGGCTCAGAATCAAAATCATGGGGTGTACGAATAGATAATTCTCTTGCGACATTATTTGCCGGAGATTCATTTATGTCACGTGACCCATTATTTGATTTTGATATGGATTTCCCAGGTATAACCACCCAATCTATATATGAAATAATTTTTGAAAAACATACAGGTCTGGCAATTTGGACAGGGGATATAATCTTGATTGGATCAAACGCAACTACATCGCTGGGTATATCTGATTTCACCATTAATTATGATTAAAATAAAATCACAATCTGGTTCATTATTGGTTGATGCATTATTAGCGTCCGCATTGTTGTCTCTAATTTTATTAGGAGTCATATCTGTTGTTGGATTGTCATCTGAATCAGGGTTGATAGACAGTAACCACAATCGGGCATTGGCGTATGCCCAAGAGGGACTATCTGGGGTTGCCAGCATATCACAACGAGATTTTGCAGAATTAATCCCTGGTACATATGGGATTGATATTTCGGGAAGCTGGAGCCTGGTTGGGTTGCCAACGACTTTTGATATCTTTGAACGTTCGGTAACAATAACAGAGCCTACTCCAGATATACGACTAGCTACAGCAGATATATCGTGGCAGGGCTTGCGAGGTGTCAATCGGTCTATTGATTTATCAAATATATTCACGGACTGGCGTCGAGATTTGCCGGTATGCCCAGAAACACATGCTGATTATTTCTCTATTGATGCGAACAGCATATCAATATCAAACAATGGTAAAACAATTTCCAATTTATTAACGTCTGTAAATGACCTGGACTGTTCTATCGAGCTGGACACAATATCTATTACTTTTGCACTGGTCACAAACAACAAAACAAGACGCATACGAATAAATGGATCAAATGTATGGAGTGGAAATGTTGCCAGCGGTGTTCTCATTGACCACACTAATGTTATTCTGGACGCAATAACCCCTGTTGGAGATTATGAAATAAGATTTCAAAAAAATGCCAGTGGAGATACCCTAGATTTCGATTTCGGTTTTGCAGATGGTAGCATCGCACAAATTAACGGTATAATCTTGCCATAAATTATGAATCTTTTAAACAAAAACAATGGGTTCACATTAATAGAGATGTTGCTCTATGTTGTTATTGCGTCTGGGATATTAACAGCATTGATCACCGTCGTTTTTCTGGTAAGACAAAACACAGAACAACAACAATCCATATATCACACCAGTCGCGACGCAAGTAATATTATTTTTCACTTTAACGATATTGTAGAACAGGGAATATCTTTCCAGGGGGCACCACCACTAAATAGCCAAAGTGTTACCGTAACAAACAGAGATGGGATTGATTTGCAATTTTTCCTGAACGGAACAAGTGTCACCAGAATTGATAATGCTCAAACCACTAAATATATATCTAGTGACCAAACAATAGTCAGCGACCTGAATATCACGGCATTCTCGGCAACATCTGTACCCCATGGCGCCACCTTGTCATTTTCTATCCGCAGTTCGCACGCAACCGATACGGTTTCTGGTATAGCCCATCAGACAACGTATCGTACCAGCGCATTATTCTATGAATAACAAAAATAACAATCAAGGAGCAATGCTTTTGCTAATGACCGTTATCATTGCAAGTGTCACAGGTGTTTTGATTACGACGGCTCTGGTTACTAGCTCGGGAGAAATAGGCACAACCGTTGTGCGGACTTTTGGAATAACAGCTGATTACGCCGGGCGTGGATGCGTCGAATTGGCACTGTTGGATATTTATAACGATATTGATACAAACATTTCTGGATCTGGAAATAATTGCACATACATAATAACTAGAAATTTAGACGAAACATCCACAATAGTATCAACTGGCACAGTGGACACAACAACATTAATAAAAACGGTAAACGTAGCTACCAGCGGTGTGCGTTTAGAAATTATTTCATACAATTAACACACTACTAAAAAGATGTAAAACATTTCCACATGCAAATTTAACTTTACCGTAAATAAAAAAGCTATACTAAGTAAACATTATTATTTTTTTTAATTCCTTATTTTTATGCAAAAAAAACATTTAGGGTTTACACTTATCGAAGTTCTATTGGTCGTGGCGTTGATTGCTATTTTGGCTGGGATTGTAATCGTTGCAATTAATCCAGGTAAACAAATTTCTGATACAAACAACACGCAGCGTAGCGCCGATGTTGCAACAATATTAAACGGAGTATATCAATATGCAATCGACAACAAAGGATCTCTCCCTTCTTCTATTTCAGCAACGGAAACAGAAATATGTCGTAGCGGTGGGGCGTGTACAGGTCTGATTGATTTAGGTGTTTTGGTTGTAAACGAAACATATCTGGTAGAAATTCCGATAGACCCGTTATGTGACACAACAGCCGGAGCCAATTGTTCAGTTGATGATGGTGCTGGATATACTATTGTAAAAACCTCGAACAATCGTGTCAAAATCTCTGCCCCCGACGCAGAAAATGGAATTACAATTAGCGTCACACGATAAATCACAAATCAACCATGGTTTTTTTGAAAAAAATATCAATAGCAAATAAAATCGTTATCTTAACCACGGTTCTTGTTGTTATTCTTTTTTCGCTATCTTTTGGTTTTGTTATTTTAAAGGTCCGCACAACATTGACAGAAGCATCAATTAAAAATCTAGAGACCGAAATAGAAAGAGAGCGTAGCCAAATAGAGTCTCTAACGCAACAAGCCGTAGAAACTGTAGAAATACTTGCCAACTTGCCCCCAACACAAGGTATAATTAGGGCGCAAAAAAATAATGGCGTCGATCCATTTGATGGGTCAACAACAAAAATATGGGGAGACAGACTGTCGACCATATTTTTTGCAGAAATGAACTCTATAAAGATTTTCGACCAACTGCGATATATAGATACTGCGGGCCAAGAATTAATCAGGGTGGATTATAAAAATGGTAAAGCTGTAAGAATATCTGATGATTTATTACAGAACAAGAGCGACCGTGATTATGTTATTGAAACAAACCAGAAAAACCCAGAAGAAATCTATGTTTCCTACGCAAGCTTAAATCGCGAGGGAACTCCTCCCATTATAACAAAGCCCTACAAGCCAATAATCAGATATGCATTTCCTATTTTTGATGAATCAACAGGTGAACGCAAAGGAATGATTATTGCAAATGTTCTTTTGGATGAATTATTAATAAAAAGTAAATTAAATCAAAATTCAGAGTCAAACATCTATATAATAGACCGTGAAGGTTTCTTTTTGGTGAACCCAGACGAAACAAAAGAGTGGGGAGAAGACCATGATTTAGACACAGGAATAACATTCAAAAATGAGTTTCCAAATATAGATCAGGATGTTTTCGAATCCGAAAGCGGCTATTTTGTTGACGGCAACAACCTCTTTACATATGTTCATATATCTCCAGGGGATGAAGAAGAACATCTATGGAGACTAATACAGCAAGCTGACATAAATATTGTTCTAAATCCTATAAATAATTTAATGCGCTCAATTTCTTTTATTGGGGTAGGTGTATTTATATTATTGTTCTTCTTGTTTCGGTATCTTGTATCTAGCATGTTGTTACCATTACGCAATCTATCTTTGGTTGCAACACAAATAGGAAAAGGTAATTTTGATCAAAAAATAGAAGTAAAAACACATGACGAAGTTGGTCAGCTGGGCAGAGTTTTAAACACCGTTTCATCAGAATTGAAAAATCTATATGCAGATTTGGAAAGAAAAGTTGGAGAAAGAACAAAAGAACTAGAAGACGCAAAAAATAAATTCCAAAAACAAGCAGAAGTATCAGAGCGGTCAAACAAACTGATGGTTGGGCGTGAATTGAAAATGGTCGAACTTAAAAAAGAGATAGAGGAACTAAAAAACCAACATGACCGATAATAACAAAAACAAGGCAGATACGTCTTTTACTATTTCACAACCAATTATACAGACGTGTAAATTAAATCAGATTACAGATGTAGCAGATGGGACAGTAGAAGCCAAATTTACAGTGGAACAACCTCCGTTTTTGTTCACCCCAGGTCAATACGTCAGAATAACAAACCCAAATACCCCGCAAGACAGCGTGGGCGGCAACACTCGTGATTTTAGCATAGCAGATATATCAAAAGATAATTCAATTTTATCTATCGTTTTTCGTAATTCCGAAAGTCAATTCAAACAGGATCTTGTAAATTCAAAACCAGGAAGCAAATTCACACTACAGGGTCCATTGGGTAGTTTTGTTCTGCCGACAGACCTAATCCCGGTTGTTTTTATTGCTGGCGGTATAGGAATAACTCCGTTCATCGCCATGATTCGTTCTGCTATTTTGTCAAAATCAGAACGTCGCATCGACATAGTTTATACAAACGCCAGCGAAGAACGAGCTGTATATCTGAACGAACTACGAGAATATGCTAATCAAAACAAAAATATAAACTTAATCGAAAATATCGGAGAATTATCAATTGACCGTATTCGTGAATTCCCAATAGAAAAAAACGCTTTGTGGTACATCTGTGGCCCATCAGGTTTTGTTCTGGATTTACGAAGCAAGCTTACCGGTAAAATGGATATAGACCCAAAAAATATACGAACCGAGGAATACATTGGTTACAGCACAAAAACAAACTATAAAATCCTTGAACCAACTACTGATACAATTACCGAGCTTTCTCTGAATGATTTATCGGATGCGTCCATAACGGAATCATTTTTAGGTGCTGTTGGCCTTAATTCATTGGTTTCTATAACTGATCAACAAGGTACGATAATATACATAAATCAAAAATTTATAGACATATCAAAATATGATGTATCTGAATTAATTGGTCAAAATCACAGAGTTTTAAAATCCGGACATCATCCACCTAGTTTTTATGAAAAATTATGGAGAACAATATCATCAGGGGAAACTTGGCGTGGTGAAATCAAAAATCGAGCAAAAGATGGATCATTTTATTGGGTGGATTCTGTTATTGTTCCTGTTCTGGACAAAAACAAAAAACCTAAAAAATACCTAGCCGTCAGAACTCTTATTAATGACAAAAAAGACCTAGAAGACACCAGGGAAGCCACCCTTAATCTGTTAGAAGATATCGACAAAGAAAAAGAGCAAGCCAGGCTAGAGCAAGAGCGTGTATCTACCATATTGTTTGGTATTGGCGATGGTGTTTTTGTAATGGACCAAAACAAAAAACTAACACTAATAAACAAAGTAGCAGAAGATTTATCTGGTTTTTCAGCTGATGATGCAATGGGTAAACTTTATAACGAAGTATTTAATTTTGTTATAGAGGGAACAAATAATCCAAATATTGATTTTATTGATAGGGTATTTTCAACAGGGAAAACTTATGAGATGGCAAAAAATACCGAGATGCTGAGGCCAGATGGTAAATCCATTCCTGTTTCTGATAGTGCCGCACCACTAAAAGATTCAGATGGAAATGTTATCGGGGTTGTGGTCGTATTTCGAGATGTAACACATGAACGTTCTGTTGACAAGGCAAAGACTGAATTTGTATCGCTGGCATCACACCAGCTACGCACACCGCTGACATCAATAAAATGGTACACAGAAATGTTATTGTCTGGTGACGCAGGAAAAACAACCAAAGAACAGATGGAATATTTAAAAGAAATAGAAACAGGTAGTGGGCGAATGATAGATTTGGTTGGTTCACTGTTGAACGTATCCAGAATTGAACTTGGTACTTTTATGGTTCAACCAGAAATGATTAATCTATCTGAATTATCTGACCAAGCAATAAAAGAAAATCAGATACTTGTAGCGGAAAAAGATATACATATAGATAAAAAATATGATCCATCTGTTCCTGCATACAACGGAGACAAAAAGCTAGTTTATATACTATTCCAAAACCTAATATCAAACGCCATAAAATATACCCCAAACGGCGGCTCTATTTTGGTTTCCATTGTACCCAATGAATCATTCATACGCATATGTGTTGCTGATTCAGGAATGGGGATACCAAAACATCAACAAGAAAAAATATTCCAGAAACTATTTCGAGCAGATAACGCAAAACAATCTGACACAACAGGAACAGGGCTTGGTCTGTATATCGTAAAAGCAATTGTAGAGCAAACAGCCAAAGGTAAACTATCGTTTGCATCCGAAGAAGGTCAGGGAACTGAATTCTGTATTGATTTGCCGGCAACAGGTATGGAAGCAAAAGATGGGTCAAAACCACTAGAATAATCGTGATATAATTAACGCATGCAAAACACGAACAAAACAATATTATTGGTAGAAGATGATATGGCGCTACAAAGAGTAGCAAAAGACAAACTGGTTATCAGTGGTTTCAATGTTTTAACGGCCACCAATGTTCCAGATGCAATGACGGCAATGCAAAATAGCTCTATCGAGTCACCTATAAATGCCATATGGCTTGACCATTATTTAACAGGAGAACAAAGCGGTCTAGATCTTATGTCTTTCTTGCGAACATCTCCAAGCAACCAAAATTTGCCAGTTTTTTTAATAACAAACACCGCTAGTTCTGATAAAATACACGAGTACACAAACCTCGGAATAAAAAAATATTTTATAAAATCAGATTACGGGCTACAGGAAATAATCAGCGAAATTACAACCGTAATATCATCTTAATCAAAAACTTTTATGATATTTAATCAAGACAACCATAAAAAACAAAATCCTCTTTTTAGCGCAAAGGTGGCGCGAAGGTTTTTAGAGAAATAATATTATGAATAGACGTCTATTTTTTGCAGCTTGTTTGATTATTTTTACTGGAATAATTATAATTCCCGGTAACGTTGCGGCGCAAAATTCAACCAGCACAGCGACTTCATCATCTAGAATAGACATAAACGAAATCAAGGAAAAAACAACATTTCAACTAGAAACATGGAGAAATAAGTTATCGGAAATAACAATATCAGCATTCGATAAGCATGAATCAAAACGCCCAGAAAAAGAAAGTGCCGAATCTGGAAACATAGCTGGGTGGTCAATAGTCATGGGGCTTCTTCATATTGCAAAATGGGTTGTGACCACCGTTATTGCATTTTACGTTATCGCTGGGGTTATTGTGTTTTTTGTGGTAAAAAAGGTTATCGCTCTTGTTCGTAACCGAGGTGATAACTATGATTATGAATAATGATAATAAACAATCTCTAGAGCTTCACAAAAAACTTTCTGGGAAAATAGCAATTACAGGAACAACTCCCGTGACCAATGCACAGGAGCTGGCATTGGTTTATACGCCAGGTG
>JAOULM010000052.1 GCA_029882015.1 Candidatus Nomurabacteria bacterium
AGAGTGTTACAGACGAGGGATGAGAGGGAGAGGGAGAAAGAGCGGGTGAATTTTTGGATGCGGTCGTTAGCGTCTGCAACATATATATTGTCTGATGAATCTACAGCAATACCAACTGGCGTACTAAACTCTCCATCCCCACTACCACTGGATCCCCACTGTGTAATATATACCCCAGCTGATGTAAATTTTTGTATACGGTTATTAGTCCTGTCTGTAACATATATATTGTCTGATGAATCTACAGCAATACCAACTGTCGTACTAAACTCTCCATCCCCACTACCACTGGATCCCCACTGTGTAATATATACCCCAGCTGATGTAAATTTTTGTATACGGTTGTTGAAGGAATCTGAAACGTAAACATTTCCTGATGAATCTATAGCAATACCAGCTGGGGTGTTAAACTGCCCGTCTCCTGTGCCATTGGTCCCCCATTTTGTGATAAAAACTCCAGCTGATGTGAATTTTTGAATACGATGATTAAAAGCGTCTACAGCATATATATTATCTGCGGAGTCTATTGATAAACCAGCGGCAGGGAATAAAAACTGCCCATCACCACTTCCAAGTGTCCCCCATTTTGTGATAAAAACTCCAGCTGATGTGAATTTTTGAATTCTATTATTACTTCCCTCAAGAACATACACATTGTCTAATGAATCTATGGTTATTCCTTTTGGGTTGTTAAACTGCCCATCACCACTACCACTAGATCCCCACTGTGTTACATATGTTCCAGATGAATCGAATTTTTGGATGCGGTCGTTTACAGAATCAGCTACGTATATATTCTCCGATGAATCAAAAGCAATATAAGATGGACCATCAAACTGTCCGTTCCCTGTACCAGATGATCCAAACTGTGAATCATATGAGTATGAAAAGTCATGTAGATATGTATCTGAAACACTGGCTCCATACCCAGTAGTAAGACCATACTCAAAACCTATAGACGTAGTCGGTATTCCTCCCGTAGAATTCAATGTACCGCTTGCAGTTGCGCTTGTTTCTGCTGGGGTAGCAGTTCCGGTTGTTACGGTGGGGGCAACAGCAAATACTTTTGTTGTTAAAAAAAGAGAAAATAGTATTGTAAAAAATAATATCGAATATAAAGATATTTTTTGTGAATGCATTTTTATATTATACCAAAAAATTTTTGAAAATATTAACTTATTGATCTTGATTAAACTTTTAAGGCTCTTGCATTTATGGCTACGATAATTGTAGATAACGACATTAGAACAGCTCCAACGGCAGGGGATAGGACAATCCCAACCGAGAATAAAACTCCGGCTGCAAGAGGTATCGCAACAATATTGTAACCCGTTGCCCAAACAAGATTCTGAACCATTTTTCTGTATGTTGCTTTTGATAATTTAAATATAGACATGGTGTCTGTTAGGTTGCTTTTTACCAAAATAATATCTGCCGTTTCTATTGCCACGTCTGTTCCAGCGCCAATCGCTATGCCAACATCTGCCTGTGCCAACGCAGGGGCATCATTAATTCCATCGCCAACCATAGCCACAGAATATCCTTGTGATTGTAATTCTGCAATTTTGGATGATTTTTCCCATGGCAAGACTTCGGAGAATATTTCATCGATTCCCAGAATAGAACCAATACGTTCAGCTGTTTTATTATTGTCTCCCGTCATCATTATTGTTTTGATTTCTTGGTTTTGGAATGCTTTTATTGTTTGTTCTGTTTCATCGCGCATTGTATCCGCCAAAGCTATAGAGCCAATTAAAACATTATCAACCATCACAAACACAACTGTTTTTCCTTCTTCAAAAAGAGAATTTATTTTTGTATTATCATAAGAAATATTATTTTCAGAAATATATCCTGGGCTGGCGACAACAATTTGTTTACCATTTACAATTCCTTTGGCGCCCTTGCCTGGTATTGCTGTAAATTGTTCCACAGAGACAGAGTCTCCGCTATAATGTTTTACAAGGCTCTTTGCGATGGGGTGTTCCGAATGAGATTCTACAGCAGAAGCATATTTCAGAATTTCATTTTGACTCATATCACCAAAAGGAATCACCTCAGTAACAGAAAATTCACCTGTCGTTAGTGTTCCCGTTTTGTCAAAAACAATTGCATCAATATTGCGTGCGTTTTCGAAAGTCTGTCTATTTCTGATTAATAATCCCTTGCTGGCAGAAATGGATGATGACATAGATACAACCAGTGGTATTGCTACACCTAGTGCATGCGGACACGCGATAACAATTACCGCCACCATCCTCTCTATTGCATAGGCGGTTTGAATTTCGGGGGCAAAAATCCACACCAGAAATGTTATTATTCCAGCAGAAATTGCTATTATTGTTAACCATTTTGCTGCCGTGTTTGCTAATAATTGTGTTTTGGATTTGCTGGCCTGTGCGTCAGAAACTAGTTTGCTGACTTGAGCCAAAAATGTTTGCTCTCCTATTTTATTTATTTTTATATGTAGAGATCCTTCGCCGTTTACAGACCCACCTATTGTTTCGTCGCTTACTTTTTTAAATACAGGCGTAGATTCTCCCGTTACCATTGATTCATTTATAGAAGATTCTCCAGATATGATAATCCCATCAACGGGAATTTTTTCCCCTGGTTTTACCAACACGATATCCCCTAACACAAGATTGGCAACTGCAATATCATGATAATTATTTTCAGATATTTTCTTGTGAGCTTGTTTTGGAACCAGGTTTGCTAGCCCGCGCAGTGCTTTGGATGCACCCATTATGGATTTCATCTCTATCCAGTGCCCCAACAACATAATATCAACCAATGTCGCTAATTCCCAAAATAGCATTTTACCCTCGAGACCAAAAACAACAGCCGTGCTATAAATCCACGCAACAGATATTGCAACCGCAACCAATGTCATCATTCCTGGATTTTTGTTGGATAAATCATTCCACATCCCCTTGAAAAATGGCCACCCACCATAAATAAAAATTATCGTAGACAAAATAAATACAATATATTGTTGTCCCGCAAACCATGAATTATCTATACCAAATAATACTGGAAGCAGGGAAGACATGGCCAGTACTGGTATTGATATTAATATAGATACCCAAAATCTTTTTCGATAATCTTGAATCATCATGGCGTGGTGATCGTGATCATCCATTTTTATCTCATGACATGAATGATTATTTTTCTGTGTATGATTATGTTGCATATATTATTATTCAGACTCTTTGGTAACATTTGCAGAAACTCTAAATTCTAGATCAGGAGTTTCTGTTGAATTTGTCTTTAGAAATAGTTGCCTGGTTATTTGACCAGTCCCATTTGGCCCATGAGCAAGAGGGTCGTATATCGCTGTTACAATTTG
>JAOULM010000019.1 GCA_029882015.1 Candidatus Nomurabacteria bacterium
TGTATTGATAGCCAAAGGCGAAGGCAAGAGCAAACAAGAAGCCCAACAAGATGCCGCAACCAAAGCTCTAACAAAAAAAGGCTGGGCAAAAAAATAGCAAAATAAAAACCTCGTAGCTAATCACTACGAGGTTTTTTAACATCATTCAATTACTCGGGGTTCCACCTATCTATAATAAATTTAAAAGGAGGCAGGGCATTATCTACCCCCCATATACCACCTTAGAGTAGTACTTTCAATTGGGGCAAACCACCTATATATGTACTCATGATGAAAAAAAGACACACGGTTTCTAGGCATATCTTTTTTTTGATCACCATAAAGTTTAACAAAATAAAAAAGATAAATACTCCCAGCGTCTTCAAGGGTGTATTTTTCGCAAGAATCGAGCTTCAATACCTTATATTCCACCCCCAAAGCTTGTGAAATTTTGTCTTTTGTCTCCTGACTATTTCCAAAATCTTGCACTTTGTTTTTATGGATTTCTTCCAGTTCTATTTCAAGGAATTTTATTTTCTTTATTTTACTCTCAACCATGAAGTAGATTTCCATGTCTGAACCATCCATATAATAGGGAATAATCTCTGCAACCGCTCTTATTCTGTCGTCTTGCTGAGCAAGAGCGGGGAACAAAAAAGTAGCAATAAATACAATAATCAACAGTGTCTTTAGTATATTCATTAAAATTATTTTTTAGTTAAGAACTATTCCACAGTATGAATCAAAAGACATAACGTGTCAAGTAAATAAAAACCCCACACTACATAGTGTGGGGTTTTAGATTGACGGTTACATGTTACATTTTGGTTAACGCAACCTCAACCACTTTCTTTACATTTACATCTCCAATCTTTAAATCATAAAGATGGAAAAACCGGTATTCATCAAACTCATCTGTTTTGAGCTCGACTGAATCCAAAAATTCATCTTCTGAACAGTTTATTTTTGCCAAAAAGACAAGCTGAAGGGATGGTGTATCATCCTCCCACTTACTTCTTGTAAATAACGGGACATCGGTATTAGAGATTTCTAGATTTTTCACTGTTTCAGAACCCATCTCCCAGCTAATTTTTTCCAGCAATAAATCTTCAGTAATCCATTCTTCAAATTTAGAATGGATCTGCTTTTCCTCGATTTTACCACCTGGAAATTCCCATTTTCTCTTTTTTCCTGGCTTTGGAGGTTTACTAATGAGAAAAATTTTCCTATTAGTTCCATCATCCAAAAAAGGTATTATTTTTACTGAAATGAAAAAGTTTTGATTAATTTGCATTTTTTTTATTTTGTTTGCGCTAAATATACATTTAATTTACATATATGTCAAGTAAGTAATAATTTTGCTTGTCGTGTTAAAATAAAAACACAATGCTACTAAAAAAGCTGGAACTAAATGGTTTTAAATCATTCGCCAAAAAAAGCGAGTTTTTGTTTGACGCTCCAATCACATCAATAGTCGGCCCCAATGGGTCAGGGAAGTCTAATGTGGTCGAGGCAATCCGTTTCGTTCTAGGTGAACAATCCAGCAAATCTTTGCGCAGTAAATCTGGCGCTGATTTAGTTTATGCTGGATCTGAAAAAACCCCAAAAATGAATCGTGCATCTGTGGCTATAACTTTTGACAACAGCAAACGTGTCTTCAAATTAGACAATGCAAAAAACGAAAAAGTATCGATAGATTTTGACGAGATAACATTATCCCGCGAGGTTTTTTCCGACGGAACAAACAATTATAAAATCAACAAACACGAAGTCCGCCTCAAAGATATTCACGAAATAATAGCCGGAATAAATATTGGATCATCAGGGCATCACATCATCAGTCAGGGTGAAGCCGACCGATTGCTAAACGCCAACGCACGCGACCGACGTGAAATGATCGAGGAAGCTTTGGGGTTAAAACTGTACCACTATCGTATTCGTGAGTCAGAGAAAAAAATGGAAAAAACCAGTGACAATCTACGGGAGGCAGAATTGTCGCGCCGAGAAATTGCACCTCATTTAAAGTTTCTAGCCAAACAAGTAGAAAAGGGTAAACAAGCCCAAGAAATGCAAGATGAATTAATGAATTTATATTTGGTTTATTTAAAGTCTCAGGAATTATTACTGAACACCAGCGCACACAATCTGGCTCAGAAAAAATCAGAAACAGAAAAGAACCTCGAGAGTAACGAAAAAATAATGTTAGATTTGCGTTCTAAATTATCCGGAACAGGAGACAATCCACACGCGAATGACATAGTGCAAACAGAAAAAGAATTACGTTTTATATCTAACACAAAACAAGATATCTCTCACAAGCGCGGACGAATCGAGGGTATGATAGAATTTGCTAAACGGCAAACAGGATCACAAAAAACTGCGGCTATTAGCGTTGCCATCGATGAAATCAAACATCTATCACAATCAATAGACAGCATTATTAATGATGCCTTGGCGGATGGAACCGTTACTGTATCCCAGAATGCCTTGAATGAAATCAAAACGATGATGTCAGGGTTTGTTGCAGCTCATAATAAAAACAACGAACCCAAACCAGTACAAACTGATACCAGCGATCTAGAGTCTGAACTTACGGCTATTACGGGGCAATTAGGCAGCCTCGAAGATCAGGAATCAAAGCTACGAGAACAACTGACTGATCTACAAGCCCAGGTCGCCCAGGCTCAATCAGCAGGGCAGGGAGCCGAAGATGCGCTGATAGCGACGTCAGAATCCATTGCTACAGCTCGTGCCAATATCGCGCGCGTTGATGAGCAACTACAGGATCTGGGTCGTCAAAAAGAGCTGTTTTTTGAAGACAAAGAAGAGGGAAAGGCTATTGTGGGATCTGCCCTGGATGCATACAAAAATGCAGATATCTCTACAGACAGCGTAACCGAACAATCTCAACGAGAGCTCCGAACCAAGCTGGAACGAACTAAAATTAAACTTGAAGAACTAGGTGGTGGAGTAAATCAGGACATCATTGATGAACACGAACAAACAAAAACCCGTGATGAATTTCTGGCACGAGAAATCGAAGACCTGTCACAAAGCGCCCAAAAACTGAGCGATATTATCGAAAGCCTAAAAGCAGAACTACACAAAGAATTTGCTGGTGGAATCACAAAAATAAATACAGAATTTCAAAACTTTTTCCAGACAATGTTCGGTGGGGGAAAGGCAAAATTATCTATCGTAGATATTATTTCTCGCAGGCGTAATGACGAAGCAGAAGAACACGAAGTAGAACAGGGAATCGATATTGCAGTTTCATTGCCTCGCAAGAAAATTACAGACATCGACATGCTTTCTGGTGGGGAACGCTCGTTGACTTCTATTGCTCTATTGTTCGCACTATCGCAGGTAAACCCACCGCCATTTTTGGTGCTGGATGAAACAGATGCCGCGTTGGACGAGGCAAACAGCCAAAAATACAGCAGCATGATAAAACAATTGTCAGCGTTTTCTCAGTTGATTGTTGTTACGCACAACCGCGAAACTATGTCATGTGCCGATATTTTGTACGGGGTAACCCTAGGGCGCGAAGGATATTCAAAACTGTTATCAGTAAAATTCGACGAGGCTCAACAGTATGCGAAATAAAAAAACCGCCGAGGCGGTTTTTTTATTTGTGTAATTATTTTGCAACTACATCTACCATTTTTCGAGCAACAATAGTGCCGTCAAAATGTTTCTTTTTCTTGTTGCTATATTTAACAACACCTTCGACGACAGCAAAGATCGTGTGATCTTTGCCCATACCTGTATTTTCTCCGGCGATAAATTTAGTTCCACGTTGTCGGACAATGATTGCACCAGCTTTCGCAGTTTGACCATCAGCCAATTTCAGACCTAAATATTGCGGATTTGAATCCGTAAGGTTTTTTGCCGAACCACCGGCTTTTCTATGTGCCATACTTTGCGAGCCTGACAAAAGTACCGAATATACGATTCCTAGTGCCTAAGCTGGTATAATCTAATAATGGAAAATGACCGACGTAGTATACGCAATTTAATTAAAAAAATCAAGTCCCGAACACGTCATTTCGGGTCTAACAGGCCTCGAAACCAGATATTCGTCATTATGGTCATATTCGGGGTTGCCTTGGCTTCATTCGGCGTTGGGCGCCTATCAGTGCTATCTGGGCTCAACAATGACGTTCAGATTCAATTTCCGCCGTACCTATCATCCTCTGATTCGACTATACCAATCCAAGCTGGAGCATTTTTTGCCGAAACAGGGGAGACCACTAAAAATGGGCAATTTGTCGCATCTCGTAATGGTAGCAAATATTATGCTGTTTGGTGTGGGGGAGTCAGCCGAATCAAAGAATCTAACAAAATCTATTTTAATTCGGAATCATCAGCACGCGGCGCAGGTTATGGGCCGGCGGCAAACTGCGCTGGGGTGGGGGAATAATAATATGAAAAAATCTTTTAAACAACTTCGACTACATTATCCCGTATTTGAATACGCTTCATATGAATGGAAAATTAATCACAAAACAGGAGAAGTGCTTGTCTCTTTTGTATTCCATATTCTTGATGATAATAAAAAAATATTTCAAACATTTAAACCGACCTCAACGTTTCAACTAAGTAATCACCTGCAAAAAGAAATCAATTTAAAGTGGCTTGATATTCTTGTTTTTTCTATTGGAATGGTCGAGATGATCAGTTATTGGAAATGTACATGCTCGCCAATAATCAAAGTCACCTCTGGGGCATTATCGTGTGAGCAAGAAACCTGGTGGAAAAAATTATACTTCTTCGGGCTTCAAGAATTTCTTTACTTAAATAATATTTCAATTCTACAAGAAGAATTATTCACTTTTGATGTCTCCAGTAAAGATACCCCTTCGTTTAATATTCCTATCAAAAACACATCAGGTAATATTATTCCAATAGGTGGAGGGAAGGATTCATCTGTAACACTAAACATATTAAAGGATAATCAAGAGAATAATCTTTGTTTGATAATAAACCCCAGAGAAGCATCTCGCACCTCAGCAAAGACAGCAGGATACGATAAAAAGAAACTCCTGATTATCAATAGAAAAATTGACAAAAAACTTCTCGTTCTCAATTCTCAAGGATTTTTAAATGGCCACACACCATTTTCTGCAATGTTAGCGTTCTATTCGATATGTGCTGCGTATCTTACGAACAATAAAAATATAGCCCTCTCCAACGAATCAAGCGCAGATGAACCAACAATACATGGCAGCATTATTAATCATCAATATTCCAAGAGTCTTGAATTTGAGAATGACTTTCGAGAATATGTATCTGATCACATAAGCAAAGATATTAATTATTTCAGTTTGCTTCGTCCTTTGAATGAACTACAAATAACAAATCTATTTTCCAGAACACCTCAATATTTTAATCAATTTAAAAGTTGTAATGTTGGTAGCAAGAGCGATATATGGTGTTGTTCGTGTCCGAAATGTCTTTTTGTATATATTATGCTTGGATCATTTATTTCTCCATCTGTATTGCAAAATATTTTTGGAGAAAATTTGCTACAAAAATCAGAGCTTACAGAATATTTTGACCAACTAATCGGAGACAGACAAACAAAGCCATTTGAATGTGTTGGTACAGTTCAAGAGATACGAGCCTCAATATCAGAAACGATAGGGAAGTGGTACAAGGGAAAACCACTTCCCTTATTATTTCAAAATTTTAAAATAACGGATTCTGATCAAAAAAAGTATTTAGAATTACTGAAGGAAAAAGGGAACATGGAAAACATCCCAAAAGACTTATTAGCTGTCCTTGGATTCTGAAATCCAAACAAAGGTACTTTTGTTATAAATCTTTCTAATATTTTTTCAAATAAACACACTCTCTATGTTTATGATATGGTTGGGAAACTACACTACATGCAGAACTTTAACATATCCAATGGTGAAAGATTGACCACTAAAATCAATCTCGGCAAACTGTCATCAGGTATTTATATCTTGACAATAAGAAGCGGTGATGATTTTCAAATGTCAAAACGTTTGGTGATTCAACGATGAGAATCAATGCACTCCCTCAACACCTTGTTGCTATCACCAGTATAAAGATTTAGATATACATCTATACACTCATTTTTTTCAAGGTTTTCATCAATACTATGAATTTTAATATCTCCATCCTTGGTTATAAAATATCTAAAAAACTGAAGGTCGTTTAACGACTCTTTATTTTCTAGAAACTCAAGGGCTTCATCAAGACTGTCAAACTGTAATTTGCCCTGTGGGTTAATTGTACGAAGCATAAGGGTGAAATATTGTTTGTTATTTTCTAATACGTAAATAATATCCTGTTCATCAAAATATTCTTTATATGTTGGCACATTCAAGTTAGGTAAATATGATGAATCTATTCTAATTGGAAATTTATCATTTAGCTGGACAGAAACCCACTCATCAATTAAATTATAAGTAACGGTAAAATTAGCCCCTTGATTCCAGCTTACTATTTCAGCATTAATCGGTTTTAAATGCTCATCTAGGTATTCTTGAGTTAAGTCATTCTCTCTTTGTTGAAGATTTTGCCAAATATCAAAATAACTAATACACAAAGGATCTCCTGATAAGCAAGGATGACTTGTAGGTTGATTAGATGATAAGCCTGTGATTTTTGTATTTCGCCCTACACGACAGGATATAAATAGTAAAATAGCAATCAAGAATATTACACTAAGTATTATAGTATTATTAATATTTTTACTCATGTTTATTATTGTATCACAGAATTTATTTTAAAGTAATCAATCCGAAAGGAAAAAATAAATTTATATCAATTTTTGTTTAATAATTCTATTACAAGCATTTCTATATTGTTATTCTACTTGAAGTGTAATTATAACTTCGACTGGACGTTAGGTAACGCACCAGAATAGTGTCTGCATATATAAAAAAATAAAGATGAGTGGGTTAGTGTTAAGTTAGCCCGTTTTTTAGTAATATATTTTCGATAATATAAGCAAGGCTTGTAGGTCTTTGTGCAGAAGTGAATTATGAGCTTTTTGATTTACCTCTCATATCAGAATAGTGTCTATGAACCAAGCTGTATTAGAAATGTAAGCTCTACAGCAGTTACCAGGAACATTAAAAACCAGAATACAAGCAGGGAATTAAAAAACGACACCATACCAATGGCTTATTATTTTTAACTGCGTAAACGTCGCACAATATATCTTTGCGGTCAAACCTATACAAAATAAAAGACCCCCTATATGGGCCTCTGAGAGCTTTGCTACCAGGTGGGGCTAACTTGATACCTGAAGATGCGATAGATCCGGCTGAGAGTCGATGATGTGCTAACCGGCTTCGTTCAAGACCGTAGGTTGACCATCACGCAGGCGCTGCATATTATCAATGAATGCAGCCCACAGCACATCGACAAATACATCGTTCCATAGATACTGGAAAGGTGTCGACAGGTACTGATACCAAACTTTTTGGCTTGTTTCGGTCACAAATGCGACATTATCACGATTTGTGTCATTTTGTGAAATATTTCGTAAATTTATCCCAAAATACCCTAAAGCAAAAAGTATCGCAATACTGATCAAAAACCATTTTAATAGACCTCCCTGTTCCCTGTTCACCTGGTGCCATTTTTTCATAATTATATTATACGCTATTTTTTATTTGACTCCCCCGCTCTTTTCACAATATTTGACAAAACATAATAAAATGTGGTATAATGTATATAACGTAAAAACCTCCCAAGTGGAGGTTTTTTTATTTATACATATCTCGCGTAGTCTCCGGTAGATAGCTTAGTGGGTCAAAATATTGCGATCCTGCAACCAAAGGTGTCGTGTAGTATCTCCCAGAACATCCTTTGCTGGGCCATGTCTGAATACTAACTGCATCAGCTGGAACGACTTTGACATCCAAATGAGGTCCCGTAGAGTACCCAGTGTTACCGCTGTATGCCACCAAATCTCCACGTGCGACACGTTGTCCCGCCTCTACCGTATGGAGAGACAAGTGACTGTAAATACTGGATAATCCGTTATCATATTTGATTAACACCCACTTACCAAATGATGCTCTTGGACAGGTCTTGTCAGTATCTCCAATACCAACAACAACACCATCCGCCATGGAAACAACTTTGTCATTATTTGCCCGCAAATCTAACCCCGAATGACGACCATTAAATTTTCCCTTGCGATACGCATATAATGCTGCCGAGTCTTTGGTTTTTCCAAATGGTTGGGTGATCAAAATACTACGCTCCAGTGGCCAGCTAAATACCCGTGTTCCTTCGGGTGGGAAACTGGTTGGATCCAGGATATATTTCAATTCTGCCTGAGCCGCATAGAGCTCTTCTTCGAATTGTTTTCGCAGGCGCTCTTTCTCGGCGATAATTTCCTCGATCGTTTCTTCTTTGGCTTCGACTTGTTGTAGCAACAAATCCTTTTCATCACGCACCACATCAACCGCTTGTTTTTCATAAACAATGGATGACTTCAATTTATCCAACTCGACTTTTTTCTGCGCCTCTTCTTCCCTGTTGTCACGGAGCTGTTTTTTTGTTCCCTCGAGATCTGCAATCCAGTTATGTACCTCGATCTGGAAGCTGACCAGATTATCCGTCCCTGACCAGACATCAGACAATTTCTCTCCTCCGAATGCTAATTCCACCATGGAATAATCGCTCACTTCGTACATGCGTCTGATGCTTTGACGCAGGGCGTCGTTAGCCAGCTGAATTTTTTGTTCTTTGGTGCGGATGTCTTTTTCTAGATAGACTAATGTCAGATCCGTGTTTTCAATTTTCTTCCGGGTGAGCGACAAATCTGTTTGCAGTTTTTTGCTGGTAGTGTTGATTCGGTTGAATTCTGATTCGGCCGATAGTTTTTCACGAGCAATCTGTTCCAGCTCTTTTTGGTGTGCTGCAATTTCTTGTTCCAAGGATTGAATCTGTACTGATGTTGTTTCGATGTTTTGCTTCAGGTCCTCGGTCGTTGTCGCGGTCTGCGCCAAAACTGTGGTAAATGACCCCCCTAACAAAACCAATATAATAAAAATATAGTATCGCATGATAAGGGGTATTATAACGCATAACACCCCATCGTGTCACATCACGTCCCTGACCTTACCGAGCGAACCAGGATTTTGAAACAGAGCGAACGTCTCTGATTTTTCAGCCAGGCTAGCGGAGCGCCCCCTGAAAAATAGCGAGTGTCGTTTCCTAAAATCCTTGAGAGCGAGGTGTGGTCTTGTTTTCTTAAATAACAATAAGAAACGAAGTGACTATATTGTTTTTATCCAGGGAAATAATGAGCGGTAGCGAATATATTTCATCGGGTGGTTACTTTTTTATTAAGAAAAAAGTAATAGGAATAAGCATGTGCAAAGCCTTAAAAAATACCCCTCCGCCCTGCGGGCACCTCCCCTGCATCAGGGGAGGAGGCTCTAGTCCAAAGCTGTTTCAATTCTTGCGATGGTTTCGTCTTTTCCGATGATTGCTGCAATGACAAACGGATCAGGTGATTTGTCTCGTCCTGATAGTGCATATCGCAGTGGCCACAACACATCACCCCTGCCCTGCTCGCCGGCATAATCCCACACTGCAGATTTAATCCCATCAGCATCCCAGGCTCCGTTATAATCCGTGAATAATTTCTTGGTCTGCGTCAGATGTTTTCTGGCTTCGTCTAATGTTGATTTTTTCCAGATAATTTTTTCTCTATCATATGTGGGTTGTTCAAAGAAAAACTGCAACTCCCCTTCCCTGATCATATCTGCAACATCGTTGAACACTGAAATACGCTCGGCGATAACCGGCAACACCTGTTCAAATCGATCGTCAGAATATTGCGGCAACCGTCGCAGTGGCTCAACAAATGATTCAATCCCATTGCGTAATTCCGCAGGGTCAAGTTTTTCCATCCATTGTTTATTGAGCCAATCTAATTTTTCTTCGTTGAATGCCCCACCACTATGATGAATGCGTTCAATCGTAAACTGATCAATCAAATCATCCATACTAAAAATTTCTTGGTCGGTTCCTGGGTTCCATCCAATCATCGCCAGGAAATTCACCATAGCCTGGGCTAAATATCCCTCTGTTTTATATTCCAAAACGTCTTTGGCTCCGTCACGTTTTCCCAATTTCTTTTTGCCGTCGGTTCCCATAATAGGAGGCAACGTTACAAATACAGGATACGGAATATCCAATGCATCGTACAAGCTCAAAAATCGAGGCATGCTGGAAATAAATTCATCCCCACGCATCACGTGCGTCACACCCATTTCATAATCATCAATTATGTGAGCGAAATTATATGTTGGGTATCCATCACTTTTCATTATTATAAAATCATCCAAAGCTTCTGGTCCAGCCTCGAGATCACCACGAACCGCATCGTTCCAATGGTACCTTTTTATTTCTGGAACCTTGAACCGAAGAGAGCTCTTGCCGTCCCATGTATCAAAATTCTGTGGTCGGTGGTCGCGAAACAAAAATGCGCGTTTTTCCACCTCGGCCTTGTCGCGGAATTCCTGAACCTGCTCTTTTGTGTATGGGTCTGGATAAGCCAATCCATCATCCACTAATTTCTGTGCATATTTGTGGTAACTATCTAAACGTTCTGACTGAATACATGAACCAAAATCCCCTGGCTTGTCTGGGCCATAATTCCAATCAATACCCAACCACGCCAGAGATTTTTGAATATGTTCGATTGAACCTGCAACCTCGCGGTCTTTGTCTGTGTCCTCGATTCGCAGAATAAATTCTCCGTTATTTTTTCGAGCCCACAAATATGCATACAATGCCGTACGCACCCCGCCAATATGCATAAACCCCGTTGGGCTCGGGGCAAAACGGGTCACGACGGGTTTATTTTCTTTTTTCTTGAATATATTAAACATAATAATTAAATCCTACGCTTCCATGTGTCCAATGGCAAGCTGGACCAATTCTTGTCCGATTACATCTGCTGCATCCTGTGATGTTATTTCAGTCGCGCTATTTTTCATTTTGTCTTGCAGTGTCTTGTCTGCTATAACGCGGTCTATTTCTTCTTTTAATACACTGGGGGTCAAATTGGCTTCCTCGATTACCAAACCAGCCCCGGTCCGTGCATAATTATAAGCATTTTTCATTTGATGGTCTCCTATTGATTTGCTAATGGGAATAACGATAGCGGGAATTTTCCACCCTGCAATTTCAAATAACATTGACCCAGCGCGAGTCACAACCACGCGTGATATTCCAGCAGACATTCGCGTTGCCAATTCGTCCAAAAATGGAAATACTTTGTAGCGATACGCCAGTTTATTTCCCTCGAGACGAAGGTGTGATTCAGCCAATACATCTGGGTAATTTTTAGCTCCAGTCTGATGTATTATCTGATAGTCTTGTATCAATTCTGGCAGAACCTCGAGAACAGAATCGTTTAAAATTTTTGCGCCCAATGACCCTCCAATAATCCAAACAACAGGCACATGTTCGTCTAATTTCAAATACTCGTATCCACCAATATCTAGTTTGCGCATCAACCCCAAACGAACAGGCTGTCCAGTCCATGCTGTTTTTGTTTTATCAAAATGTTTTGCAGCCTCTGGGTATGACACGGCAATACGTTTGGCAAATTTTCCAGCCCAACGCCCAACACGTCCTGGCGCAGAATCAGATTCATGAATCATTACGGGGATACGCAATATTCTAGCCGCAAACAATGTTGGGAAACTGGCGTATCCTCCTTTGCCGAAAACAACATCAGGACTTAATGTGAAAAGTCTGTACAATGCCTGCACAATCCCCCACCCTGTTTTAAATATATCAATAATATTTTTTACAGAAAAATATAACCGCATTTTTCCAGCAGAGATTTGCTGGAATTCAATATGGTTTTCCTCTAGGGCTGATTCATCGTACGGAGCATCAGAAAAATAATACATTTGTACGTTAGCCAAATGCTGTTCATCGGCAATACGATTGACTCTTTCAGACACAGCAATGATCGGATAAAAATGCCCTCCTGTTCCCCCTCCTGTAAAAACAATTTTCATAATAACTATTCTACTTTATTTTCAAGTTTTTTGAAACGTTCATAATAATTCCGACTCCTGCCAAACCGAATAACAGCGCTGTTCCACCCTGACTCATAAACACCAGTGGAATTCCAGATAGCGGAAACAAGCCCAAGATTGATGCCATATTCAAGAACACTTGCCCGACAATCAGGGTGACAATACCAATGACCAACAATTTACCAAACCTATCTTTTGTGTGTCTGGCTATATAATATCCACGCAAAAGAAATATTACAAAAATAATCAATATCAACATTGTCCCAACCAATCCCCACTCCTCGCCCAGAACGGCAAAAATAGAATCCCCTGCTGGCTCTGGCAAATATTTAAATTTCTGAACTCCCTGTCCGAAACCTCGTCCGCCTACACCGCCACTACCGAACGCAATCAACGCTTGTTGAATTTGATATGACGCCCCTAATGGGTCACTGGCTGGATTTAAAAATGTTGTAACTCGATCCAGCAAATAGGGCCTAACAAATATCAACCCCCCTGCCCCAGCTAGTCCAATTAACACAATCGCAA
>JAOULM010000053.1 GCA_029882015.1 Candidatus Nomurabacteria bacterium
GAAAGCCAAACCGCAGGAACTGTCGACCCAGACACAGGGCTTCATCTTAATTAAAAAAATATATGAAAAATAAATCAATAAAATTTGAAACATTACCTGATCAACAAATGAATGTTGCCGGAAAAGATGATGGTGGGGAAATTGTTATTGGTGACATGGAGGGGTCAAAAGAAAGTCATGCATGGTTAGAATCAAAAGAAGAATTATCAAAAGCAAAAGAAAATTACGAACAAGCAGAAAAACATGGAAATGAAAACGAAATAGATTCTGCCAAAAAAAGATTTACAAAAGCTCAAGAAAATTTTAATAATACTAAAAACGAGCTATCAGAGCAACATAAAAATTAAAAATAAAAAAATAGCCATTAACAATGGCTATTTTTTTATTTTTTTAATCAACTGTTCCAACAAACGTTTGGGGTCGCTGTCGAATACAATCAAGTCGTGATCGCGAGTGGTATCTTTGGATATAATTTCTCGCAGTAATTCATCGGTATCCCAATCCCCCTCGAGGATGCCGATTGGTTTTCCCTCTTGGAATGCGATTGAAAATTCGTGGATTGTTCCAACACGTCCGCATCCAAATATTACCGCATCGGACGAACGCATCAGCATCAAATCGGCTCCGGAATAACCAAATCCGGTATACACCACCAAATCCAAATTCCCCTGTGGGAGTTTATAAACGTCGGCATGTTCGCGCGCGTTTGCCGCAGGTGAAAATCCAATAGTCGTTCCCCCATTTTCGCGCGCGCCTTTGGCGGCCCACATTGGAAATCCTGTTACGGCGCCCGATGTCAAAACGTGACCATGTTTTGCGATCTCGGTTCCTATTTCATGTGCCATGTCTAATGATGCCTGTCCGCACCCCAATGTCTCGTGCGCCCCAGATACACAAATTTTAAATGATTCGTCTGTTTTCATGTAATAATTTTACCATACACCGCATCAAACGCGGTTGTTATTTTGGCAACAAAAAAGCCTCTAGAAATCCAACACCACACTCTCTCCCTCTGACGGAGCGCTGGTTTTTACACCTACATAATCACTGATTCTCTGCGCCAGGAATTGTGATGATTTTGGCTCTCCCATCACACAAAACACTTGTTCCAATTTTTCACTGTTATTTTGTACAAAATCCACCAATTGATCCCTGTCGGCATGACCAGAATACCCCTGAATCGTCTCGATACGGCACCGTACGGGGACTTTTTTATTATGAATCAACACTGGAGTCACTCCGCTCTGAACCAGTCGTCCTACGGTCCCTGGAGCCTGATAACCGATAAACAATAGTGTGTTATTAGGGTCTGGCATATAGTGTTTTGCATGATGCATAATACGCCCACCGTGCATCATTCCAGATCCAGCAACCACAATAAATGGTGGTTTTTGTTGGTTTATTTTCTTGGAATCCTCGGCTTCGCGAGTAACCCGAAGTCCTGGAAAATCAAATATATCGTCCCCGCCATGGATAATATCGCGGACAGATTTTTTCCATTCTTCGTCATGAGCTTGGTAGACTTCGGTTACCTCGATTGCCAATGGCGAATCCAGATAAATAGCCATTTTTGGTATGCGATTATGTTCGACAAAATCATTCAAAGTAAACAATAGTTCCTGAGTCCGCTCTAATGAAAACGCAGGAATCATTAAAATTCCACCTCGAGCATGAGAGTCTTGGATTACTTTTTGAAGTTTTTCGGTACGCTCCTGACGCTCCTCGTGAACACGATCACCGTATACACTTTCCATTAACATGTAATTAACCGGTGGAAAGTTTTCTATATCACGTAATAATTCCGATGGGCTGTTCCCCAGGTCGCCGGTGAATGCCATAGCTTTGTTGCCATATTCGATTCTGAATATCGATGACCCCAACACATGTCCCGCATCGAACATCTCGAATGTTGCCCCAGGCAAAAATTCTGTTCGGTTGTGGTAAGGTACGACTTTCCATAACTTCATTGCTTCGTCTATATCATGCTCCTGAAAGATTGGATCTCTGTTCATGTCATGAGCCTCCATTTCCATAATCCCCAAAGCATCACGCAACATAACATTTGATAAATCACGCGTAGCAACTGTTGAATATATAATTCCACGAAATCCATCGCGTACTAATTTTGGGATACGTCCAATATGGTCCTGATGGCTATGGGTTATCAACAGCACATCTATGTCTGCTGGGTTGTATGGGAAATCTGCGCTGTTTTTATCAAAAGAATTTTTGTCGCCTTGTGTCATACCACAATCAACCAAAAATTTGCCTGATTCTATTTCACACAAAAAATTAGCGCCAGTAACCGAACCAGCCCCATCGCAAAAACTAACCGTCATTGTTTTTTTATTTTCTTCCATAGAAATAATTTATTTTCCAAGCAAATAATCCTCCGACTATCCCACCGATACTGTCGGATAGCAAATCAGTTATTGTATCTAATCGGTCTGGTTGTAAATGAGAACCATTAATCATATCTAGCCCTCCTTCTAATAACTCCCAACCGAATCCAACAACGAATGCCATTATTATTCCGAAAAAAATATAATGTATCCAATTTGTTTTTTGTTTTATCGACAACATCCATCCCGCCATAATTCCCAAGAATATTCCACCTAAACCATGCATCATAATATCAAACCAAGGAAAAGCCCAGTACCAATAAAAACGCATTGCGAGTGTATTCAAAATAAACACAGACACAACAACGAACGCCCCGAGCCCAAAAATAATACGTGCTGATTTTGATTTCATGTGTTTATTTTACCATACAAAAACCCCGCAAAACCAAGGTCGTGCGAGGGGCTTGTTAGCGTTATTTTGTGGCATCCGTCCTAACATGTTACCAAGTGGGTGCTGGGACAATATCATTACAATATTGAAACCTAGGCTCCCTATGACGAATGTGATTTAGAACGATACTCAAAATAACGCTACATTAACTGTACCAAAAAACTTCCCACATGGGAAGTTTTAATTGTGGATTATTATTTTTTGGTTTATTACATTCCTGCAAAAACAAATTCTTCGTCGATTTTTTTATA
>JAOULM010000020.1 GCA_029882015.1 Candidatus Nomurabacteria bacterium
CACAAGGAACTACTGGATTTGCGATTGTCGCGCAAAAACCATAGTAATTTGAAATATGAACAGTATAATTTCTACAAATGTAGGAGGGCTTGCAAACCGGATGAAATCTCTGGCTTCAGTTATTAGATATGGAAAATTATTTAACAATAATTATCAGGTCTATTGGCAAACTATAAATTCATATGAAAAACATTTTCACCTTTTGAATTGCTCATTTGAAAAACTATTTAGCAACAACGTTGAGGTTGCATCAATAAAAGGTTTTGATTCTGGTGAAATTATTAGGACAAACCTTGATGATGGTCAAAAAACATACAATTCCCATAATCTGATGATTGCTGGTGGGGATGATAATAAAAGTATTGATTTTCAATATAATAATATTCCTGAAAATATAAAACAGGAATATATTGAATCCTTTCGGGTGATAACACCTATTACCGAATTACAAGAAAAAATAGATATATTTAGTTCGGATAATTTTGACCCACATACCGTATCTGTTCATATTAGGTCGTGGGGAAGAGTCAACGAACAGAGTCGTCAGAATTTTGTAGTACGCGCCAATGCCTTTATAAAAAAAATGTTTGGGATCACAAATTCTCGCAGTGTTGGTCTGTTTTATGCAAAAAAATTCGAGAAAAAAATGGCGCAGTACCCACAAAAGACAACATTTTTTCTGTCGACTGATACACAGGTTGTAAAAGATTATTTTACACAACAGTCCCCGTTGAAAAATAGAGTTATCGTTTATTGCAGGACAACAGATTTGGACACCAGCCGTGATTTCCCTGAAGGAGTCCAAGAGGATCTCGTCGAACTTTACCTACTATCAAAAAATAAATCATTTTTATTGAGCGACAACAGCACGTTTAGCGAGGTTGCTTGGTGGTTATCAGGTTGCCCTGATGATGTGACTATTTTATAAATCAGTCATGTTTCCAAAGATATAATGGTAAATTCACCACAACAGTAGATCTAAAAATTTCTAAAACTTGATAATTAAAATCTGTATCAGCACCGCGTCCGCGTCGGCTGGGGTGGGTTCGTTCCCATAGTGGTCTGAATTGAATTTTTTCAATTACAGCGCGTGTTATCATCGGGATTCCATTGCATCCTGGGAGTGATTTTATTTCGTGAAAGAATAATTTTCGGGCCAATCGTTTAACCAGCTGAACAAAAGGAATGCTGTTTACAAGACGTTTCGAGTTAGGGTCACGCAGAAATCTGGGAACGGGAGGGTTTTCTTGTAGAAAATTCTCTAATTCTCTGCCGCTTAAAATGTCCGATTCTTTAGGTATGGAATCAAGTTTTGTACCAACGAGGTTCTGTTTGAAAGATTGCCACCCAACCAACACATGTTTTGCGTTATATTTTTTCATGAGATTATATTGAACCTCTATTCGGTCCAACAGGGAAGCGTCATCAGCATCTTGAAAAGTTATGATGTCGCCAGTCGCGTGTTGTATTCCAAAATTTCTTGCAGAATATCCGGCATTTATGTTTGTTCCGATGCGGTTTATTCGGTAGGGATCAATGTCTGTATTTTTTATATATTTAATACGGCTATCTTTTTTTATATATTGTTTAATTGTGGAATACAAATCATCTGTGCTGTTATCATCAACAACAATTATTTCCAAGTTTTTGTATGTCTGATTAATCAAAGAATCCAAAGAGATATCTATCGTATCTGCATTGTTGTAGCAAGGAATAATTATAGAGATAAGTTTCATATTATTTAGCAATCCATTTACTCTTTATAAAATCGTAATGAATTTCACGTAAAGACCCAAAGAATAATTTTCGCACAAGTTTACGCAATCGACGCTCGATAGATACATGAATGCTTAACCCACACAGACCATACAGAACATAAAAAGATATATATTTCCACAAACCTGTGCGATATTCTTTTTTTGTTTCTAGTAGTCTTTTTACATACCTCGCCTTGAATTCATGGTCGCTCGTGGTGCTACTTGCTTCACTTTTTCTAAAAGCCCCCAAAACAGTATGTACTATGTACAGTGGTGTGTGTTGGTAAAACCTACTCCACATCTGATGGTCTTGTGCTGGGTGGTAATCAGGATTTACTCCGACACCTGCTTTTTCAGATAATTCTTTTCGCCAAAAAGTAGATTCCAGTTGTATAGTGCGAGAAGTATTATAAAAAAATAATTCTTTGTGAGGCAGATAATGTTCAGAAACTTTTTTTATGGAAGTATTTTCATCTATGGTAACCGGTTTTCCTGTGATCCATTGGACCTGCGGGAAACTAGAAAAAATCTCCGCTACATTAAATAGGCTCTTTGGCATCAATATATCATCTGCATTCAGAATTGCCCATATCTCACCCGTAGCCTTTGCAAAACCTTTGTTTAAGGCCTCGCATTCTCCGGAATCTGGCTCGCTTACATAATAAGCAAAATGAGCGCTATACTTTTCAAGTATGGCACGAGTGTCATCGTTGCTTGCACCATCAATAACAATCAGTTCTAAATTGGGGTAATTCTGATCCAATGCTGATTTTAGAGCTATTTCCGTGAAATCTCCCTTGTTGTAACTGGGAAAAATTAAGCTAATTTTTGGGTATGTTTTCATATTGCGTGAAGTGTTCGTTTTATACGTTGAATAATAAAGGATTTTTCATTTTTATCAAGTCCAATTAAAAGAGTCAGTGTCGCAAACAACAAGCTATTTGCAGCGGCTAATACTATTGTCAGGGCAATTGATTCGGTAATAAACATATGAAAAATCGCCACCACCATGAAGACTATACCAGGAATTATCATTCTAGGTAATGTTCTGAACAGTTCTTGGAGGGGTTGTATTGGGAGTGATTTTTTTATAATCATTGGTAAGATTAATCCATTTCCAATAAGGTTACCGGCGACAATGGCAATTGGTATTCCAACAATTCCAATTTTTGGGATAAGAATAAAATATAACGGTACTGTGATGGCTGCGTACGTTACCATAGGTATTATTGATTTTTTATATAAACCTAATGCATTTGCAAGTTGTACATGTGGAGCTGTCCACGAAAAAATCATAAACATTACAAATAGTCCAAGAATTACAGGTGTGCCTGGAAATGATTCAGCCCCAACCCAAACATTAATTATAGGGAAAGCATATACGGCTATTATCCCCGACACAATAAACCTAATGAGAATATTTATTCTAATTACACGTTTATACAATGAACGTAAAACTGACGTGTTGTTTTGTTGTGCAAGCTCCAGCATATTTGGAAAACTTGTCTCGGGTATGGGTATTGCCCCCGCCAAAGTATTAAATAGTTTATGTGCGATTGCATAACCTGTTATAAGAGCCAGGCTTACGTAGTGTGATGCGATAATCATATTTGTTTTAGCTATGACAATAGCTAGTCCACCCAAGATTATCAGTGTTGGGCTATATGCCAATAGATGTTTTACATTTTTTAAGTATTTAAAACCAAATCCGAATAGTGGGGAATTTCTTATGGCGCGAAGCGAGATATACATCATTATTGCCTTTATTATTGCAAATAGAAACAAAAATAGAACGATTTGAATAAGTGATGGGGAAGACAACAGAAAAACTATATATGAAACACCCATTATTATGTTATATACCAGCGACACTGCGTGATACCTGGGTAGGATATTTAATCCCTGGTGCAAAGATTTAAGGAGTCCGTTACCTAGACTATTTACAAACCATGTTATTGTCAGAATTAATAACGTAACAAATGCAAAACTACCATATTGACCAACTCCAATAATACGAAGACCTACATCACTCCACATCCATATTCCAGCCCCAACCAGCAGAACTGCGACTGATATTATTACAAAAAAAGTAACAACCCCAGATACCGTTTTATAAATTTGATTATATTTGTTTTCCGAGTGTAGTTTTCCGATCATGTTTCTGATGGTTGTCAGTATGCCGAGCTCCAATACCCCAAGCAATCCAACAGTAGAAACCAGAACAACGTAGAGTCCATATTGAGTGTCTCCTATGGCTTTTAACAAAAGAGGAATGGTAACCAGCGCTACAACCATGCTTATTCCTGAAGATATGGTGGCAACAAGTGAACCTGTGGCAATTGTTTTTATGTGGTCTGATTCACTGCCGTGGTTTTTTGGGCGCAACAAATTGTTTATTTTTTTAATCATATATCAATACTTTTGTTTATCTCACCCCATGTATTTTGGGCTAAAAACTTCCCAAGGTTTCTCTTGGCATCATCGTTCATTGATTTTTTTTCTTCGGAGCTCAGAGCAAGAGCTTGTTCCAATTTTTCTGTTAATTCGCGAGCGTTACCATTTTGAGTAATAAAACTATTTTCACTATTCATCCATTCTAGATCTCCGTTTTTTGCAAAACCAACAATCACACATCCAGACAAGGTTGCCTCTGCTGGTGGGAGAGGAAATCCTTCGTCGTATTTAGAGCCGGCATACACTACGCCAATTCTAGAGTCTTTTTTACCCAGGGTGATAATATATTTGATCCATGCTCGAATTTTCTTCCTCATGTTTGGTTGATGGCCCATTGCTGTATGTAAGAAAATGGCACTTTCATTTGCTGCGGTAATAAAATCTTGTTCCGTGAATGGATTCTCAAGAATTTTAAGCCGGTCACCTAATTTTTTAGAAACTTCTTGAACATATTTGTTGCCTTTGCGAGATAGGGCCAAAATTTGATTTTTTCTTTTGAGGTTATTATTTTTTGAAAAAATTTCTGTATTAAAATATGGATGCACAACATCACAGGAGATATTATAATACGCATCTAAAATTTCTTTGTTGCTGTTGCTTACCGCCCAAAAATTTGTATACCCCCATTTTTCTGTGAAAATTTCAGGACCAATCAGACCTTGCCCTGTCAGGGTAAAATTGGATTGCGGGTAGTAAATTTTTATTTTTGCGGGGCAGTCGCGTATAAGCTCTGATGTTATTTTGTCTGGCCATTCGCCTATGACAATATCCTCCTCCGTGCACATTTTTTGGAAAGTTTCATTATCTATTATATTGGCGGGGTCAAGTAACCATTTTGGCGTAGATGTTTCGGCAGAAGGAGAAAACACAAAAGCCTCGTACCCATGAGACTCGAAAAGCCTAGCAAGCTGATGGACAACTTTTGGTCCTCCTGCTGGTCTATTGTGTATATTTTGCAAGAAAATACGAGGTTTTTGTTCCATAATAATGTAGTAAGCAAAAAGATTATAAGTCTGCTATTATATATAATAATAGCATTAATCATATGAAAATTCTTTATTTTGTAACAAAATCAAATTGGGGTGGAGCACAGCGATATGTGTTTGATTTGGCTGTGTCCATGAAAAAACGTGGACATTATGTGATGGTCGCGTCTGGTGGAGATGGAGCTCTGTTTGATAATCTTGAAAAAGAAGACATCAGAACCTATAAAATTTCATCAGCCCAAAGAGATATGAGTTTTGTCAGAGATATTCAAACATTTTTTCAGGTGTGGAAATTGATCAGAAAAATAAAACCAGATGTTGTACACATGAATAGCTCAAAGCTGGGGGGCATTGGAGCTGTGGCTGGCAGATTTTTGGGTGCGCGAGTTATTTTTACGGCCCATGGATGGCCGTTCCAGGAACCAAGATTTTTTTTGTCGCGCTGGATGATTTGGTTTGCCAGCTGGATTACCGCCATATTGGCACATTCTGTCATTACCCCAAGCCAAAACGATTTGTTATTGGGGCAAGCAATGCCGTTTTGTGGTAAAAAAACTAAACTGATTTATCACGGTAGAGATATAAAAAATCCTCTGCCAAAAGAAGGCGCGCGTATAGAGCTTGAAAAAATAATTTCAATCCCACATGATAAATTGTGGATTGGTATTAATGCCGAGTTACATAAAAACAAAGGGTATGAATATTTATTTTACGCAATGAAAAATATTGATGCTTGTTTGGTGATTATGGGGGGCGGGGAACTGCGCTCTGATTTGGAATTCTTGGCGTCAGATTTAGGGATAAAAGAAAAAGTCTTTTTCTTGGGATTTGTTCCAGAAGGGGCAAGATACATGTCAGCTTTTGATATTTTAACTCTGCCGTCTGTCAAAGAGGGGTTACCCTACGTGTTGCTCGAGGGGGCGCAACTGGGTCTACCGGTGGTTGCCAGTCATGTTGGTGGAATACCAGAAATTATTGGTGACGCTGGAATTCTGGTCCAACCTGCAAATGTTGAATTATTGGCACATGCACTAAGCAAGGTTGTGCTTGATGAAAAAGCACGTAAACAAATGGGCGATAATCTACACAAGCGATTCACGGAAAAATTCTCTTTTGGAAAAATGATCCAAGAAACTGAAAATATTTATTCAGCGTGAGTAACGACAATCTGAATAGTTTTTAATATAATACCAATATCTAAAATAGCGTTGGCATTTTTGATGTAATACAAATCATATTCAAATTTTTCTTTGCTGTCCATAATGGTTCTAGCATATCTGAATTTTATCTGTGCCCAGCCTGTAAACCCTGGTGTTATCATATGTCGTAAATTATAATGAGGGATTTGATTTTCAAGCTTCTCAACAAATTCTGGGCGTTCCGGACGCGGTCCAACCAAATTAATATCACCACGCAGAATATTAAACATTTGCGGTATTTCGTCCATGTGGCTGGCTCGCAAGAATTTACCAAAAGACGTAACTCTGGAATCATTGCCTGATTGCATCCATTCGGCACCATTTTTTTCTGCATTTTCTATCATTGACCGAAATTTAAAAAGAGTGAAAACTTTTTTATTTTTTCCGATACGTTCATGGTTGAAAAAAATTGGACCACCATCTTGTAACTTGATACCCATAGCTATAAAAAACATTATTGGAGAAAATACCAGGATTATTACTGCAGCAAAACATACGCTAATTAATCGTTGGAATAAATGATACACGACACTTCTTTTTGCTGATAAATTATGAACGAGCCATAAATTGTTCATTGTTTCAACGGGTATTCTTTGTGCAATATTTTCGTATGCGTTTCCAATATCTATGACTTCTATGTTGTTGTTATATAAAAAGGCAAGAACCTCGTCAGATAGTTGAGATGAAGTGTCTATGATAACAACATCTGTTTTTTTAGGCAGTAGGCTGACGTCGGTTAAAATTTCTGATTGAAAAACTATTTTGTGCCCCAGGTTTTTATCCCCCAATATTTTAGACAAAGCATCTGTATATTTTTCGTTTCCTATAATTGCAGCGTATCTAACCATCGAGCTCGCAAGAAGGGCGCTGGCAAAACGTCGCCATATTAAAAATAACACACTGAATATGGCTACATTTATAAAGAGATTTGTTTTTGGTGTTATGTCAAAAATAGGGGTCGCATAGAAAAATATTATTCCTATAACCAAAAGTGTCGCAAATGCAAAACCAAGACGAGTAATATTGTTCAACCGAGGTCTCATTTGTTCTGGTTCATAAAAATCAAAAATAAACAGAACAATAAACCAGATCACATAAAGCGCGGCAAACGGAATGAGGTGATCTGTTAATATTTCGTTTGATATGTTTTTGCCAAACCCAATAAACAGAGTTATACAAAACGATACAATCACCATGATTATATCCCCAGAGGCTATTATTGTTTTTCGGATAGTATTCATATATGTTATATTGTATATAGTAGAGTTTCCCAGGGCATAAGGCAAGCTTTTTGGGAAAAGTCCAGAAATATATATACTATATATGAGTACAATAATTAAAAAAAATCTATCGATATTTCGCGCTATTATTTTTGTAGCGGTTTTTTTGATTCCATTATTTTACCTACAAAAAAGTTTTATTTTCCCATACGTGTCAATAAAAGGACTGCTGTTTATGGGGGTGACCAGCGCATTATTTGTTTGGTGGGCAACCCTGGTCTATCGTTTTCCTGAAATAAGACCAAAATGGAATGTCCCAATGTTGGTATTTGGTGGGTTGGTTGTTGCTATGTTTATTTCTGGGCTAGTCGGCAGTAGTTTTTCTGTTTCGTTTTGGTCAACTTTTGAGCGCTTGATGGGGGTTATGATGTGGATACATGCCAGTTTATTTTTGGTTATGATGGTTTCTGTTTTTAGGTCTCGCGATGATTGGAATAAATTATTTTTTGTTTCATTTGTGTCTGCAATTATTGGTGCGCTATTTGTCTGGTTGGGGAATGGTGGATTTGGGTGGATGGGTTATTTCAAAAGTTCTGGAGCGGGGGCATTTGGTAATTCATCGTATGCTGGGTCATATTTGATGTTACATATTTTTATAGGTATATATTTGTTACCAAGCCTGAAAGAGTTTTATAAAAAAATAATTATTTGGGTTGGTTTTGTCATAATTTTATTATCTCCGGTATTTTTCAAATTTAGTATATTGTCTGGTGTTTTTGATTGGTCGCAATTTGCAGATGCTCCGTGGAGAGCTTTGGGGCAAGCCAGAGCTGCTATTGGGTCTTTGATTTTTGGAGGAATATTCTGGTGGGGTCTTGCATTGTCTGGAGCAAATATAAAATGGAAGCGTGTCATTGGGTGGATTTTATCCAGTGTATTAATTGTTGGAATTACTGTTGCCGTTGTTGGGACATTTGTTAATGACAGCAAAATACAAAATTTATTTTCAGAAATGGTATCGCATGCCCGCGTAACGGTGTGGGATGCAGGGTTCCAGGCATTCAAGGAAAAACCAATACTTGGTTGGGGGCCAGAAAATTTTGACGTTGCATTTCAATCACATTTTCCAGCAGAATTATTTTTACCTGGATATGGTGGAGAGGTCTGGTTTGATCGAGCCCACAATTCTATTGTGGAGCAAATCGTAACAACAGGTATAGTCGGAACAACTGTTTGGTTGACTTTGTATATAACATTGCTGATGTGGCTATGGAAGAGGGCGCGAGCCGGGGTGGTTGCCAGACGTGATGCAATTTTTATAACCGCAACTTTGGTTTCTCATTTTTTAGTTAATCTGACTGTTTTTGATACCCCTGTATCATTTTTGCCGTGGCTGGTGGTTGTAGCTTTTGCTTTTTGGACGATCGGAGGTGATAAAAAATTGGAACATAAATCGATAAATCGTAAAAAATATTCACCAATCTTTGCGCTGTTGGCAATTGCCGGATTTGTATTGTTTATTATTGGTTTTGCAATACCTTTCAGATCTGGCAGGGCTATCGTGAAAATGAACGCAACAGGGAACGTCGAGGAGTTTGATCAATTGTTTAAACGTGTACAAAAAACATCTATTGGTAAATATAATAAAAGCGCTGTATTGGCAGAGGCTTGGCAAGGAAAACTAAAAAGTAATCTAGAGTTTGTTTTAAGCTCAGAAGAAACCAAGGTTTTTATAGCTGGGAGAAATTTGAAATTTGATAATTGGTTTTCTGAGCTGTCAGAATCATATCCAGAAAACTTTAAGATTCGACTTGGTCAGGTTCAGATAATTGCACAATATGATCGTCTGGGTTTGAAACAAATAAATGACATAGACCAAAATGAAAGGAAAGAGGCTTTGCTGAGGGGGATTATTGCTGATTTTCCTGGTCATCCATATGGTTATTGGTTTCTTGCCGAGTTTCTAGGAACAGAAAAAAGAACAAATGAGTTAAAAATTGTTCTGGATCAGGTTAATCAAATTGTTCCTAATGCGCCAATTACAATGGAACTACAAGAGAAGTTTTTGAGGTAATAAATACCAGCCATTGACAAAATTATAAAAATGACTAATATAGTAATAGTTCGCTAAAGACAGTAGGTTTTCGCCATTGGCGTTATAAAGACACCTACCGAGGTTCACTATTCACTGATTGTATAATCAGGATGTGGCACATTTGGCGACCGAAAGGTCGGATTTTAAATTAAAACAAGGAGCGAAGCGACTATGTTTAATTTATCCAGGGAAATAATTCGATAGAATTATTTCATCGGATATATAAGGTAGAACTCACTCCGAAAATTTATTCACATGGCAATTACAAAAGAAAAGAAAAAAGAAATCGTTGCTCAGATATCTGATGCCTTGGCTGATGCAAAGTCAGTTACTTTTGTGCAATTTGATAAACTTAGCGTTGCTCAGGCAGATGCTTTGCGAACAAAATTACGCGAAGAAGGAGTTGGATACAAAGTTTTGAAAAAGACATTGTTGAAAATAGCTTTGGATAACGCCGGATATACTGGGGAACTTCCACCGCTAGAAGGAAACATAGCTGTTGCATATTCATCAGATGAACTTGCATCTGCTCGCGAAGTCTATGAATTCCACAAAGACAACAAAGATAATGTAAAAATTGTCGGAGGAATATTTGCTGGAGAATTCAAAGACGAAGAATCAATGAATGAAATCGCAACCATCCCAGGCTTGCAAACACTTCGTGGAATGTTTGTGAATGTTATCAATTCACCAATCCAGGGGTTTGTCGTAGCATTGAACGCTATTGCAGAAAACAAATAAAGAAAGGAGCGAAAGCGACTATTCTGAATTTGGTTCCGAATTTGTTAAAACAAATTCCTGGAACACGTCATTATTATTATTAAATTAAACTAACAAATTACTATGTCAGAAGATGAATGAAGAAAGGAGCGAAAGCGACTATTCTGAATTTAGTTCCGAATTTGCCCCTTTCCTGGGGCAAATTCCTGGAACACTTTAGACAAAAATAATCTAAAAATTACTATGAGTGAAGAAATAAAAAAAGACGACGCCGTAGAAGCAACTGAAACTCCAGACACAGAAACTGCACCCGCAGTAGAGGAAACTCCCGTAACAGAAGCACCAGCCGAAGAAGCAGGAGAAGACGTAGAGGTTCCTGCAAAGTTCAAAGACCTTGTAGAAACTGTAGAAAACTTGAGCGTTATTGAATTGAACGAACTGGTTAAACTATTAGAAAAGAAATTCGGTGTTTCAGCTGCAGCCGTAGCTGTAGCAGGTCCAGCAGGAGATGCTGGAGCCGAAGAGAAAACATATTTTGACGTAGAGCTTACATCAGATGGAGGAGCAAAAATTCCTGTGATGAAAGTTGTCAAAGAATTGCTAGGATTGGGATTGAAAGAAGCCAAAGAGTTGGTTGAATCAGCACCGGTTGTTATCAAGGAAGGAGCAAAACAAGAAGACGCAGATGAAATCAAAGCAAAAATCGAAGAAGCAGGGGGAAAGGTAGAGTTGAAATAAACCTATTTATTCTTATAAAAAACCAGCCCAAAAGGCTGGTTTTTTATATTTTTGACAAAATGGTATGAAATATGTTATAATATTACAGAATCGAGGTTCATGCATTAGGTATGTGCTGGTTGTTCAATCATAAAATAATTAGAGTTATGGGGCAAAAAAGCACCAAAGAAGAATCGGCAACTAGGTTGTTAGGTCTTCAAAAAGATTTAGGGAACAAATTAAGCAATGGTCAACGATCACTTGATGATTTGCATTGGTTTAATAATCTTTCAAAAGAAGCCTTACAGCAACTTGTCGAAGGTAATTATGAACTAGTAGAACCTAAAAATACTTATCTCCGATTAATTTCAGGAGGTCAAACGGTCACTATCTCTGCCTGCAAAGGTGGAAAAACAGCCAACCTTGCTCACGCAGAAAAAACCTTTCTTGGTTGGGTGGATCCTGATTTCAAGGATTGGGGTTGTGACACACCACAAC
>JAOULM010000054.1 GCA_029882015.1 Candidatus Nomurabacteria bacterium
TATTGACCGCTGGTGGAAAGGGCAATTGCGCGCGTGGTTCTCTTTGGAGATTGTATCCGTCGAGGGAAACGTTTATTTTTTCATTCGAACTCAATCTAAATTTCGTTTTGCTATCGAATCACAAATTTATGCACAGTACCCATCCGCAGAAATTAGCGAGGTTGATGATTATGTTAAATACACAGAAAAATATATTGCCACAAATCAGTGGTCTATGTTTGGCGTCGAGTGGAAGCTCAGCAAAGAAGACGCATACCCAATAAAAACATATGTCGATTATGGATTGGACAAGGCAAACGTGGATGTAGAGGAAAAAATCGATCCATTGTCTGGTGTCATCGAAATGATGGGAAGCCTAGGTAAAGGAGAACAGCTTTGGGTACAGATTTTGGTTCAGGCAACCCAAGACCGTTTTGAAAAAGAGGGAACATTTGTAAAAAAACAAAATTGGGTCAAAGAAGCCGACAAATTAATAGAGAAATTAATAAAAGAAAAAGGATCAAAAATAGTCGGTGAAGAAAAAAAAGAAGAACGTGATTTGGCAAAAATGACAAAACTAGAGAAAGATGTCTTGGAGGCAGTCGAACGTAGCACAACCAAACCTGGTTTTGATGTTGGTATCAGAACCATGTATCTTTCTCCAAAAGATTATTTTAGACCTCCGATTATACAGGCACTGCTGGGGATGTTCCGACAATTTAACACTCCACATTTGAACGGATTCAAGATTGGATCTGCAACCGGGATTTCATATCCATGGGAGGGGTGGGGCAACAAAGTTGAAAATATGAAAGAAGATATGTTCGAGGCATACATGGAACGTGGATGGTTTTATCGTCCAAATCGACGTGACCCGTTTGTGCTAAACACCGAAGAATTAGCTACTATTTTCCACTTCCCAGGACGAGCTATCGAGACTCCAACATTCGAGCGTGTAGAATCAACCAAAGCAGAACCACCGGCAAACTTGCCAATGTAATAATTATGGAAGAATTAGGATTTCAAAATTCAATACTTCGTAAGTGGTCAGAATTTCCACGATACATACAACAAATAATCCTGGCTGGATTGTCTGTTTTTGTTGTGGGCTGGATTATTTGGATGGTTTGGTTTAGTCCGCCGTATCGTTTTCCGCGCGATACTATTATCACCGTTCGTAGCGGAGCAACAGTGGCAGACGTTGCTGTTCAGCTGGACGAAAAGAGAGCGTTGCGTGCACCGCGAATGTTCAGATTGTGGTCACGGGTTTTTCATAAATCTCAGGTCAAGGCGGGGGATTATGTTTTCCAGAATAGACTAGGGGTAATTCGTTTGTCTCGTAAATTAGCCAAAGGGGATTATGGTAACTCTAGAGTTCGTGTTGCTTTGTTCGAGGGGCTTACGGTAAAACAGATGGCCGAAACAATGGAAAAGCAACTGCTTGATTTTAATGCAGATGCATTCATAAGACTTGCAGAAAATAACGAGGGATATTTGTTTCCAGATACTTATCTGATGTTTCCCAGCACTACACCAGAGAGGGCTTATGAAATTTTGCGGGAAAATTTTGAATTACAAACTGCAAAAATCCAACAACAAATTGCATCATCTACGACTGCTGGATTATCATTTGATGATGTTGTGATATTGGCATCTATTATTCAACGCGAAGCCTACAATAAATTTTCAGAACAACGCACCATTGCTGGGATTATGTTACGGCGAATGAAAATAGGGATGCCTTTGCAGGTTGACGCTACGTTTGTGTATGAACGAGGGCTTACCAGCGCACAATTGAAAACCAGTGATTTGCGTAAAGATTCGCCATATAATACATACACAAACAAAGGTCTGCCACCAACACCAATCAGTAACCCAGGGATGCGCGCAATGTTATCTGTTTTGGACCCTATAAAAACGAACTATCTGTTCTATTTACATGATAGCTCTGGGCAGGTTCATTATGCTGTGAATCATGATGGGCATGTACAAAACAAACGACTGTATTTGCGGTAATTTTGCGGTGCTTTGTGACATGCTGTATAATGATTCCATATTTCGCTGGGGCGATTTTTTATTCCGATTTTTAATTTTGCAACATGAAAAACAAACACTTACTTTTTTTAGATATTGAAACTACAGGGTTCGATTTAGGCAAACATGAAATTGTCGAAATTGGGGCAGTGTTGGTAAAACAGAATTGGTCATCAGCTGTGCCAACGTTTGAATTGGTAAAAGAATTCGAGGTCAAGGTTCAGCCCATGCGTATACAGGATGCCGACCCAACGGCGCTGCGTGTGAATGGCTATAACGAGGGGGAATGGATTTTTGCAATCAGTCTGGAACAAGCCATGCACCAATTGGCAGAACTAGGCAAAGACGCAATCATGGTCGCGCATAATATTGCATTTGATGCAAAATTTATCGAACACGCTTTTGAAACAACAGGTGTCAACAACGCTTTGAATTTTCGTAAACTGGACACCATATCTATCGCATTTGCAAAACTAGCCAAATCACCTGACGTTCAACGATTTAGCCTGAATGATTTGTGTGAACATTTTGGTGTAAAAAACGAACGTGCTCATACGGCGCTCGCTGACGCTCGCGCCACATTCGAGCTGTATCAGAAACTAATGACATTATAATAACGCAAATAAAAACCACATTTTGTGGTTTTTATTTGCATGAAAATTATTTTCCAGTAGCATGGTGTATATGGAGGAAAAACCAAAAACAATATTCGTGGGTTTGTCTGGTGGGGTAGACTCGTCCGTGACTGCAGCTATTCTCAAAGACCAAGGACACAATGTCGTTGGGGTGTTTATTCGTACCTGGCAACCAGACTGGATAGAATGTACGTGGCGGGATGAACGACGTGACGCAATGCGCGTTGCTGCACATCTGGATATTCCATTTTTAGAATGCGAC
>JAOULM010000021.1 GCA_029882015.1 Candidatus Nomurabacteria bacterium
AACCTTTACCAGCTGGCGATTGGAATCATTTGGGATAGGGACACAATCTATAGAAAAAGAAATCCAAGAAACATTAAAAATGGATACATTGGTCATAGACAAAGACCACACAAAAACACATGTCCAAGTTCAAAAAGCTTTGGAAAAATGGAACCCAAAGAAAACTGTTCTAATCGCGAATGAATTAATTCTGCCTTATTTGAACGAATTTGTTGATCATATAATAATAGGCTCGATTGATTCTATGTATTCTCTGCCACGTTTTGACACTAGCGAGTCTATTGTGCGATTGATTATGCGCCTTGCCGAGCACGCAAAATATTCGTTTACCATTCAAACACGAGTAAATGATACCTACACAATGGATCCGGTTGTGCGAAAAAACATTTCTAGATTTACACGCAAAGAATTAACCTTGCGTAAACAGCTGGGTCTACCACCGGCAACATGGCAAACGATTTTGAAAAAATCTCTTGTTAGAAAGAATCTCCAAAAGGAAAATGACGTATTGGTTAATATGTTTGAAAAATGGGATCCTGTAATAACGGCCCATCAGGGGCATCGCAAAAACCTGGTTATAATAACAACGACAATATACACAGAGCAACATCCAGGCAGTATTCCAGACCTGTTTGCCCGTCTATTTTCTCTGGGGAATGACTATACAGTGCAATGTAATCAATAGTGGAAATCTGCTCTTGCGTTTCATTATAGCCTGTGGTAATATCGTGACCACATATGGCAAATACAACAGTCGCACAAGTAGTGCGTAACAAAAATGAAAATAGTATGAATCTCTTGCGTCGTTTCCGCAAGGCTGTTCGTAATGCTGATTTTACACAAATGCTAAAGGGAAACCGCTATTTTGCCCGCAAGGCATCTGACCTACGACGCAAAGAAGGCGCTATGGCCCGAATTAGAAACGGGAAAAAATACAAAAAAATGTGGAAACTAGGTAAAGTCGAAGAAAAACAATACGGACGACGATAATACTTTCAAAGATAAAACCACCCACAAAAAAAACCGAGACAAAATTGTCTCGGTTTTTTTGTGGGTGGTTTATATCCAATTCACAGGGCAAAATCTATTTTTTACTAAAAAAATGATACGATATGGTTATATATGAAATCATCCATTGTAACCGGTATTGATATTGGGTCTTATGCTACGCGTGTAGTTATTTCCGAACACTCATCATCATTTCCTATTCCGCGAATCCGCGGAATAGGTTTCGCAGAAACCAAGGGCGTGCGAAATGGTTATGTGCATAATATTGCCTCGGTGACTCAATCAATTGCTCGCGCAATACAACAAGCTCAAACAACAGCCAAGATAAAAATCTCTAGAGCCTTTGTGTCTATCGGTGGAATCAGTCTGTCATCAAACACAGTTATGGCATCAAACATAATCTCCAAAGCCGACGGCGAAGTCACCCAGTTAGACATGACAAACATACTGGTAAATGCCGAGGAACAATTCGCAGGTCAATATAAAAACAGACGAATACTGCACACCATTCCAATATCATACACATTGGACAATCACCCTGTCTTGGGTAACCCAGTTGGAATGCGCGGAATGAAACTGGACGCAAGTATTCTATTCATCTCGGCGTTGAACCAACATGTCGAGGATCTAATAACCGCAGTATCTCACGCCGGAGTTAGCGTGTTGGATATCGTTGCTGCGCCAGTCGCGTCTAGCCTTGTAACATTGTCACCTAGACAAAAACAAGTCGGTGTATTGCTAGTAGACATCGGGTCAGAAACAGTATCAATGGCGGTGTTCGAGCGTGACATCGTAACCTCTCTCGAGGTTTTGCCAACCGGTGGAATGGATATCACAAACGATATTGCATTGGGATTCAAAGTTCCCTTGGACGAAGCCGAGACATTAAAACGTGGCGAAAGCGGAGCTCACTCGAAAAAGAAAATTGATCAAATTGTCGAAGCTCGACTAAAAGACGTCTTTGATTTGGTTGATGCACATCTGAAAAAAATCAGACGTAGTGGTTTGTTGCCCGCAGGGATTGTAATGACAGGTGGTGGATCAGCTCTGCATTCCATCGAGGAATACGCCAAGGCAGTACTGCGATTACCATCCAAGGTTGCCAGCGCAGAACTGTTGGCAAAATACAAACAAAAATTGCCTGATTCATCGTGGCTGGTTGCCTATGGATTGTGTTTCTTGCCCGATTCAGATTATGGTGATATTTCCAGAACCAAAGTCGCCATGACTTGGAATCAAGTCAAACGCGCAATTTCTAATTTTTTCAAAAATTTACTCCCATAGAAAAAACCTGAACAAATATTGTTCAGGTTTTAAAATAGAAAATTTTAATCAATTTGGTCGAATAAAATCAAGATCGAGTGAATAAAAATCTGATATTTTCCTCTTGCTTAATCTTATTGTTGTTCCAGAAAAAGCAGATTTTAGAGCTTTCAAAAAATTCTCAAGGGAGCCAAAATCTCTTGCATCATCTTTGTCAACATTCTCTCTAATGTAGAGTTCTCCGGAGTCATATTTCCCCAATAGTATGGATATTTTTTGAAACAAACATCTTTCTTTGAAGTGATTTTTATTTTCTTTTGTGGAGCACTCTTCTTTGTCGAAAATTTTCAATTTCCCGTCCACAAAATATGAATACCATATTCCCCTTGCCAATAATGCACGAGTCCGTAATTTTTCTTCAACACCAAAAGTTTCAGGAAAAGACAGAGGTTCAGAAATTTTATTTTCTATAAAATCAGAGATAAGTTTATTTACAAAGTTAACAACTTCATCTTTTTTGTAGTTAGATTCAATAATCTTAACCCTGGCTCCTTTAGCGCTTGGTAAATCTTGTATTTTTGTAGTCATAATTTAATTGTTTTTGTTTAAATCCACAATACCAAATTACAAAATTATGTCAACCTCTCTTCTTTGGCTTTTCGTACAATTTCTGATAATATGTATCCATTACCGAGATGTCAGTAATTTTCCCTAATCGCTAGAAATTTAAACATTATTATGCCAAAAGTAAATCCAGACATTAAAACATTTGCACGATTAAAAGTCGTAGGTATTGGTGGGTCAGGTAAAAACGCCTTGAACCACATGATCGAATCCGATGTAACCGGAGTCGAGTTCATTTGTATGAACACAGACACTCAGGATCTGCATCACTCGTTGGCTGACAAAAAAATTCACATTGGAAAAAACCTTACCAAGGGTCTGGGATCAGGAATGAATCCAGATGTTGGACGTGAAGCCGCCGAAGAAACCAAGGCTGAAATCCAAGAAGTAATAAAAGGAGCCGACATGGTGTTTATTGCTTGTGGTATGGGTGGCGGAACAGGAACCGGAGCCGCACCAATCGTAGCGCGCATAGCCAAAGAAGAAGGAATCCTAACCGTAGGTGTTGTAACAAAACCATTTTCATTCGAGGGTGACCAGCGAACACGAATAGCCGAGGAAGGTCTATTGGAAATGGAAAAAGAAGTCGACGCATTGATTGTCGTTCCAAACGACCGATTGCTATCCATCACAGACAAAGACACGACATTCCGCGATGCTTTTGCAATATGTGACGAAGTTTTAAAACAAGCCGTAGTCGGAATCAGTGAATTAATTACGACTCCGGGTATCGTGAACATCGACTTTGCAGATATTCGAACAATCATGACAGACGCAGGGTCTGCATTCATGGGTATCGGTGTTGCGTCTGGTGAAAAACGAGCCGAACAAGCCGCCATCGAAGCCATCAATTCCCCACTGTTGGATATTTCAATCAATGGAGCCAAAGGGGTCCTATTCGCAATCTCTGGTGGTGATGATTTGACCATGCACGAAGTCCAAGAGGCAGCGCGTATAATCACAGAATCAATCGACCGCGAAGCCAAGGTTATTTTCGGAACTATTCGCGACGAATCACTGGGCAAAGGCGAAATCAAAGTTACAGTTATCGCGACAGGATTCACCATTGACCTAACAAAACGTGGAGGGTTGGCAGAAACCCCCCGAGAAGCAATGTCAAAGCCACCAGAATCATCTCGTAAAAATGTAGAACCAGAAGAAGACGAGGACGAAGATGACGATGATAGCGACTTTGGAGCTATCCCAGCATTCTTGCGACGGTCAAAATAAAACAAAAAACACCTAAAAACGAATGGCTCACGCGTGAGCCATTCGTTTTTGTATATAAAAAAGCCTCGGAACAAAAACTCAACTTAGAGGTTCAACCTCTAAGTTGGTGGTCTGTATTCCATGTTGATATGTTACAATATCACCCATATGACATACGATTTGATAATTATTGGAGGTGGGCCAGCTGGATCAGCCGGAGCCGTCTATGCCGCACGTAAAAAATTACAAACATTAATCATCGCCGAGGAATTCGGCGGACAATCTGCCGTTTCGGCAGAAATCTACAACTGGATTGGCACACCCACTATCTCGGGATCTGACCTAGCAAAAAGTTTCGAAAATCATATTCGTCAATACGAGAGTAAAGGGCTGAATATCGTATCAGGATCACGCGTAACTAGTTTGTCAAAAGATGGAGATAGTTTTAAGATAACAACCAACAAAGACGAATCGTTCACTGCGCGTTCTGTTCTGATAACATCGGGATCCAGTCGCCGTAAAATTGATATCCCCGGAGCCGACAAATTCGAAAACAAGGGGGTCGTCTATTGTGCCAGCTGTGATGGGCCACTATTTTCCGACATGGATGTTGTTGTGTTGGGTGGCGGTAATGCTGGATTTGAATCTGCCGCACAATTGTTGGCATACTGTAAATCTGTAACGTTGCTACATCGCAACGACCATTACAAGGCCGATGAAATCACCGTTGAAAAAGTTTTGGCAAATCCAAAAATGACGGGAATATTAAATGCACAAATCCAGGAAATACACGGCGAGGCTTTCGTCAATGGTGTTACTTATTTGGATACAAAATCTGGAGAAACAAAAAAATTGGATGTATCAGGTGTCTTCGTGGAAATCGGACAACTTCCCAATACTGACTTTGCAAAAGATATTGTAAAATTGGATAATATCAATCGAATCGAGATCGACCCATGGCACCAGACCACCAGCGAACCAGGTATCTGGGCCGCAGGAGACGCTACGACGGTCATGTACCACCAGAACAACATATCTGCCGGCGATGCAGTCAAAGCCGTCGAAGACCTGTATTTGTGGTTACAGATGCAATAAAAAAACAATACTAAATTTAGTATTGTTTTAGAGCTATAAATATTTTTTGATTTCTAGCTTTTTCTTTTGACTCTTCTTTTTTGTAACATCTGGAATTCCCAAATGTTTACAGAATTTTCTCAGTGCGTATCGTATTCTCCCCAAAGAAGTATTACGGCTGACACCGGTTATTTCAGCGATATCTTTGAATTTCATTCCTGCAAAATATCTCAGAATAACAATAACTCTTTGTTCGTACGGCAATTTATTTTCCAAAATAAATTTAACCTTTAGATAAAAATCACTCTCTTCCCATTTACAGATAGATCTCTGTGATCCTGGTAAAAATTCATATATACTCAAATCTACACCGCTAAATAAACTGACATATTTATTGGTTCGCTGTCCCTTGCGCAAATGATTAATTGATACATTTATAGATGCACGACGAGCCCAAGATAGGAATTGCCCCCTCTCTTTGTATGCTCCATTGTTAAACGCTTTGATTATATTAATTACAGTGTCTTGATATATATCATCAACTATATGCGATCTTTTGCTTGTTACATAGCAAGATATCGTAAGTTTGATTTTTTTTTCGTATATTTTAAACAATTCATTCAACGCACCTGAATCATTATTTTCCTGATAAGCAATGATTAAATCTTTTGCCGATCTTTTTTTATTTTTCTGCATAGCTCTGGTTTTTGATTGTGAAATAGGCTTGTATTCACAATAGCATTACACAGAATGTATGACAACAAAACAAAAATGGCACCCTTGCGGGTGCTCATTTGTGTTTTGTGATCCCACGGGGAATCGGTCACGAATATTTTCTTGCAGAAAATTTCGCTACCCCGACTCGGCTTCGTCTCGCCATACTCGACGGCTTCGCAGCCTCCGTCTTTCGATTCCCCGTGGTGTTAATTTCCCAAAGTTGTTTTTCAGATCAGGTTCATTTTGGCTCCCAAAGCCTTTGAAATGAACGAATTAATCCAATTCAAAAAAAATACTACAGGACATGCATTCTATTGCTTGTCAATTGGTCAGTATGCCCTTTACCATCAACTAATTACCAGTACCGGATTTCTTTTCAATATTTCGGTGGCTTTCTCTGTCTATTTATTATCCACTTATTATTTCAACACATTTTTAAACTTATAAGTCATGAAATACACAAACGAAGAACAGCTAAATATTCAAAGCATGTCAATAATGTGATTTATTACTCTCGCTAATCTGAAAGTTGTTATAGTGCTCAATAATACCTTGACAATTATAATAATTGTACTATGTATTAATTTACACTAACCAATAAAAACGTTGATTTTAAAAGGGCTGAGCGCCCAAAGGAACATATCGATAAAAAATAATATTTAGGGGTATTTTGAAATGTCTTAACATTTACCTACTTTTTACGTAGAATACCCACATGAGAGTCCGGTCTTGAAATCATGGGCTCGCATATTATTTTTTGGTCGGTTATCCTTTGTGATGCCGGCCATTTTTTTACTTTTCACCTCCTTTTTTTTCGTTATAAATTAGTTTCATTACTGCATTTGCTTTTATACAAAAAAAGACCTTCCAAAATTGGATAACCTAACATAATTTTCGTCTTCAGAATAAAGCTTTTATTGTACTGCTTTATTATTTGTGTTTGTTTAGTAGGTATAGTCTTATGCATGATAAGTCAATCTAATTAAATTAATTCAAAAAGGCAAGTATATTTTCTTAGACTGCTTTGAAAACTTGTAAAAACTATCAGTCACCCTATAATGATTCTTTAAATAGATCCCGATTACAGGCTATCCGTCGTGGAAAATCCGTGTACCGATCATTGAAACACGACTACTTGTTTCGCAAACTTATTCGTTGCCGAGGTTGTGAAAAACGACTTATTGGTGAATTAAAGAAAGGACATATTTACTACCGCTGTCACACCAAAGACTGCCCAACCAAAACCCTTCGAGAAGATAGAATTGAAAGTTATTTCAAAAATTATCTTTCATATACCGGTTTAAATCCCAAAGAAGAACTCATGCTTGACGAAGCGTTAAGCTTTTTGGAGTCAAATTGGTTGGATACACAGAGAAATATGCTTCAGTCAATAGACCTTCACGTGACAAACATCGAACAACGTATTGCCCGATTGACCGATGCCTACCTAGATGCTGTTTTAGGAAAAGATGCTTTTGAGGCAAAAAACAAAGGGTTAATGTTTGAAAAAAGAGAACTACTGGAGAAAAAAGAGAATTTGAGTCAAGGCAAAAACAAAATTTTTGATAAAACCAAAAAGTACCTCGAACTGCTCAAAGGCCTTAAAAACACGTATGATTCAGCAAACTATCACGAAAAGCGCGAAATCATTGAACACGTAACCTCGAACCTTGAAGCAGAGGGCCGAAAGCTAATAATATCAACGAAAACACCCTTTACTGAGTTTGTTTTTTCTCGTTGTGGCCCCGTATGTGAACCTAACCGAGGCAGAGATAGAACTTGTAACAGACAATTCGTCTATCCTGACGAGGTTACAATCCTATACAACAACAAACCTTTTAGTAAGGAACAAATAGATCAGTTGCTAGATATGTTGTACAAGGCGGCTACAGAGGAAGTAGAGAAAGAGAAAAATGATGTATGAGGCAGTTCCCTTTTACACAAGTGCCTAATATACTTTTAGATACCCACCTAACGTATTTAACTGGTGCTGAGTTGAAGGTACTACTCGTAGTTGTCCGTCAGACTATAGGGTGGCAAAACAAACGTACAGGTAAGCGTAAAGAGCGTGATCGGCTTACGCAAAGTCAATTTCTAACCAAAACCGGCTTATCTAGGCGAGTAGTGTCTAAGTCTATTTCTTCGTTAGTAAAACGAAGGCTTATTTGTGTTACTGATTTTGAAGGGAACATGCTAACTAACCCAAAACAACGCAAAGGTAAATCCTATCTCTATTACACTGCTACCGTTCAACTAGTGCATAAAAGGTACCTGAACCTGTGCACAAAAGTGACTATAACAAAAGAAAAGGAGGTGAAATAAAGTAGAAGGTTTGCAAAGAAAATTAAAAAGTATAAAATTAAAATATGAATAAACAAGAAACTCTTACAACACTCCTATATAGTGCAAAACTTATTCTAAAAGACGACATAGATGTGGCAGTTGAGATGTGGTCAAAAATTTACCCCAGTCATTCCATTGTAGCCAAGCCTAAATTTTATGACGACGATTGGGGAAATCTTTATCTTATGGTAGACACCTTTATTAAGTTTAGACATCACGCTAGTCTCCCTCATTCAAAAGAGGAACTCAAAAAAGCGGTAGATTATTTTCAACAGTAACTATTTGTTGTAGCTTCTGTCTCCTGAATTTTCACCACCGTGGTACTCTTTGTACGACGAACCACTAGGGCTATTTTTGTACGTATATTCCTGATGGGTATGTTTGCCACCCCCAGTTTTGGTGATAATATCACCTGACCTTCTTGAAGATGAAGAATTACCACCATTGTCTATACGTGACCTTGTAGTTTTTCCACCACTCGAACTTTTGAATAAGTTTGAAAAAAATCCCATCACAGTAATTTTAAATGTCCGCCAAAATTGACGACTATTCAATATACATAAATTAATTGACTTTTTTAAATATAAGTAGCGTTTTTATAGTTAATATTTGGAATATACTTTGAGTATTACCCATAACCATCAAAGTAATATGCAACTACTTTAGAATAAGCCAATACAATTTGTCCGAGTACTTAAATATGTAAAACTCACACTCAAAATCAAATAGTTGTTGTTAATTTAATTACCTGAATTTCAGGCAGATAACTTTGTAGAATGGGGTATTTATTGTAATTTAATTTTTCCAAATTTAAATTAGCCTTTAAAATTATGGGAGAGAGACTAAAAAAAATAGATAATAAAATTAGTAGTCACAAATTTTTTCTATGGAGTAATTATGTGAATCTAGTTGCTTCTTTGATTACGATAGGCCTTATTGTAACCTCTACAATTACACTTTTTCTAAATTGGAAGATAAATTATTTGTTGTTACCCTACAATTGACGATAATATCAATTTCTATACTTATTATGGCTATCTGCCTTTTTTATATTCATTTCCGAGCACAAAAAGAGTATTCATTAAGTATAGAATCCATTCAGCAAAAATTTTGGGGTTTTGTAAATAATTTAACTATTGAGCATAAAAAAGAAATTGATAAAATTAGTAAGGATAAGTCAAAAATAGAGGAGATTAATTCAAAGAAAACTCAGCGCATATTAAAATTAGAAAATAGGTTTAATAATTTGGAAACTACTTTAATCCGTTGTCACAATATAAGCCACCATACCAGAGATTTTGTAAAAATAATAGTTGATGATCTTATAAATAAAAACATAGATAACAGAGATTATATTAATGGACAATATGCTAATTTCTTACCAAGGGTTGTAGAAGATTTGAAAAAAATATTTGATCTAAACACCGGGGTCAAATGTTCTGTGGCAATTAGGCTGGCTAAAAAGGTTGATAACCTTGATGGAACCTCTGGATATTCAATTCATCACCTACTTAGAAATCATGACTCAGAAGGAAAAAGAAAAAAATATGACAATAAGGTTAATGGTGTATCATATAAGCAATTTATGGAGTATAATTTCGTTTTAGATGACGACTTTGAAAATTATTTTTATTTAAATAATCTAAGAAAAAATAAAGCTTATGCCTGTCAATTTATACCTGACCACTTGAATTATTATGATGCCAAATTGACTACTACAATTGGTTACAGAATGGAGCCACATACATCACAAAAAATGATTCTTTTTGGTTTTTTAGATGTAGACTGTTTAGGGGGCGAATTTGATGAGAGGGATCATCAATTTTTAGCCTCGGTTGCTGACCGAATATTCGCAGTTCTATACCTGAAAAAATTCTTTAATGAAATGATTTTGCAGCCAATATAATAATTAGTACTTTACACAAGTCAGTTGTGTGTAACTTTAAAACATTGACATTCATAACTCCTTAACTTAGAATAAAATGGAAACAAAAACAATTGAAATGCGTATAACTGACCCCATGGATAGTTCTAAAAAAAATAATGGTCTCAACAAAGGTGGGAGTTCCGTGACTCCTAAGTTGAATATGTCGAAATGGATGGAGGAGAATTTCACACCAGATTCACCTGTAGTTAAAAAACTTCAGAACGGAATGAATGAAGATTCCGAAGGATGGTGTGACTCTGTTGATAAAAAGGAAAATCATCCTCATAATTTATTTATTGATGATCTTATTGAGGTTACCCGTTCTCGGCGAAAAAAATAACAAGTTTTAAAAAATGATTTAAAAACCAAGTATATATACTTGGTTTTTTATTTTATATCTTTTTACGAGGTTACATTCAATGTTGAATCCCACCGGTTCCTCGAACCTGAAAAAGGCTGAGAAATAAGGCTCCTATCAAAATCCCCTTTTAGCATATATAAACTCAAAAACGACCTCGAATTAGGATGGGTAATTAAAGACCAATGATTTCAAGGATATTTGTAGTGTTATAAGTTTTTTTGCTATGTGGCCCCGTATGTGATCCCACGGGGAATCGAACCCCGATTTCCAGGATGAAAACCTGGTGTCCTAACCGTTAGACGATGGGATCATATATATCATATGATCATATAAATAAAAATGCCGATCAAATTGACCGGCATTTATTATAACTTATTTTAATTTTTTTTCAAGTCTACATCTTCACGTCGAAGATACCAAGCAAGAGTGCTGTTTACCCTTCTTTTCTCTGTAAAAAAGCATTTGGTATATTGCTGAATCTTTTGCTGTTCAACAAAAGCGATATTATCATAGTTCTCTCCAGAAAAAATAACAACTTCACATTTACCAGCCTTTTCAAGTGGGTCATATGCATCCATTGTTGATATATTACGAAGAATAAGGCTGTTATCTTTATCCTTGAGGATTTTTCTTAATTTTAACAAAAAATGTACCCCATTTTTATTTCCATCCCAGACTATAAAAATATTTTGTTTGGTTATTTTTTCTGCCTGTTCTGGCATAGAAAAAGTTTTTTTAAATGTTTCTAGTATGTCGTCATATGGTGTACCATTACCGCAATTTAACCCAATGATACTTTTGATATTATTCCCGTAGTTCATTAATGTTGATTTATATGTTTAAAAAATTATTTCTAGAAAATTATACCAGTATCTTGAGTTTTTAGCAAAAATACGCTACTGTAGACCTATTA
>JAOULM010000055.1 GCA_029882015.1 Candidatus Nomurabacteria bacterium
TGGACTCTTTGTTTTATGCTCCCCGGGCAGGATTCGAACCTGCGACCACTCGATTAACAGTCGAACGCTCTACCGCTGAGCTACCGAGGAATGTAACGTTATACTAGCAAAAAAATGCCTGCTCTGCAATAATGTGGGTATGTATATCCATGTCAAAGCTTTCCCCGGTGCCAAGAAAGAATCCATCACCCAAGAGACCGAAGAGAGGTATCGCATCTTTGTGCGCGAGGGAGCCGTACGAAATATGGCAAATTACCGTGTTCGCGAGATATTGTCGAATGAATTTGGTGTGCCAATTAACGCTGTTCAGATAATTAGCGGTAATCAGGGGCACAAAAAAGTTGTGGAAATCGATGACCGAGCCTTGGAATCTGTAGAATAATCATGTGATATAATAGATGTATTATCAGATGATTTATAAATCTTTTGTATATGGTAAAAATAAATATCAAGACAACCAATATGGACATGACCGATGCCATTTCTAACTATCTGGATGAAAAGGTAGCCATGTTGAAAAAAGTCATAGATCTAGATGACCCAGCGGTATTTGTTCATGTCGAGGTCGGCAAAGACCGCGAAGGGCAAAACACCGGAGACGACTTGTTCAAAGCAGAAATAAAATTAACAGTAGGTGGCAAGGTATACTATGCGAACACATTACATGGAGATTTGTATGCAGCTATCGATGAAACCAAAGACGAAATCATGCGACAAGCACGCCGTAGTCAAAACAAAATGTTCGATTTGATGAAACGTGGAGCGCGCAAGGTTAAAAAACGACTCAAGGGAATCAAACCATGGGGGCGTGGACAGCAATAAAATAGTCATCATAAATTATTAATAAGAAGAAAATACACATGAATCAATCAGTAAAATATATAGCAATGGTCCTGGCTGTTGTCGCCATAATTACAAGCATCATATTATTAAGTAACGGAAAAACAGAAACACCTATGTCAGAAAATCCAATTGTAACTATCGAATCAACGCAGGGGCAAATTCAAATCGAATTATTCACAGATAAGACACCTATTACTGCGGGAAATTTTGCAAAACTTGCGGGCGATGGGTTCTATGATGGAACACGTATTCATCGAGTAATGCCTGGATTCATGATCCAAGGAGGGGATCCAAAATCAAAAGACGCAGAATTAAAATCACAGTGGGGAACAGGTGGGCCGGGATATGCATTTGATGATGAATTTGACCCAGCACTATCAAACCGTCGTGGGTTTATTTCGATGGCAAACGCAGGGCCAAATACCAATGGTAGCCAATTCTTTATTCTGGTTGCAGACAGCGAATTCTTGGATGGGAAACATGCGGTATTCGGCGAAGTAATCAAGGGTATGGACGTTGTTGACGCTATTGTAAATATTGAACACGGAAATGAATTCGCCGGAGCAGGAGGAGGAATCCCAACAGAAGATGTTATTTTTGAAACAGTAACCGTTTCAGGAGGTGAGACAGAGGAAACAATCGAGGCATAATTAAAATCTTAAAAAAATGAACGGCTCATGCATGAGCCGTTCATTTTTCTTGACAAATAATTAAGAAAAGTATGTAAATAAAGGGAATTATTGTAGGCAATTAAAAAAAATAGTATGAAAAAATATGAAATTTTTATGTACATTTTAAACGTACTCCTTGTGGTTTGTTTGGGGTTGAGCCACTTAACTCCTTTATTTATCTGGGGGGCTAGCATTGTTTTTATTGGATTTATAACTTTGAATATAGGATTTACTAATCATAATAGAGGATTAGACTTGGTTGGAAAATTTGGAGAATCTTTTTTGAATATGGCGGTGGTGACTTATTTTTTCTGTCTTTTTGTTTGGCGATATCATGCTTCTATGTTCAGTCACGGTGTAATATTGGAGATAGTATTCTCATTTGTAATGATTATGCTTGCCATCATTGTAGGTGTGGGATCAGGTTTTCTAATAAGGTATACACTACTGACCTTTAGGTGGGTTTTACTCCGTATCTTTCCCGAACAAAAGAAAATTAATAGCAATTAAATTTCTATAACTTTAGATTCTCCCTCGTGGAGAATCTTTTTTATTATAAATTTTCCGTTTTCAAATTCGGCGTCTTTTACGATAACTCGTTTGGGTTTACTGCTTTCTGCAAGGGTTGAGATCGTACCTCCAGAGCCCGAGCGTAGCGAGGGCGAGAGGTCCGAACTCTGACTCTTGCTTGGGGTAGTTTCAAAATAATACATCCCGGGCCAACCATAATATGCGCGCCAACGTCGCCACAGTTCATCGTCTGACATTTCGTCCAGATCTACTTCGCCCTCGGATTTATCAAATTTATTTTTATAGGTTGCTTGGCTGTCATCTTGTTCCAGAGGTTCAACCTCTCTGGATTCTATTTTCGGTAACAATTCTGCCAGCATTTCACCGCCCATTGGGGCAAAAATTTCTTTTAATTTGTATGCGAATTCACTGCCGTTCAATGGGTAAATTTTTTGCATCAAAACAGGACCTTCGTCCAAGGCAAATACCATTTGTTGGATGGTGATACCCGTTTCGCTGTCGCCGTTCAAGATAGCAGCCTCGATGGGGCTGGCTCCGCGCCATTTTGGCAATAGGGAATAGTGCACGTTAATGGTCCCGAATTTTGTGGCGGTGATTACGCGGGTTGGAATTATTTTTCCATAGGCAACCACAACATTCAGTTCGCAATTATGACTGGAAAGTTCTGTCAAAAATGCGTCATCTAGTTTTCCCTCTGGTTGTATTACAGGAATGTTGCGTTCTTGCCCCCAGATTTTGACTGATGGTGCTGTCAGGATTTGTTTGCGTCCAACAGGGCGATCTGGTGCGGTCACAATAACAGTG
>JAOULM010000022.1 GCA_029882015.1 Candidatus Nomurabacteria bacterium
ATTAAATGCATCAATTTTGGCAGATGATTCAGAGAGTCAAATTGATATTTCTGATATTCAGATTTCGGCAAACAATCCCGCAACCGCTGCATTTATAGAAGACATTAAATTCATTTTTGGTTCATTTGAACTTGCTCCAAAAATAAAATAGCAAAAAAAGATAAATTAAAAACAGCGCAAGTAAATCGCGCTGTTTTTTTGATGTACAAACAAGTGGTTGCTGGGCACTTCGAGTGCCAAGCAATAAAAAACCCCGCACACAATGTGTGCGGGGCTGGCGGGTCGTACCCTTACCGTAGCCATGTATTTTACATTTTTCCGGAGCTTCTGATATTCTCACATTCTGTTATATATGTTTCCTTAACAGATGTTTGGTAAATGGATAAAGCGATAGAAGTTGCTATCGAATCTGTGGTTATCAACCATGAATCACGATAGCTCTGCAAAGCATCAGCCATTGATTGGTTAGATGTTCCCATTAATGGATCACTTGTGTTCCAATCTATATTAGAAACAAATTCCGATACGTTATTATTCGTATATGAATTTTTGTATTCCAATATTAAAGCATCAAAAGAAATGGCGGTTGAAACTTTTAGAGTTTCTGATCCCGCCTCCGTAACACGCGTAAACGTGCTATCCGGATCTTCGTTGCTTGGTCGGCTAACCATTTCCACACGAAACTGGTCAAGTAATTCGCCCATTTCATATTCCACATCAGCAGTAAAATTCTGTTTAGGAATTGTTACTGCTGTATCTATCACCGTTGTGGTGTCCACAGTGGTTGTATCCTTTGGCTCCTCCTCTACTGGAGGAGGTTCTGGTAATGTTATATCTTCTTCTTTTTTACAAGAAGAAAGTATGCTTGCCATGGCTACCACAGCAATCATTAATAATAAATTAAACTTTTTCAATTTGATTTTGGGTTTTAAGATTAGAAAATTAATTAATTATTCTTTGGCGCCTTGTAACCAGGACCACGTGCTTTGATTTTTTCCACTGAGGCATCTTTTTTGGCAACAGCTTAACAATCAAGAGAAGGTCGTGTCATATGTGTTACCACATATATTTCTCCCCCTATGTCAACAGCACTACCGCTCTTGTTATATAGTATAAATTTTCCGCTAGATTTTTCTTCTAAAAAATCTAACTTTATACTACCATCACCAAATGCAACAGTAACAAGTGTTAATCCTGTTATTGTCTTTTTTTGATCAACAATTTGACCACCAAGACCAGCAGGTATTATTTTTACTTTGCTGTTTTTGTTGACGGCAACTTTACCGCTCTCGTCTGGGGTTGCGGTGTTTTCAACCGATTTCAGAATAATCTCTGTGCTCGGGTAAACCTGAACATCGACTATTCGTTCCTGTGGAATTTGTACCCCACTTACCTTTGTTTTGAATGGCACTAGATCTTTGCTACAAGAGCTGGTTGCAAAAATTACCGCTAATAGCAGTGAAAAAGTTAATAATTTTTTCATAATCTTTATTTAGTTTTAAAGTAATAGGGAATAGAGCGTATAGCTCTGAACCCCGTATAAATATGTTTATTTACATTTCGTAGCTACCATAGCATTTTTCACTATTTTGTCAAGCATTTTAATGCTTTTCTAAAAATATGTTGATTTGCCGTGCTTTCACACAATATGACGTAAAAACAGCCATTTTATTACATTTTGAGCAATTCTTATCTAATGGGCTATAGTTATTGCGGTAACGGCTGCGGCACCAGATGCTAATAGCACCCGCCGGGCCTCGGATAATGTTGCCCCTGACGTAGTTATGTCATCAATCAAAACAATATGGCGACCTTTGATTTTCTCGTTTTTTGCTGTATTTACGGCAAATGTCCCGCGAACATTGTCAAAACGTTGAGCTCTCTTGTTTATTGTGGATTGCTTGTTTTTTGCCAACGAAACATTCAGTATTTTTGGGATAATGAGCTTGGAAATGAATGGACTTGCCATTGATTCCAATAGTAAATCGACTTGATTAAACCCACGCTCACGCAGTCTGGTTTTACTGAGGGGGATGCTGGTGATGATAATTTCTCGCGTAGAGAATGTTTGCAGTTCTGAAATGTGATCAATCAGGGCATCTTGGAGGTAATTTCCCAGAGTTTTTGAAATGATATGACTCTTTCGTTTTTTTAGGATACGCAACCCTTGTCGCAGTGTTTGGTGTCTGTATTGCAATACAGATGAAAGCCATGGATATGACGGCGATGGCGCTGGTGGGCACAGGCGCATTTCTTGTTCAAAATTTTCCTCGAATTTGTTTGGATAGAAAATAATATCCAGCCAGATGTTCACAATTTGCCGTAGAGTCATATTGGTATTATAGCGTGTTATACTATACGTGTATTTATGGGAATTATAGATAATTTTACAAAATCATTTTCAAAAGTATTTTCTTCTAAAAAAGGAAGAGGTAATGTTTCCTTGGGGATTGATATTGGTTCTTCGTCTATAAAAATCGTACAACTAAAACGCGACCGTGGGGTTATAGTTTTGGAAACATATGGCGAGATTGCATTAGGGCAATATGCTAACGCATCACAATGGGAAGTCACACATTTACCACCCACAACAATAGCTACTGTTGTTCGTGATCTGGCCGAGCAATCAAAGACAACTGCAACGTCTGGGAATTATGGCATCGCGGCGTCTACCAGTTTGGTTGCGGTTGTTAAATTACCAGGCACCCTGAGCGAGCGTGACATTGCACAGGCAATACCAAACGAGGCACGAAAATATATTCCTGTTCCTCTCGAGGAAGTATCTTTGGATTGGTGGGCAATCCCCAGCCGTGTCGAGAGAAAAACTGTTTTCGCAGAAGAGGTTCCATTGGGGGCAAAATCATCTTCTGAAAAACTAGAACCGCACAATGTTTTAATAGCAGCTGTTCATCATGACACCATAAAAAATTATTCTCTGATTGCTAGCGAGGCAAAAATTCCCGTTGAGTCTATCGAAATAGAAATGTTCTCGTCGATTCGTTCGTTGTTGCGAAATGATTTACACACGGTAGCTGTGGTTGATTTTGGTGCATCCAGCACACGTATTGGAATAATTGACACAGGTGTATTGCGTGCACTGTCTAATATTCCGCGTGGTCAATCTATATTGACACGTAACTTGGCTACGACTTTTAATATAGATTTTGACAAAGCCGAAAAACTAAAACGTTCGGTTGGGCTATCTGGAAGCTCAGATGAATATCCACAAGCCAAAGATAATATAAAATCATCTTTTCAGTATGTTGTTGACCAGTTACAATCATCGTTGATTGAATTTGAAAAAAGCAACAACCAATCAGTTCGAACTATTATTTGTGTTGGTGGTGGAGCCCAGCTCAAGGGTCTGACAGAACGATTGACCGAGGTTCTGCAAACCGAGGTTATAATAGGCAAGCCATTTCAGCGAACAAAAGTTCCAGAATTTTTGTCGCCAATACTGGACCGCGTTGGGTCATCTTTTTCTGTGGCTGTTGGCTTGGCGTTGCGTAGTCTGCAATAATTTTTTACACCGCAATCCCCACATATTGGCACGTCTTGCGTGATACAATAAATACAGTATATGGATCAAGATTTCCAGACAACTTTTATACCTAAAAAGCCAACGATGTCAGCGCCTGCGACAAAAAAACGTCGTTCACGCCCCGTTGGGCTTTTGATGATGTTGGCAGTTTTGCTGGTTATTCTTGCTGGGGCATCTGCTGGTGGTGTTGTGGTTTACGAACAGTTAGCACAGGCAAGTCTGGACGAAAAACGTGAATCATTAAAGGTAGCCGAAGGTGTATTTGAAACGTCTCTTTTAGCGGAACTTCAAAAGCTGGATAACCGATTGGAATCAGCCAGCATGTTGTTGGATAACCATATTATGATGGAACCTTTGTTTCGAATGCTAGAGCTAACAACTTTGCCTGATGTTCGTTTTTCACAGTTTAATTTCTCGCAGGCAGACGGACCCATTTCTTTGAAACTTGCTGGCGAGGCAACAAACTACACAGCCATTGCTCAGCAGTCAGCAATTTTTGGCGAAGAAGATATGGTTTCTGATCATGTGTTCTCGAATTTTTCACCCAATAACGACGGCGGAATAAGTTTTGATATTTCAATGAAAATCAACAGATCGTTTTTGCTTGCAGAGCGTGTTGCAAAGCGTGGTCGAGCGGTGTCACAACCAGAACCAATATTACCAGAGCCTTTGGATGGCGGGACTAACACCCCACAATAAATAACTTATGTTTAGAACATTTATTTCAATTGCACTTATAACGCTGTCGATTCTAGGAATCGTATTCTTTGTCATGCCTAGATGGGGAAATGTCCAAGTGATAACAGACGAACAAAAAGAACTAGATGTTGCTTTGAATAATGCCTTGGAGCTACAACGTATCAGACAGAGCCTGGCCGAAAAAGCAGATAATATTTCTGCAATCAGCATAGACCGACTTGGTAAAATTGTTCCAGACAATATTGATAATGTTAAACTTATTTTAGAGCTAGATGTGTTGGCAAAAAACCAGGGGGTAAATCTACAGAACGTTCAAGTAATCGACTCGGCGGTTCGTCGTGGTGATGATTTGGGAATAGAGAACCGTTTATACAAAGACATGGTTTTGGAATTTTCTGTACAGTCTACATACGACAATTTGGTTTCATTCTTGGATCGTTTAGACAACAGTCTGCGATTGGTTGATGTAGAGTCGATTGCATTTTCAACACGCAGTCAGGATTCGGTGGTGTCCTATACAATGCGTATGCGTAGTTATTATTTAGCTTCCTAATTATTTTATGAATAAGACTTTAAAAAAATTGTTGATAGTTCTAGGAGTATTTATTGTAATTGCTGTAATATTTTTTGTAACCAGAAATATTGATTTTAGCTCCAGAACCAAAACAGGATCTGTTTTGGTATCTGAGACAACAGGGGAATCCCCCTTGCAAAATGGACAGGCTGAAACAGGGGTTAATTCAGAACTGGTTGCATTATTGCAAGGTCTAGGAGCAATACGACTGGATGATGAAATTTTACGCAACCCAGCATTTTTAAATTTACGAGATATTAGTATTGTTTTGACACGGCCCAGCCCGGTTGGTAGGGCAAACCCATTTGCACCACTGGGCTCTTATCAGAGCCAGATTATTCCAGTTGGCGGAGGTTTTTCAATCGGATTACCAACAGGGGATAGTGGTCCAGCGCAGACACCTACAAATACAGAGCCAGATTATTTTGACCCACAAGATTCATAGCTTATGAGTTTACTGCAATCATTTATTGATGATCAGCTAACAACGCGCGCCGATGTGGAAGCGGTTCTTTCAGATAATCCAGACATGCCTGTTGCGCAAATGATTGAACAGTTGGGGATTGACCCCGATGCTGTTTTGCAAGCCAAAGCATCTTATTATAGTGTCCCGGGGCGTCGCGCCAGTGGTCAATCTGTAAATTACGAAACACTTCGTTTTATCCCAGAAGATTCAGCACAATATTATCAATTTGCTCCATTGGCAGTCGAGGACGAAATGTTGGTGGTTGGTATGGTTGACCCAGGTGACACCGAAGCCCGCAACGCATTGCAGTTTATTGTTGCAAAACAAAACACACCTTTCAAAATTGCTGTAATATTGCATGCAGATTTCATGGATATCATGCGAGCATACAGCGGTCTGGCTGGTGATGTCAGCAGTTCCGTAAAAGATGTCGAAGATGCGACGCTGGATGTTACAGCTTCGGATACATTGGATTCAGTAGCAAAAGACTTGGGTAAGAAAAAACAAACAGCAGATGGTCCAATCATAGAAGACGCCCCTGTGACAAAAATGGTTGGAGTCATGTTGCGTCATGCTGTCGAGGGTCGCGCATCTGACATTCACATCGAACATACTGGTAGCGAAGTCAAAGTACGATTTCGCGTTGATGGGGTTTTGTATACCAGCTTGCGACTTCCAAAAAATATTCACAGCGCATTGATTGCCCGCGTAAAAATTTTGGCAAAATTAAAACTTGATGAACGTCGCAAACCTCAGGATGGACGATTCCAGGCAAACATAAATAACCGAAAGGTAGATTTTCGTGTGTCCACACTACCTACATTCTTTGGAGAGAAAGCTGTGATTCGTATTTTAGATCCAGAAAAAGGTGTCAAAGGCCTAGGGGAAACAGGAATGCGACCTGAACACATAGAGATGATAAAAACTGCAATTTCTAAACCATACGGATTGATTTTGCTAACTGGGCCGACTGGGTCTGGTAAAACAACAACGCTGTATTCAATGATTCAAGAAATAGACATGGATGGTCGCAACGTTGTTTCTCTCGAAGATCCAATTGAATATAATATCGCGGGTATGAACCAATCACAGGTTTTTCCTGAAATCGGTTATACATTTGCGAGTGGTTTACGTTCCATTTTACGCCAAGACCCGGATGTGATTATGGTTGGGGAAATTCGTGACAAAGAAACAGCACAGCTTGCGATTCAGGCAGCTCTTACTGGGCATTTAGTTTTTTCAACACTTCACACCAATAATGCCGTCGGAGTTATTCCTCGTTTGGTTGATATGGGGGTTGACCCTTATCTGATTGCTCCAACACTGGAATTGGCGATTGCTCAGCGTTTGGTCAAAAAGACTTGTCCTGGCGCCGCTATACCAAAACCAATTGACGAAAGCATTCGAACAATGATTGAGCAGGAAATCAAAGACCTGTCACCAGAACAACAATCAGCATTTGATTTGAATGGAAATATTCACGAAGCACAAGCAACCGCAGAATGTCCGGCTGGAATTCAGGGGCGAACAGCCGTATTTGAAATGTTTAATGTAAACAAAGAAATAGAACATATTATATTAACGACACCAACAGAAGAAGCACTATTGCCGGCGCTCCGCAAGCAAGGAATGATGACCATGAAAGAAGACGCAATTCTAAAAACAATACAAGGCACCATACCATTCCGCGAGGTGGGGAATGTGTAGTTCAACCATTTGGTATACTAGAGATAATATATGAATCCTGAACTAAAAAACATTATTGATTCTGCTATTCGAGAACAAGCTTCGGATATTCATTTTTCGGTTGGACGACATCCGTTCATTCGTGTTTCCGGCGAGCTTATCTCTCTGGAGAGCCTCCCGGTGATCACAGATGAATCTGTGCGCGCTGGCTTGGCCATGATGGTTACCGAAAAGAAACTTGCTGAATTAGATGAGGGACAAGAAATAGATTTCTCTTATCAATACGAAGAAAAAGATGTACGGTTTCGTGGGAATGCGTATATTCAATCAACGCATGTGGGTATTGCCATGCGACTTTTACAAAAAGTAAAAGCAATTTCTGATCTTAACCTTCCTCCGATACTTGAACAGTTTGCAAAACGAAAACAGGGATTCTTTCTGATTGTTGGCCCTGTTGGACAAGGTAAATCAACAACAATGGCGGCGATGATTGACCGTATTAACCATGACCGTCGTGAACGTATCGTCACCATCGAAGACCCAATCGAATATCTATTCGAGGACGATCAGTCTATGATTGAACAACGCGAAGTTGGTATTGATACCAAAAGTTTTTATGACGCCCTCAAGGCTATTTTCCGACAAGATGCTAACGTTATCGCTGTGGGGGAAATGCGCGGTCGTGACACGATACAGACAGCTGTGACAGCAGCCGAAACAGGACACCTTGTTCTATCGACATTGCACACTAACGACGCCGCTCAGACAATCGACCGTATCATTGATGCTTTCCCAGGTGACCAACAAGAACAAATTCGTGTCCAGTTATCAAACACACTGATAGGGATATTTTCACAACGATTGCTGACAACAACAACCGGCGCACGTGTTCCGGCTTATGAACTTCTTATAAACAACAATGCCGTTGCCAACCTGATACGCGAGGGGCGCACACATGAAATTAACAGTGTCATAGAAACCCACGTCGAGGACGGCATGGTTTCATTGAATCGGTCTTTGTCTATGTTGGTACGCCAAGGTGTAGTTTCTCTCGAAGAGGCTCGACGTTACTCGCTTAACCCTCTGGGATTAGACCAGTTGCTGTAATATATGTTATTCCACTACAAAGCCGTTGACCAACAGGGTGCAGACACCTCGGGAGAAATTGACGCCATTAGCCGGGATTTGGCTGTTTCTGCATTGCAACAACGCGGACTTGTTGTTGTCTCTGTAAATGATCCTGATTCATCAAGTATCCTAGAGCGTTCAATTCCATTTCTTAGTAAAATTCCATTAAAAGAAATCGTTATAATGTCTCGGCAGTTGGCTACACTGTTCGAAGCTCAGGTTCCAGCTGTAAAGGCTTTTACTCTGATGTCCGAGAGTTCAATTAATAAAACATTGCGTAACACCCTGCAGGGCATTACGCAGGATATCCAAGGTGGTATCACCATTGCGGATGCCATGGAAAAATACCCAGAAGCCTTTTCTGATTTTTTTGTAAATATGGTTCGCGCCGGCGAAGAGTCCGGACGATTATCAGAAACATTTATTTTTCTATCAGACTATCTCGAGCGTACTCAGGAAATAGTTTCAAAAACACGAAATGCTTTGGTGTATCCGTCTTTTGTTGTTGTTACCTTTATCGTTGTTATGATTCTGATGCTGACATTGGTTATTCCTCAGTTGTCAGAAATACTACTAGAAACAGGGCAGGAGATACCTTTTTATACTCGCGTTGTGATTGGAACATCTGATTTCTTTACTGGTATAGGTGGAATAGTTGTGGCTATTTTAGTTTTGGGGGGTGGTGCTGGGCTATATATGTCTTCTCGAACAGAAAATGGCAGAAAACGTATTGATCAATTTAAAATATCTTTTCCTTATTTTGGGGAATTATTCCAAAAAATTTATCTATCGCGAATAGCCGACAACTTGGACACTTTGCTTTCTGCTGGAATTCCAATTATACGATCGTTAGAAATAACAGGAAAAGTCGTAGATAATAATATTTTCAAAGACATCATGAGCGATACAGTTGATACAGTAAAATCAGGTAAAGCCGTATCTGATGCTTTTGCTCAGCATCCAGAAATTCCTGCCATTATGGTGCAAATGGTTCGCGTTGGAGAAGAGACTGGTTCAATTGGAAAAATTCTAAAGACCCTGGCTCGTTTTTATAGACGAGAAGTTGAAACATCTGTTGATACTTTGATTGGGCTTATCGAACCGGCATTGATTATTGGACTTGCGGTTGCTGTTGGGTTCTTGCTGGTTTCGATTCTTTTGCCGATTTACAACATCGCAGGTGGAATTTAAAAAACTGTGGAAAACTCAAACCTTGACATTGCTGTAATTTTCTGCTAAGATAGTCTTGTGAGTGTGCGGTTTCAAAGGATTTTTTCTTAGAACTATATCACAAACGTACTTCCATAACGCCCGGCTCTGCCGGGCGTTTGTGGTTATTGCGTTATTCTTTTTATTCTGCGATAATACTATTGTGCCTGTTTGACCTTCAAAGCGGTCAGCGGCGGCACTCACATATGTACGTTTGTTGGAGCTCGCTCTCCGTTGACCACTTTGGTGGTTAATACACAAACACAACAAAAATCACTCGTAATGAGTGATTTTTGTTTTTTATCCTAAAAAAGTGTATTATGTTGAACAAATAAAACAATAGAAAATGGAGAAAATAGATAGCATGTTTATAGGAGTAGCTGGCGGGTCTGGTGTTGGTAAATCGACACTGTGCGATGCCTCATGCATGGTTTACCCTGAAAAGATTGAATTAATTCAATTAGATGATTATTTCAAACATCGCGAGGTGGTTCCAGAAAGCGGGGGAATGACCAATTGGGATCACCCTGGCGCAATAGATTTCAATAAATTATTCTCTGATCTTGTTGCGTTAAACAGAGGGGAGTCAATTGAGATTGCCACCAAAAACAAAAGATTGAATCCCGACTATGAGACAACCAAAGAAAAAATTATGGTTGTTATTGAGCCCAGGCCAATAATATTGGTGGAGGGGTATTTGGCTCTCTATGATAAATATGTTCGCAGTATTATGGAAACAAAAATTTGGTTGGAATTAGACCATGAAACACGGTGGTCTCGTAGGGCCCATTTCAAAAATGATGAATATGAAAAACAAATATTAATTCCAATGCACGAACAATATGTTCAACCGACGAGAGTATTTGCTGATCATGTTTTGGATGTATCGAGCATGTCTCCCGGAGATGTATATCGTGATGTGCACAAAATACTAGGAAAGTTTCTTAACTAGTAAATTAAAGGACCCGATTAGGGTCTTTTTTATGTTATGCGTCCAATGATGGAGTGAATTAGTAGGTATTCTTGACTTTTTATTTAAAAAATGATATAATAGTAAGAAAGGTGTACTTTGAATAAACAGGGTGGTTATAGCCACAAGGTGCTTATGTTTAGGCGTTTTATGGCTATGACTACAATTAGACATA
>JAOULM010000023.1 GCA_029882015.1 Candidatus Nomurabacteria bacterium
TTGCTATTGTTGTGATAATTTTTTGTGTTCGTCTTTTTGGATTACAAATAGTAAACGGAGAAGACTTTCTGGCAACCAGCGAGAGAAATCGTCTGGAGCGTATCCCAATTTTTGCGGAACGTGGTGTCATATACGACAGAAATGGTGTCGAACTAGCATGGAATGAAAAACATTCAGGCGAGGAACCTTTTTCATTCCGAAAATATAAAACTGGTGGATTTGCGCACTTGTTGGGTTACGTGAAATATCCAACCAAAGATAGCTCTGGTTTTTACTGGAGAAAAGCAATCGAAGGCAAAGATGGAATTGAAAAATGGCTCGATGATTACATCGGCGGTCAAAACGGAAGTAAGCTTATCGAGGTAAACGCCAGATTTGAAACAATATCAGAAAGTTCAGTAATAGCCCCAAAAGATGGAGATAATATAACATTAACTATTGATTCTGATTTGCAACATGCTTTGTACACCAATATTAAAAATACTATTGATACATTTGATTATCAGGGTGGAGCAGGGGTAGTAATTGATGTAACCAATGGTGAAATAATCGCGTTGGTTAGCGCACCAGAATATGATTCTAATATACTCTCAGTTGGAGAAGACAAACAAGCCATAACAGATTTTTTCGATCACCCCGGTAAACCATTCCTGAACCGAGCGGTCAGTGGTGTGTATACGCCAGGGTCAATTGTAAAACCATTTGTTGCATTGGCTGCCTTGCAAGAAGGAATAATAACAAAATCATATCAATTCAGATCTATAGGGCAAATTGAAATTCCAAACAAATATGATCCAGATAATCCGTCTATTTTTCGAGACAACCGACCGGATGGATACGGCATGACGAATGTGACCAAAGCTATAGCCGAATCTGTAAACACTTTTTTCTATGTAATATCTGGTGGGTATCAAGGGCGTGATGGACTAGGCATAGACCGTATCAGTAAAATAATGCGAGACTTTGGGTTCGAAACATTAACTAATATCGATATTCCAGGAGAGGCAATTGGCGTTGTTCCAAATCCAAAATGGAAAGAAAAGATTTTTGGCGAAGGCTGGCGACTGGGAGATACATACATCACAGGAATTGGGCAATTCGGATTCCAAGTAACACCAATACAAATGGTTCGGTCAGTATCGGCTCTGGCAAACGGTGGAATATTGGTGAGCCCTCATGTTGTAAAAGATCCATTATCAACTGACTCTAAATTAGAAAACATAAAAGATGTTTCTGCTGAACATTTGAAAACTGTACACGAGGGGATGCGTCAAACGGTAACAGATGGTACTGCTCCGGGATTAAATGTATCGTACGAAAAATTTGCAGCAAAAACAGGAACGGCACAAGTTGCAGGTAAAACTCGAATCAACTCTTGGGTGACTGGATTTTTCCCGTACGAACAACCTAAATATGCGTTTGTGATTGTTATGGAGAGGGGTCCACTTGAAGGAGCCCCCAGTGCAACATGGATTGCTAGATGGGCATTTGATGACCTGCGCGAAATAAATCCGGAATTTTTCACCCCCAAGCAATAGACATAGGTTGAACCTCTGTCTATTGCTTGGGGTGGATTTTGCCTTGAATTTTATTGAAATTCTGGTATGATGCGCCGTATGACAGACTATTTTATTACTCCAGCAAAAATAAAGGAATTGAAAAAAGAACTATTAGAACGAGAAAACACAATGCGTCCAGAAATTTTGGGACGTGTAAAAGTCGCCAAAGAACGTGGTGATTTGTCAGAAAATGCAGAATATCACGACGCTCGAGATGAACAAAGAAAAAATGAGGAGCGAATCAAAGAAATAAAAACGATTGTTTCCGAGGCAACTATCGTCAAAACCCATTCGACTGACATTGTTGGTATTGGCTCAACCGTAACATTCACCAAAGATGACGGAACTGAAAAAACTTTTACTTTGGTTGGGCCCGAAGAGGCCGACATGACCGCAGGAAAAATTTCATTCAAGTCACCGATTGGTGGTGCATTGATGGGGAAAAAGGTAAAAGAAGACGCGCTGGTTCAAACCCCAGCCGGAGAAATGAAATACACAATCAAAAAAATCGTATAAGGAAAAAAGCCCCACTGGGGCTTTTTCTTTTTAAATGACAAAACACCAATTTTCCGCTATAATTTGACGTATTAATCCATAACTCTTAATTATTATCATGGCATCACTTGACGAAATACGCACAGCCCGTCTGGCAAAAATAGAAACTCTGAAAAATGCGGGGATGAATCCCTATTCTCCGTCAGTCCCGCGCGATATGTCGTTGGCAGACGCGGCGCAGGATTTTTCCGAAATCAACGAGACAGATAAACCTGTTTCGTTGGCTGGGCGCGTCATGGCTATTCGCGGATCAGGCGCAATCATGTTTGTTGTCTTGCGCGAGGGAAACCACGATTTCCAAGCCGTTCTAAAAAAAGACGAAATAGATACAGAAAAATTTGCGCTGTTCCAGGATGCCGTAGATATGGGAGATTGGATTTCTGTTACTGGACCATTGTTCGTCACCCAAAAGGGACAAGAATCTATTTTGATTAACGATTGGACCATGGGATCAAAATCATTATTACCAATGCCAGAAAAATGGGCAGGTCTGACTGACGACGACGAGAGAATGCGCAAACGATATTTGGAAATTATTTCTGACACAGATGTGTATGACCGTTTTGCAATGCGAACAAAAATAGTAACAGCCATTCGAACTTTTATGGATGACCGTGATTTCATGGAAATTGAAACACCTATTTTGCAAACACAGGCTGGTGGGGCTATGGCGCAAACTTTTAAAACTCATCACAATGACTACGACATGGATATGGTTTTGCGTATCAGTTTAGAATTGGAACATAAAATGCTGATGACTGCGGGATACCCACGTATTTATGAAATTGGGAAAAACTTTCGTAACGAGGGGTCTGATCCAACTCACATCCAGGAATTTACCATGATGGAATGGTACGCGGCTTTTGCTACACTGGAAGACAATATGACATGGACGCAAGAATTGCTAAAACATTTGGCTAGTGACATTATTGGTAAAACAGAATTTACTGTTACAGATGCCGATGGAAATAATACAACAGTAGATTTCGCAGGAGATTGGCCACGGGTGAAATTCGGTGATTTGGTTATGAAAAATGTAGGAATAGATATTACCAGCGCCAGCGATGGTGACGTTGCAGACAAAGCCATAGGGCTGGGCATGGACAAAACCGAAGCTGGAAAAACAGGTCGCGCAAATCTGTTAGATTTTATATACAAAAAAACATCACGTAATAAAATTATCAACCCAACATTCGTTACAGATTATCCAGGGAACTTGAAACCATTGGCTCAACAAAACGACGATGGAACAGCACGTGTCGCGCAGTTGATTATTGCCGGAGCCGAAATCACAAATCAATATGCCGAATTAACTGACCCCGTACGGCAACGCGAACTATTGAAAACCCAATCTGATGCAAAATCAGCAGGTGATGCCGAGGCAATGGAGATCGACGAACGATTCCTGACCGCCATGGAGCACGGTATGCCACCCATGACAGGGTTTGGGATGGGAATTGACCGATTGGTTGCAATACTGACTGAACAAAAGAACCTGCGGGATATTATCTTCTCCCCGATAATGAAGACAAAGGAATAAATTAGACGAGATTTTATAAAATAATGAAAAAGCCCCTGCGAACGCAGGGGCTTTTTCATTTATCCACAGAATGTGCTATTGTGGAGGGTAGTGGGATGAATTATAATAGAAGTGGGATGAAGTGGGGAATTTAAAAAAACGCAGTTTTTATTAAATTTCCCATCCTGAATACAACCGTAGGTGTGTATTCAGGATCCAGATAAAATCGGAATTCATATAGTTCATCACACTAAAATACGACTTTTTATATGCTTCTAGGAGAATACATACATACTTTGGATACAAAAAAACGGTTATCAATGCCATCAAAATTCCGCAAGGAATTAGGCACAACCGTTATTGTTACTCGTGGACTCGACGGATGTTTATTCGTCTATTCAACCAATGAATGGAACAAATTCACCGAGAAGCTAGCCGACCTGTCTATGGGGCAATCTGATAGCCGTGCGTTCAATCGCTTCTTGTTATCAGGTGCCGTCGAAACAGATGTCGACAAAGCTGGTCGTATTTTAGTGCCTGACTTTCTCAAGTCCTTTGCAAAGTTAACATCGAAAGTAGTTGTTGCCGGCGTGCACAACCGCGTAGAAATTTGGAATGAAAAAGCATGGAATGCATACAAAAAATCTGTCGAAATCAAAGCCGATGCATTGGCTGAAAAACTGGGGGATATTGGAATGATTTAAAAATATTATGAAAACTAACATTCACATACCAGTTTTATCTGCAGAGGTAATAGACAGCCTTGACCTTGACCCAAACGACACAGTCGTAGACGCGACTTTGGGCGGGGCAGGGCATGCGCTCCAAATTACAGACAAACTTGGATCAGATGGTCATTTCATTGGAATTGACACTGATCCGTTGGCTATAAAATTCGGAGAAGATGTATTGTCAGATGCAAAATGTAGTGTTGACTTGGTTCGCGCTAATTTCCGAGATATATCAAAAATTCTGGATTCATTACAAATCAAAAATGCAGACAAAATATTGATGGACCTAGGCTGGAGCAGTAATCAAATAGAGGACCCAGAACGCGGGTTTTCATTTATGGCTGATGGTCCTCTGGACATGCGATTGAATCCTGACGCTGAAATATCGGCTCACACGGTCGTGAATGAATGGGGCGAGGACACAATCGCAGATATCCTATACGGTTTCTCTGACGAGCGTTTCTCGCGTCCCATAGCCCGCAATATCGTCGAGGCACGCGAACAAGTCGAAATTACAACAACAGGGCAATTAGCCGAAATTGTTGCAAATTCAATACCAAAACGATTCCATCCAAAACGTTTGCATCCAGCCACTAAAACATTCCAAGCCATTCGCATGGCAGTCAATGACGAACTGGGAGCATTGAAACAAGGAATGACAGATGGATTTGTCAAGCTATCAGCCAACGGCATAATGTCAATCATCACTTTTCATAGCACCGAAGACCGCGCAGTCAAAAATTACTTTCGATCGTTAAAACAATCAGGAGCAGGAGAACTAATCAATAAAAAACCGATTACCGCCTCTGAAACAGAATTATTAAATAATCAACGCGCACGATCAGCAAAACTACGTGCAATAAAAAAACTTTAACAAAAATATATGACATTTTCACGAAACAATATAGCAGGAATTCTTGTCGCAATTATTGCGATTCTAGGTGGGCTATATCTCTATTTCCTAGGTGGAACTGTTGTGGCAATTGCCGAACACAAAGACGCACAATCAGAAATTCGTGATATGACATCCAGCCTTGCTGAATTAGAATTAGAATATTACAATATCAGCTCATCACTATCGACAGGAGCTGTTGCGGTAAACGGGTTCGAGCAACCAAACAATCGATATTTTGTCGCACGTAGCGTAGATTCAGCCGTGGCATTAATAACAGAATAGACGTGATATAATTTGTCACATCTATGACAAAATCTTTTCAAGAAAAAACCACCAAAATACGACTACGTATTATTTCAGGTGGTTTTTTATTGATGGCGATTCTTATTGCTGCTCGATTATTTACAGTCCAGGTAATTCACTCTGATATTTACTCTGCCCGAGCAGAACGTCAATATATTCTCCCCGAAGGAAGCATTTTTGAACGTGGAAATATTTTCTTTACTGGACGAGATGGTGGATTAGTGTCTGCTGCCACATTAAAAGCTGGATATAGACTAGCATTAGTCCCTAGAAATATAACAGATGATCCTCAGGTAATATATACACGTCTGGCGCCTTTTTTAAATATAAGCCAGGAAACTTTTATATCTCGTGCCTCTAAGACAAACGACCCTTATGAGGAAATCGCAACACATCTGCCCGAAGATTCTGCGGAATATATAAAAGAAATGGATATAGATGGTGTTCAATTGATAAAAGAAAAGTGGCGTTTTTATCCAGCAGAATCACGAGCCGCACAAGTCATTGGATTCCTGGGATTTGATGGTGATAAACAATCTGGACGATATGGATTGGAACGAGAATACAACACGGTCTTGTCTCATGATAATAATTCTCCTGATGTTAATTTCTTTGCAGAAATTTTTACAGACTTGGGTAAAAAAATAAATACAGACATAGAAGACCGCCAAGGCGACATCATCACAACAATAGAACCACAGATTCAACTTTTTCTAGATGAACAAATATCAAATATTCAAAATAAATGGAGCAGTAAATCAGTTGGTGGAATTATTATGGACCCAAAAACCGGAGCCATCTATGCCATGGGCGGATCTCCGTCATTTAACCCCAACACGTTTGGGGCGGTTGATGATATTGGTGTTTACACCAACCCCAATGTTCAGAGCGTATTTGAAATGGGATCCATTATGAAACCTATTATTATGTCGATGGGTCTCGAGAGCGAATCAATAACAGCAAAAACAGAATATTTTGACCGCGGTGAAGTGTCCGTAGATGGTAGCATCATTCGTAACTTTGACCGAATGGGTCGTGGGCAAGTAACCATGCAAGACGTATTAAACCAATCATTGAACACAGGAATGGTTCTGGTCGCAGAGCGAACAGGAAACAAAACCATGCGTAATTATTTTGAAAAATTTGGCTTTACAGAAAAAACAGATATAGATTTACCAGGAGAACCCAACAATCTAACCAGCAACTTGAAAAGCAACCGAGCGATAGAATTTGCCAACATGGCGTTCGGACAGGGAATAGCAGTTACACCAATCAGCATGATCCGCGCTCTGTCTGCATTGGGAAATGGTGGGACACTGCCAACCCCGCATGTTGTACGCGCCATAAAACCAACTAACGGTATATTGCGTGACATAACACCAGAATCAAATACCCAGCGGGCTATTACAGTAGAAACTTCCGAAGAAATAACGCGCATGCTGGTTACCGTTCTGGACTCACAAAAAGACGGAGAATTGTCCATGCCAAACCACAGCATCGCCGCCAAAACAGGAACAGCGCAGATTGCCAACCCCGCAGGAGGTTATTATACAGATCGCAACCTGCACAGTTTTTTTGGATACTTGCCAGCGTATGACCCACAGTTTATTGTGTTGTTGTGGACCGAATATCCCAAGGAGGTCAAATTTGCCTCGCAAACCCTGATGCCTCCATTCCTGGAAACCGCTGAATTCTTGATTAATTATTATGACGTACCACCTGATAGGTAAAAATTTACCCCCAGCACAAATGTGATGGGGGATATTGGTTAGCTAATCTTTTTCTTCAACAAACTCCAGCTCCAATTGCGTTACACTTCCTGGAAAAGGAATTTCGACTTCTCGATTGCACTCCATGGAAAATATTTTATTTGATTCAACTAAAATTATATCACAAGGTTGAAACTTGATAATCCACTGTTTTTTAGATACTATGTGCAGTATTGGCCCCATCGTTAAATGAAGCAAGGAGCATAGCGGCTATGCTGATATTTATGCCGGAGTCATAATTTACAGAACGTAGTGATAATAAATTATAGACTCTCGGCCATACGGTTTACCGTTAGACCGAAAGTAATGTATAGTCTGCAACAGGAACTGTAACCACAAAACAATATACATGGTCCCATCGTCTAACGGTTAGGACACCAGGTTCTCAATCTGGTAATCAGAGTTCGATTCTCTGTGGGATCACAAAACACAAAGTCATCACGCAACGCGTGGTGGCTTTTGTGTTTTGCAGGGACCCACAGGGAATCGAAAGACGGAGGCTGCAAAGCCAGCGAGCGTAGCGAGATGAAGCCGAGTCAGGGTCGTGCGGCAAATGCGTAGCATTTGAACGTCTGACCGATTCTCTGTGGGATCACAACTTGACAATAGCATAATAATATGCTATTGTTACTGTAATAAAAATTGTTTTTAACTAACTAAATAAAACTAAATACAATGGAATACTTAAAGATATTCATTACCATCATGTTGGCTATGCTGACTACCTTTGCTGTTGTTAATACTATTGTTTCTGAGTGGAGCAATAGGGGGTTTATTCTTGATATCTGGAAAAGGTTTACCTTACGAATGTTTGCAGAAGTTTTTTCTGTGCTGATTATAGTTATAGTTGTCGGATTCACTTGTTATTTCACGTTGCCTTTTTTGAGATTCGGCTGGCTTAGCTTGTTTGTTGAAGGGGGTGGTAACATAGCGATTGCCCCAATAATGGAGGGAGCAAAATATTCATTTCAATTGATTCGGATACTTCCTCCAATTTTCTTGTTTTTCTTATTGGTAGCACTTCCGTTTTTTGCTAAAGCTGAAGAGGAAGCGTTCAGGCATGGATATGAAGATTGGAGGGGGATAGTTATACAGTCTATAAAGTTTGGATTAATCCACTTATTGGTCGGTATTCCCATCTACGCTTTTATTCCGCTCAGTATCGCAGGATTTTTCTTTGGCTATAAGTACAAAAGAGCTTTTGAAAAAAGTAGAAATAAAGGTACTGATGTTTATTGCTCTCGTGAAGAAGGTGTACTCGCTAGTACGGCTTATCATACTTTATACAATTCAATACTTATTTTATTTTTATTGATTGTTTGTATTGCAATGGTTTAAATTTAATTTATATTGAGTCCCGCCAGATTATAAGGTGGGGCTTTTTTTATTATATAGTTCTATAAAACAATAGGTAATGATTCACAACATGTATTCATAGAATCTAACGCTGTTATATGGCTGATAATCAAACATAAGCGGGCGTTGAAAAACTACTAAATACACGGTTCCATTTAATAACCATATTTTCTATAGTGTTCCATTGCAGGTACGGAGAGCTCACAAAATAGACCTAAAAAAATATGAATACAGAAAACAACAAAAAAATGTCGTATACTTTTCCACCGCTTTTGGAATCGTATCTTTCAATTTACCAAGACTATTGTGCATCCCTACTTGGTTGGCAGCTTGTTGATTTTGAATATCTAAAAAATAAAGTGTCGAAGCACCCTTCAGACACAGTAGGGTTAGGGTCCAACTCTCTGAAAACTTTAAATGATAGCTCTAGGGAAAAAATAAGTTTCTCTTTCTTAAAAAGCATAGGAAATATAATTAACAAAGATTTGAAACCTAATAAATATTTATCTTTCTTGGCCCAAATGACAGTTGGTCATTGCTGGGAAATACTTTCCATTGATTATAAAAATAAAACCGGAAATGATCTCAGGTCCATGCAAAATCCGGTAGTGCAATTTTGTAGACATATTAGAAATGGTTGTTTTCATGCAAACAAATTAAACATAACAATTACAATCAAACCAAGTGGAGCAGAATGGGGAGGAATAAAAATTACAAACAAAGATAATAATCGACAAATTTTTGCCAACGGAGTAAAAAATAAAAAAATAATCCTTGACTATGGTGATGTTTTGCTTTTATTATGTGACACATCAGCAATTATTAATTGCTACATAATAAAAAAGCAGCGCTAGGCTGCTTTTGGTAAATATTCGTATCCTTCTGGAACAACAACCGGGTCATTCAGATCTCCTGACCAGGATATTTCTCCATTCACAAACATTTTGGTGATAATGGGTTGCCAATGCTGTTCGGCTTCGCGGACAGATTGCTTCAAAGATTCCCATGATTCATGACCAGCGATTGGAATTAGAAATTCAAATATAATCGGGCCATCATCATATTTCGCTGTAACACAATGCATGGTAACCGCAGTATCTTCTAAATCACCAGATTGAAAACGCTTGAACGCTTCTTTGTGAACATTGTCACCATACATCCCAGCGCCGCCTAGTTCAGGCAAAATCCCAGGATGAATGTTGATTGTTTTGTTTTCTGGTAGCCCAACAGTCAATTTTAACCACCCAGACAATGAAATATGTGTTGGTTGAAATCTATCCAGAATCTTTTGATATTCATCAGCGCCGCGTGGCATAGGGAAGTGGCAAAAAGTAATTCCATATTTGTCGGCTATTTTACGGACCCCACCGTGTTCATGGTTAGACACCACAGCAACTATAGGCAGCCCAGCATTAATCAACCCCTCGAACCCTGAACCCCCACCATCTTTTGATCCAGAGGCAAATACAAGTAATTTTTTCTCCATATTGTTTTCTGTTTTTTCGTTCATATTCAAGCCTGTATACTATATCATTTTTAAAATTTTTCAAGGGTAATCAATTTTTGATCTACAAAAAAACACCCGACATAATTCGCCGGGTGTTTTGAAAAAGTATAAAG
>JAOULM010000024.1 GCA_029882015.1 Candidatus Nomurabacteria bacterium
CTTTTATAAAAAATAAATCAATACCATACGATGAACGACTGGGGTTTCCCCGAAACATCAAAACTCCACGATTTTGCTTTTGAGATTTTGCGAAACTAACAGGCGGCAGTGTAGCAATATATTCTTTTGTGTTTTCTGCTGTGGTGCTGATTCCCTGAATTTGTGCTTTTGCGCGGAATAAACCTGCGGGATTGAAAAATTGTGCATAAACAATAAACCCTACAACCACAACAACAAAAGAAACAAGGCTTGTTACTATGATAAACGGGGTACAAGATTTGCATCTTTCCTCAAGAAAAGTATTTTCGGTGTCCGAAGAAATATTGCTTTTTTGGTGAGATTCTTTTCTTCTGAAATTCATATCGTGTATTTTACCACCAGACAAAACATTCACAAAATTATTTGGTATAATAAATCCATGAATGAAATAGAACAACTTCGCCTTGATCTGGACAAGTGTAATTCAGAGAGCCAAGAAAAATCCGAGTTCCTCTCGATGATCACACACCAACTACGAACCCCCTTGTCGGGGATAAAATGGACATTCAAAATGATATTGGATGGCGACATCGGTAGTTTTTCTGAAGAACAGAAACAAATTATAAACAAAGGGTTTGATGCGTCCGAGCGTATGGTGGAACTACTAGAAGAGGTCATAACCGCAAACCAAAATGACCAATGGGATTTTACTTATAATTTTTCACCTGTTGATATATCCAAAGTCATAGACGGGATTATTATGGAATTTTACGAGGTCGCCCGCACACACAATGTCAGCATAGGTTACAAACCACCAGAACAATCCATTGGGCTCGTGGAAGCCGACGGAGAAAAAATAGCAATAGTCATGCAGAACTTGCTAGAAAATAGCATAAAATATAACATAGACGAAGGCGAAGTATCTGTTTCATTAAGCCAGATTGACGGATACGCTCGAATACAAATTTCAGATACTGGTATTGGTATCCCAGAAGGTCAAATTTCAAATGTGTTTACTAAATTCTTTCGAGCGGACAACGCAAAAGAAATAAAAAAACAAGGAACTGGACTGGGATTATTTACCGCTAAAAAGATAATCGAACGACATGGTGGCACAATATCAATCGAGAGCACGCTAGGAAAAGGAACAAGATTCACCATTCTATTACCTTTGAAGCAACCACAAAATACGGTATAATAACCCCACTTAACTATTAATTCTGATTTTTTACATTATATATATGGCAGATTCAAAACACATCCTAATAATCGAAGACGACGATTTTTTGCGTTCTCTTGCGGTAACTAAATTACAAAAAGAAGGGTTCACAATTTCAACCAGCGCTGATGGTGGTGATTACCGAGATCTGATTTCAAAACAAAAACCAGATGTTCTATTGCTGGATCTATTGCTTCCCAAAATCAGTGGATTTGATATTTTGAAAGATTTAAAAGAGGATGCAACCACCAAAGACATCAAGGTTGTCATTTTTTCAAACCTTGGATCCGAAGAAGACATAGAACGTGGAACCCAATTAGGGGCCGATGAATATCTAGTCAAAGCATCATTCACATTGGATGAACTGGTAGACAAAATTGCTGCCATCACAAAATAACCCAAAAGAAAAACCCCGCGTAACTGCGGGGTTTTTTGTAAACATCAAACTAGATAATATAATTAATTACTATCCAGCGAGCTCTAATTTCTTCATATAATGAAATGAATTTTTTCATTTCTCCTCGAAGCTGGTCAGTAATGGAATTAAATTTTTCTTTTTGAATTAAAATTCCCATCTTTTCTAAAATACCAACCTCATCTACATTAGACCATCCCCAGTGTATGTGACCAAGAGTGGAGATTTCATAAATATTTAAATATTTAGTTTCCGCGTCAGCAAAGGGAAATGAATCAATTTCTAATAGAGAGCAAACATTAGTGTGTATATTCGTGAACCTTGGGTCTTGAAACACTGGGTTGTCATAAAGTTTATTAAACTTTCCCCAAGATTTTACAAAATTCGATTTAATCTTAAGGAAAACTCCATTTTCTGACTCAAAATGAGAAAGAATTACCTTATTGATTTCTGCTAGTGTTTTCTTTCCAAGATTTCTAAATTTAAGAAATTCCTTATCATCATATGAGAAAAAATCAACAACTAATGCAACCTTGTTTGCCCTAAGTCCATTAATAGCTCTTACAGAGAGGCCAATACCCTCAATTGGAGTCAAAAGTTTTCGTATTATAAACTCAGCTTCAACTGAAGCCCCTCCAACATCTCTTATATTTTTAGATAAAATTGTTATATTAAAATCACAAGGAATATCTAATTTTATCTCAACATTATCATCCAGTGTATATCCCAGTGTTTTTAAACCAGCTTTAATTATTCTTGATAAATCTTTTTTATTAGAAAGACTAATTTTATTCAATTTTTCATATTCCATATTCTACTTTTTATTTTAAAAAATATTTATCTAGATATTAACACACACACGAGTATCTGTCAACATTCTTCCAAACTGTTATAATACCCCGTATGTTACCCACCGATTCAATTTCTGATCATTTTCGTTTGGATTTCAAACAAGTTCCAGCGCTGAAACGTCTGCGACTGAATACGATTCGTGATCTGTTATATCATTTCCCAGTGCGATACGGAGACGTATCCAGCGTTGTTGCTATTGCCGGCGCAAATGATGGTGACATTGTTACGCTGCACGGATGAACTGGTAGACAAAATTGCTGCCATCACAAAATAACCCAAAAGAAAAACCCCGCGTAACTGCGGGGTTTTTGTTATAATTTCACCTTTAAGCTTACACATTAATAGCAAGGGTTTCTTCGTATAATTCCGTTAAGGTTTTTAAGGTGTCATAGTCATTTCTCTTAAAAGAGAAATATACTTGGCGTGATAATACAAGTGAGGCATGTTTCGCAGATTGATTGCTCAAAGATGATCTCAATTTACCAATAATGTCGAGTTCAGTATCAACGGCATCTTCAATGTTTTCGTGTTTATCATCTTTAACTTCTTGTTTAAGACGTGTAATAATGCTTTTCGCAAAATTAGAAATGTACTCTGCTTCTCTGTCATTAAATCCTGATGGTGGCATAATATCCTCCTTATTTTTAGTTTATAAATTATTTCATAACAAGTATACACCCTACTGTTTAAAAAAGTCAAGAAATCTATTTTTGTTATAATACCAACCATGCAACCCACAGATTCAATTTCTGATCATTTTCGTTTGGATTTCAAACAAGTTCCAGCGCTGAAACGTCTGCGACTGAATACGATTCGTGATCTGTTATATCATTTCCCAGTGCGATACGGAGACGTATCCAGTGTTGTATCTATTGCCAACACCAACGATGGTGATATTGTGACTCTACATGGGCGTATCAACAACCCAAAAACCAAAAAATCATTCCGCGGTGGAACCCCCATGGCCGAGGCGACTTTGTCGGATATGACTGGTGAAAAAGTAAAAATTGTTTGGTTCAACCAAGCATTCATTGCAAAAACAATAAACGACGGAGACACCGTAAAATTGACCGGTAAAATCAGCGACGGAAAATATGGAAAAACATTAACCAATCCAGAAATCGAACACACTCCGGATATGCCTATCGACAATCATGATTCATTGTTCAAAGGCGAATCCAGTTATGAATTTGGATATCCTGTATATCGTGAATCCCGAGGGGTAACATCAAAATGGTTCTATCATGCGATTCGTAAAATATTAGCCAATATGGAAAATTTGGTTGATCCAATCCCCGACACTATTTTGAAAAAGTATAAACTTCCCGAATTGGGCAAGGCGCTGGTTTGGATACACACCCCACAAAAACAATCACACGCGGATGCGGCCCGCAAACGATTTGCCTTCGAGGAAGTATTCATGATTCAAATCGCCAAAGGGCAATCCAGGCGCGCATTCGAATCATTGTTCTCGTTTCAACTGAACATCAACCGCGCAGATGTGCAGACTTTTATGGACAGGTTTCCTTTTACCCCAACATCTAGTCAGATGGACAGCATACATGCTGTTTTGTCTGACACCGAATCTGGCAAGCCAATGTCCCGTCTCATCGAGGGAGATGTAGGGTCAGGTAAAACATTTGTAGCCGCGACCGTGGCGTACGCGGTGACACGTAATCGCCCGCGCAAAAAATCTCCATCTTCACCCTCCCCTAAATTAGGGGAGGTGCCCGCAGGGCCCAGGGGTATAGCGACACTCGAAGAGCAGAGCTTCGGTGCCCTACAGGTCGCATATATGGCTCCTACCGAGGTTCTGGCAACACAACTGTTCGAGAATTTTGTGGAATATTTCAAAAATACAGGGACTCAGATTGCTCTGATCACAGGGTCTGGATGTCGCAAATTCCCATCCAAAGTCGCCAGCCAAACTAAAAACTGGACCAGCATTTCCAAAACCCAATTAACCAAATGGATTAAAAATGGCGAAATTCCCATTGTCATTGGAACCCATGCAATCATCGGTAAAAAAGTCGAATTCAAAGATCTGGGATTGGTGATCGTCGACGAACAACACAGATTTGGTACGAACCAACGTATGAAATTGGCCCGCAAAGACGGTCATGTTCCCCACTATTTGTCGATGACAGCGACACCTATTCCGCGTACCTTGGCACTGACTATTTATGGCGACCTGGATTTGTCAGTGATTGACCAAATGCCGGCTGGACGTAAACCAGTAATCACAAACATTGTTCCTGATGCCAAACGTGAAAAATCATACGAACATATTCAATCCGAATTAGATGCAGGACGCCAAGCCTATGTTATTTGTCCGCGCATCGATGAACCCGATCCAGAAAAAGAAGTAAAGCTACAATTAAAATCTGTAAAATCCGAGGCACAGCGTCTACAGGAAAATATTTTCCCGAATGCACGCATCGATGTCATGCACAGCAAAATGACGCCAGCCAAAAAAGAAGAAGTCATGAAAAAATTCTACGCTCACGAAATAGACATCTTGGTGTCGACCAGCGTCGTCGAGGTCGGCGTCAACGTTCCAAACGCCACGAACATTATCATCGAAGGAGCCGAACGTTTTGGACTGGCACAGCTACATCAATTGCGGGGGCGCGTCATGCGTAGCACACACCAATCGCATTGTTTTTTGTTTACTGATTCTAATAACCAAAAAACCAAAGATAGATTGCGGGCATTCACCAGTGCAAAAAATGGATTTGAATTGGCCGAACTGGATTTGGGTCTGCGCGGATCTGGAGATTTAGCTGGTCTAAAACAGTGGGGAATCAGCGATGTTGGAATGGAGGCTATCAAGAATCTGAAAATGGTACAGTTCGCCCGCACCGAAGCAGGACTGTTATTAGATACAGACGTAAAGCTATCAAACTATCCAATACTGGCTCAATCCCTGTCTGACAAGAATTTTGATTTACATTTCGAGTAATGTGCGCCCACTTGGACTTGAACCAAGGACCACGGAGGTATATAAAAAAATATTAAATCTTGCAAATAGATATATGTGCAAGGTGCGCCCACCAGGACTTGAACCTGGGACCACGGAGGTATAAGCTCCGCGCTCTACCAACTGAGCTATAGGCGCACTCTGCACACATAATTTATTTGATTTAATATTTTTTTATATACCCACATCGCTCGAGCAATATGAAAATGAATTTTCACTTGCTTCTCGCTTGTGGTTATAAGCTCCGCGCTCTACCAACTGAGCTATAGGCGCGATACCTAATAGAGTACCAGAAAACAAAAAACCTCGCTAGCGAGATTTAAAAATTTTAATATCAGTATTTTGGAGGCTGTAAAGCTATTTCTTGCAACTCTTCAAATGTCTTCAAGAAATCTTTATTGGATTGTAGAAAATGAATAACTCTTTTAGCAAAGGCTTCTCCCTGAAAACCATTCAAAAATAAACTGCGAGCATGTTTCGTGCGATCTTGTTCGCTTGCAAGTTGCAAAAAACCAAGTTCTGGATAACGTGTAATCCAATATTGAATTATTTCTTGCTCTCTCTTTTTTGACTCATTTAATTTTAATTTTGATGTTTTACTCCTTGTCTCACTTGCTATCTGAACAAGAACAAGACAAACAATCAAATCAAAACCACAGATTTCAGAAAAAACCTGAGAGTGGTGAGCTGTAAAAGATGCATTTTTTGACTCAATAAGACGATAGTAACTGCCTCCAATACTGAACTTCTCTGCCATTTCTGAGGTGTCCAATAATATCTCCTTTCGCTTCTCTTTAATGAAAAACACAATGAGACTGTCTGCGATTGATTTAAATTTTTCCATAGTTTTAAGTTTTTCTTTATTAAAACAAAACAGAACAATGTTGTCAACTTCTTTTTTATTTTTTTGTTTCTTTTACTGGTTTCTTTTTGGGTTCGATTCCGTGTTTGCGGATTATTGTATCGTAGTCTTCTTGTTCCAGAGTTTCTTTATCCAGCAACCCCTCGACGACTGACTCCAATGCCTCGCGATTCTTTTTCAAGGTATCTTCGGCGGTCTTTAAACTTGTGTCTATAATCTTTTTAACTTCTTCTGCTATCAATCTTGCAACATGATCATTCTGTTGCACATATGGTGATTGACTATCAGATTCCAGCGCAACTGGGCCTATTGCGTCGCTCATTCCCCATTTTGTTACCATGTTGTGTGCCAATCGTGATGACACCTGCAAATCGCTGGATGGCCCTGTGGTTACTTCTCCAAAAATCATTTTCTCGGCAACGTAACCACCCAGACTCATTGCGATGTCATCCATAAACTGTGCGCGGTTTGTTAATTTGCGTTCCTCCAAAGGCAATTTCAAAGTGTATCCACCAGCATGTCCGCGCGCCACGATCGATACCTTGTGGACTGGATCAGCGTTTGGCAACACCGATGCAACGATGGCATGCCCAGCCTCGTGATACGCTACGATTTTGCGTTCTTGGTCAGTATGTAAATGTGATTGTCGCTCGGGACCAATCATGACTTTTTCGATGGAACGAATAACATCCCACTGAGTCACCGTTTTGCGGTCTTCGCGAGCGGTCAAAATAGCTGCCTCGTTCATCAACGAATATAAATCAGCTCCTGAAAATCCTGGTGTCCGATGGGCAACCACGGATAAATCAACATCCTCGTTCAAGGGTTTTTTACGTGCGTGAATTTTTAATATTGCTTCGCGGTCTTCGCGGTCTGGCAAATCAATAATAACTTGACGGTCAAAACGTCCTGGACGTAGCAGGGCCTTGTCCAATACATCGGCGCGGTTTGTTGCCGCCATGATAATTAATTTTTCATGAGGTTCAAATCCGTCCATCTCTACCAAAATCTGGTTCAAAGTCTGCTCGCGCTCATCATTTCCACCACCAACTCCTACCCCACGACTGCGTCCAACTGCATCGATTTCATCAATGAAAATAATCGCTGGCGACATTTTTTTCGCTGTTTCAAATAAATCACGAACGCGACTGGCTCCGACGCCAACGAACATCTCGACAAAATCTGACCCTGACATATGAAAGAATGGGACACCAGCCTCGCCGGCTACGGCGCGTGCCAACAATGTCTTTCCTGTTCCGGGTTCTCCGGTTAGCAAAACTCCCTTTGGAATTTCGGCCCCAATAGCCAAGAATTTTTTCGGATTTTTCAAGAAATCAACGACCTCCATTAATTCCTGCTTGGCTTCTTTGGCTCCGGCAACGTCCGCAAAGGTGACTTTTTGTTTTGACGGGTCAGTTATTTTTGCCTTGGATTGTCCAAATGAAAATGCTTGCATGCCTCCGCCACCTTTCATTTGACGCATAATAAACCAAAAGAAAATTACGATAAACAAAATTGGGAATAAAATTGGCAAGACTTGAAGCAGCCAAAACACAAATCCAGATTCATTTTCAACACCAATATCAATTGATGACATCTGTTCTGGTGTAACACCATAATTTACCAATGTCTCGGACAGCGATGCTTCGCGTTCTTTTTTGGATTTTTTTATAATTGGTTCGCTGGTGTCTGGGTTGATATCGACGTATTCCAATATCAATTTGTCTCCCTCGACCATAATTGATGAAATCTGCCCAAACTGAATATCTGATGCGACTTGTGATAATGAAATAGATTCTGGTTTTTTCTGTTCAGAAATAAATGAATACAAAAGCGAGATAGCCGCCAACACAGCTATAACGACCAAAAAGCTTTGGAAAAAGCTAGGTGTTTTTTGAGCTGGTTTCTTTGGTAATGGTTGTTTTTTATCGGGGTTTTTTGATTTTTGTGACATGCGTATCATTATACTGATTTTTAGTAATAAAAAAAGCCAAATTACGAAACAGACTATATTATCAACACCATATACGATATACTACTCTGTATGGCATTACCCATCACAAACAAAAAAGCGACGTTTAATTATGAAATCCTGGACACGTTCGAGGCTGGTTTGGTGTTGCTGGGTCACGAGGTAAAATCCTTGAAAACACATACCGCCACGCTGGAGGGATCGTATGTCATAATTCGCGGCGGCGAGGTATTCTTGACCGGTGCACACATCCCCCCGTATCAACCTGGAAATGTATCATCTGCAACTGATCCGTATCGTAACCGTAAATTGTTATTGAACAAGAAAGAAATCGCGGAGCTCGAAGAAGCCGAACACCAACCAGGCATCGCGATAATCCCGCTAAAGATTTTTACAAAAAACAATAATATCAAAATCAAAATCGCAACCGCCCGCGGTAAAAAACAACACGACAAACGCCAGAATATCAAAAAACGCGATATCGAACGCGAGATAGGCAGGAAGTTAAAATAAAAAAGCCCCTCATAATTGAGAGGCTTTTATTTTAGAATATTTTTTATTCTTTTACTTTGGAAATTTCTATAACGTTTTTTTCTTTAAAGATTAACTGAGTATCAAAATTACATTGTTTCAATTTATCCGGGAAACCATTCTGACCAGCGACTCTTTCAGCCGCATAACCAGCTGTCATAGAAAAATAAGTTTCTTCATTTATTACTGATTTTATAACGCGAAATATAACACCCACCATTTCAGGAACAAACCCTTCATTGCCGTCATTTATTCCATCAGCATTTACGACTTTTACAAAAACTTCCATATTTTATTGGTTTTTAGTTTGACAAATCATACCAAATATGCTATATTATGTCAATGGGGATGCATCGGCTTTGACATGTGAATTCCCTACGTTCTTTGCATACCAAGTGCCTTGGAAACTTGTAAAACTTCCTGAACTTTTTGAAATGCAAACTCAAAATCAATTGTGAAGTCTCCGTACGCGGGGGCATTCGCATTCGCGTAAATCGCGAACGTTGCCTTACCTGACATCCGATGTGGTAAATGCAATGTCATAAACTCGGGTATGACTACATGTGCCGTCTGAGCACGTAGTCGAGATTAAACAGACTCGCTAGGTGGTATTGTTTCGCAGTGCGTTTTATACCATCGGCTAAAACTGGACTTTGCAGTTTGGTAACGCACTGATATGTATGTAGAAAAAGTTTGTAGGCTCATATGGACGGCGGTTCGAATCCGCCCATCTCCACACTATTAAAAAATCCCAGCTTCTGCTGGGATTTTTTAATAGCTGATGGAATGAGAGAAAAACAAAGTTTTTCGTGCGGATTCGAAGCCCGCAGGCGGTATACAAGATGAGCGAAGCGAATGCTTGTCGCCGAGGGGCGGGCCCGCGGTCCATAAAATAATGAAATATATTTTATGAGAACATGTGGGCGGATCGCCCGCCTCCACAAAATAAAAAGCCCTCGTAATTGAGGGCTTTTTTTAATATAAAATTGCTTATTTTATTTCACGCACAAAGCATCGTAATTCCCAAAGCTCTTGTTTTTCGAATACTTGTAGAATTTTCTCCCCTTCTGCGTTAAAGATTTCTACCCAAACATCACTTAGAAAATTCATAGTAAATCCCTCTGGGGGTTCAACGCAATATCGCATTTCATCTGCAATACCCAGTATCTTGAACCCAAGCTTTTCAAGAATAGAACGGCTATCCGGATGTGCCTCGCAAGGAACATGCCAATTTTCACGTCTCCCCAGAAACCATTGATTCCCTGAAACACTTTTCTCATAGATCCCCCAGTTTTCTTTTTTTGACTGCGGAACTTTTTTTGAGAAAAGTTTTTTC
>JAOULM010000056.1 GCA_029882015.1 Candidatus Nomurabacteria bacterium
TCCAACCTTTGCGAGATATTATTCAAATTGGAGTTTCATTAAATAATGATACTGATATTTCGGTTATCCAGCCATATCTCGGTCAGGTTGATTTTGTTCAGTGTATGGGGATTGCGCGTATTGGATACCAAGGAGAATCATTTGATGAGCGCGTATTAGAAACCATTTTAAATATTAAAAAAATAGCGCCAGATATGGTTGTTAGCGTTGATGGGGCGGTAAATGCCGAAACTGCGAAAAAACTGGTAGACGCCGGAGCAATTAGGTTGGTGTCTGGATCAGCGATATTTGGTGGTGAAAATGTGGAAGAGGGAATTGCGAGATTACGAAAATCAATTTAACATCACCACTGTCATCCTGAACTTGGTTCAGGATCTCTTTGTTTTTGTAATTTACCATAGATTCTGAAATAAATTCAGAATGACAAAGCCCTCGTGGTACAATATCCATATGCACATCTCGGACGAAAAAATAAAAGAGCTCGAGCTAAAAGCCAACGATATTCGTGTGTCACTTATTGATATGCTCGAGGACGCCGGGTCAGGACATACTGCCGGGCCTCTTGGGATGACAGACATTTTTACCGCAATGTATTTTCATGTCTTGAGCCATGACCCTAAAAATCCCGACAAGCCTGATCGCGATCGATTGGTTTTGTCTAATGGACACATTGTCCCAGTTCGTTATGCAACCATGGCGCATGCTGGGTATTTCCCGCTGAGCGAGCTCAAGACATTGCGTCAGTTTGGAACACGTTTACAGGGGCATCCCGAACGCGAACGAATGCCTGGAATGGAAACAACGTCAGGGCCGCTGGGTTCTGGTTTGTCGCAATCAGCAGGTATGGCGTATTCTGCGCGTATAGATGGCGCCGATTGGCGAACATATTGTTTGTTGTCAGATGGTGAATTACAAGCCGGCAACACTTGGGAGGGGGCCATGTTTGCAGGGAATAATAAATTATCAAATCTGACTGCAATTATTGACCGCAATAATATCCAGATTAATGGAATGACTGAAAACGTTATGCCGTTGGAACCTCTCGAGGATAAATGGCGTGCATTTAATTGGCATGTGATCCAAGTCGACGGACACAATATCGAAGAATTTATAGACGCAATAGAACAAGCCAAAGCCATCTACGAAAAACCAACCGTGATTATCGCGCACACTATTCCAGGCAAAGGCATCAAAGAAATCGAGTTTGATTATACGTGGCACGGAAAACCACCAACAACCGAAGACGAACAAAAATGGCTCAAAGAACTGCGCACCATGCGTGGCAAAATCGAGGCAGGGGATAGTGAATAATATGAATAAAAACATTCTCGACAATTTTTACGAAACAGACAAACTCGAATCCGTTCCAACTCGGGATGGTTTTGGTCATGGGTTGGTTGATGCTGGTACAGCAGATGAACGCGTGGTTGCGTTGTGTGCCGATCTGGCAGAATCAACCCGTATGCAATGGTTCATGGAAAAATTCCCAGGACGTTATGTCGAATTAGGTGTGGCTGAACAAAATCTGGCAACTGTTGGGGCTGGGATGGCAGCTGCAGGGAAAATTCCGTTTATTGCCAGCTATGCGACATTCAGTCCTGGACGTAACAACGAACAGATTCGTACAACAATTGCTCTGAATAAACAACCTGTAAAAATCGTAGGAAGTCATGCTGGGGTTTCAGTTGGTCCAGATGGAGCAACACATCAGGCTTTGGAGGATATCGGATTAATGCGGATGATGCCAAACATGGTGGTGGTCAATCCGTGTGACGCAGTCGAGGCAGAAAAAGCAACTATAGCTATTGCCAAAACAGATGACCCAACATATCTGCGATTGGGACGATCCAAAACTCCTGTTTTTACAAACGACAAAACTCCGTTTGAGATTGGCAAAGCTCAAATATTTTTCGAATCTGAAAACCCAACAGTGGGGATTATTGGATCTGGTTCAGTTCTGCATAATGCATTGCTGGCTGCGCATGAATTAAAAAAAGACGGAATTAATATTTCTGTAATGAATCTTGCTACTATTAAACCTATAGATATTGATGCTGTGATAAAACTTGCTAAAAAATGCGAGGCTATTGTAACTGTCGAGGAACACCAAATCGCCGGTGGAATGGGATCTACCATTGCAGAATGTTTGGCAAAAAATAATCCCGTACCGATGGAATTTATTGGTGTACATGACCAGTTTGGACAATCAGGAACACCAGATGAATTAATTAAACATTATGGTATGGACAAAGATTCTATTATTACTGCGGTTAAAAAAGTTATCGAGCGAAAAAAATAATCCCGCACTTGAAAAAGACAAAAAACCATTTTTATGCTAGTATATTGACCACATGTCAATTATTATCAAAACAAGTGAACAAATAGAAAGTCTCCGCATTGGTGGGGCTCGTTTGGCGCAGGTTATTCAACATGTTGCAAAACATATAAAACCA
>JAOULM010000025.1 GCA_029882015.1 Candidatus Nomurabacteria bacterium
CGCTACCTAGTTCGCTGTTTTCTTCTGTTCCATTATCGTAATTGTTTGCTGGAGTGATAGTAGCTTGTCCAGTTAATGGAATAGCATTTACCAATGCATACCCGTCATTTGATGCAACGGCCATTTGGATTCCTGAAAGGAACAATCCATCAGTATTTGCAGTGATTTCAAATGATGTTGATTCTCCTGGTAATATTGGAGCATCAATGGTGATTACGTCTACAACACCTGGCAATGTTCCTGCAAATGTTGCAAAGTCAGTATTGCTTCCGTATTCTGCCAAAGGCTCTAGTTCTGCAGGAGATAATGTATCTGCAAAATCCAATGACGCTTCATCTGTGTGTATTATGTACACACCAGGAGCCAAAGGCTGAGATTCGCTGCTGTTATTAATAGTGACTGTGTATGTCTGTGAAAGAGTCTCTGTTGGTACCGGCTGTTCTTTCTTTGCTGAAAGTGTGATTATGGCGATAATTGCAATTGCGATTACCAACCATACCCATGTTTTTCCTGAATTCTTATTTTCCATAGAGTAAAAAATTATGTTTATAATGATGCCCAGCAATGGACTTTTGCTATTATAGCATTTTTCCTATGCATAAGAAAAACGTTTACATTCCTGTATTTTGTTGTTTTATAAGGCTTTCCGTGGTGTATCTGTGCGGAGGAGACAGGATTCGAACCTGCGGTCCGTTTTACCGGACACACCCTTTCCAAGGGTGCGCATTAGACCACTCTGCCACTCCTCCAATATTTTTATGCGGTGGGAGAGGGATTCGGTCACCACTTTGGATTTTTTTACAAGCAAAGCTTTTAAAAAACCTCAAAGCCTCGACCCCGTCTTTTCGAACCACCTATATCATCCGTAAAAATAAAGTCATGCATAGCTCCAAGTATTCGCTCTACATTTCTTATTTTTATGCGGTGGGAGAGGGATTCGAACCCTCGAAGGGTTTTATCCCTCACTCGATTTCGAATCGAGCGCCTTCAACCACTCAGCCATCCCACCTCGTATTACTCGGTGGGATATCTGAGTGTTAGCCCACCTCGCGCCGGTCTCGCCAGCTCGACATGGGCGCGTTCCAAGCAAAGCTTGGAAACGGATGAAAGGCAAAGCAGTTTGCCTTTCATCCACTCATCACCCCACCAATAATCGCCATACTATCATAATATATGATAGAATCGAAGTATTAACCACTAACTCATTCTATTTTATGCCTTTTGAAATTTCACGACTTGATTACGATTATAACGCACTGGAACCATATATTGATGCGCAGACAATGGAAATCCATTATACAAAACACCATCAGGGGTATACCGACAAATTAAACACAGCAATACAAAAAATGGTTGATGATCCAAAAATTGAAACAGACATCGATACCAAGACAATAGAACAGATTCTAGAAAATATTTCATCCGAGGTGGCTATCATTCGTAATAACGCTGGGGGATTTTATAATCATAATTTATTTTGGAACGTTATGAGTCCGGACGGTGGCGGAGAACCAACAGGAGAATTAGCATCAGCAATAGAAAAATCATTCAAAGGGTTCGAGCAATTTAAAACAATATTCAGCGAGGCTGCAAAAACAAGGTTTGGTTCTGGTTGGGCTTGGTTGGTGAAAAAATCTGATGGAACATTGGCTGTGACTTCGACACCAAATCAGGATAATCCATTAATGGATGCTGTACCTGCAGATGAACAGGGAACACCGATTCTTTGCCTAGATGTGTGGGAGCATGCTTACTATTTAAAATATCAAAACAAACGTCCAGACTATATTGAAAATTGGTGGAATATTGTTGACTGGGAAGAGGTGTCTAAAAAATATGAATAATATATCAGAGAATAGCTGGAAAGAAAAACTCACTAACGAGCAATATAATGTTCTTCGAGAAAAAGGAACCGAAAAACCATTTTCAGGTGAATATGTAGATCACCACGATGATGGATTTTATTATTGTGCCGGGTGTGGTAATAAATTATTTTCCAGCTCGAATAAATTTGATTCAAATTGTGGTTGGCCAAGTTTTGATGATGTCGTTTCAAGTAATGCTGTCGAACAACACGAAGATAACAGCTTGGGAATGAAGCGTATCGAAATAACTTGTGCGCAATGCGGAGGACACTTGGGACACGTATTTCCTGACGGCCCCAAACAAACAACAGAATTACGTTATTGTGTTAATTCAGTTGCGCTAAATTTTAAACCAGAACAAAAATAATTTTTTAAAAAAATAAAAAAGTAATGCACAGTAAAATATTTCTACACAGTTTGTTTTTGTAAAACAGTTGTATACTAAAGGTACGAAATTATTTTTTTATTACTCGCTTTTTTATTTTTGTTCTATGCACATGAGAATCGACACAACATCATTTGCCCTCGCTGGAGGTTTAACCTTTGGTCTTATAATATTGATACTAACTTTTATCGCTGCATTTTCTGGGTATGGTGCAAACTTTTTGGAATTTTTGTATTTCTATCCATTCTACACAATCAGTTTCGAAGGGGCATCAATTGGTTTCATTTGGGCATTTGTTAATGGGTTTGTTGTTTTTGGGTTTTTTGCCTGGATGTATAACCATGCACGACATAACAACAACGAATATATAGCAAAAGTTTCTGCCGTTAAAAAGAAAAGAGTATCAAAAACAAAACCTAAATCAAAACCAGTTTCTAAAAAGTCATCAAAGAAAAAATCAACAACTAAAAAGACAAGGTGAATGACGAAGTCAGAGATGAATGAAGCAACGAGCGAAGCGACTATGCTGAATTTAGAGCGAAGCAGGGTGCCCTGGGGTAAATAAAGTAAAAGACAGAGGCGGGTGGGGGACCTTGATGCAGGTAGAAAAATAAAAAGCCCCTCTCAATGAGGGGCTTTGTTTATGGATTGGCAATCTTAATAATGCCAATCCAGTTAAATAGTTTTACCACCCAAGACGTTTGATCAATCTCAAACCATCGTTCAGCAAAATTTATTGAATCAGGGTGTTTATGGTGATTGTTGTGTAACGACTCCCCCCATGTTGCAGGACTCAACCAAGCTAGATTTGTGGATGTATTATCCACATCGTGGTTCCTGTATCCATATTTATGAGTTAGCCAGTTTATGATAAAACCATGAATTGGAGCCATCCCCACGTTTGAAAGTGCAAAAACAATAGATGTTGGTATTGCCCACCAACCATCAACCTGCCACGCAATCCAAAGATGTGTAGCAATCCATGTTGTTATCCAAAACAAGCGTATAACCCAATTTTCACCGACTTTATCTACCCAATTAAATTGAGGAAGATTTTTTGTGAATTTAGTTACGTCTCCGCGCTTACACGAAACCACTGCTCTTTGATATTCATTTCTTGTTTTCCAAAAAAAATGAATAATCCCTGATATACCAGACTCTCCTTTTGGAGAATGAGGGTCCTGGGGAGTGTCTGTAAAAGCATGATGCCATCTGTGCAGTAGTCCATATGCACGAGGACTAAGATATCCAGAAGTAAGAAGCAATGACATGATTCCGAAGAATCTTTCCCACCCGGCAGACATGGTAAATTGTCCGTGAGCCGAGTATCTGTGGTGAAAAAAAGTTTGAATAAAAAAAGTAATATTCCAGTTTACAAACATTATTGCAGAGAGGATTAAAATAAAGTTTATTGGGTTCATAATAGTTAATTTTAATTTGTACCCACCATGCGATAATTCTCACCATAAAGCAAATGCTGGCTCTTGTATAATGTCAGCATGAATAATAGAGTCAAGAAAAAATTTCAGGATACCGTGTGGGATTATTTCCATGAACATGGACGCCATCATTTGCCGTGGCGAACAAACCCAACGCCTTATCGTGTGTTGGTATCAGAAATTATGCTACAGCAAACACAGGTGGATCGTGTTATTCCATTTTTTAAAAACTGGGTAAAATCGTTCCCAAATTTCAAGCGACTAGCATCTGCAAAGCAATCCGATATTCTGCGTCTGTGGAAGGGGTTAGGTTATAACAGTCGCGCATTACGTTTGCATCGATCGGCAAAAATTGTTTCCGAAAAATATCATGGGCGACTGCCGCGATTGCGCACGGAGCTGGAGTCATTACCAGGTGTTGGCCCCTATACAGCTGGTGCAATCCGAGCATTTGCATTTAATCAGGACGAGGCTATCATAGAAACAAATATTCGTCGTATTTTTATTTATCATTTTTTTCAAAACAAAAAATTAGTTCACGATCAAGAGATTTTGAGTGTGGTTCAGGAAACATTACCTATTGGGCGGTCTGCCGATTGGTATGGGGCCTTGATGGATTACGGAACATATCTGGCGGGGATTATAGAAAATCCCAATCGTAATTCCAAGCATTACACCAAGCAGAAAAAATTCGAGGGCAGCGACAGACAGATTCGGGGCAAGATTTTGGAATACCTTTTGGAGGATTCGTTCACAGTCAAAGTAGTAATAAAGAAACTCGACGAACCTACCGATCGAGTGAAAAAAATACTAGAACAACTAGAACGCGAGGGGTTTATAAAAAACAGCAGGGGAAAAATATTTCTGCAATAAAAAAGGACCGCAAATTGCGGTCCAAGGTTTAATTGTTTGTGGTAGATTATGCCACTATACTTTCCTCTAATCTTTCCATTGCTGGCTTTATATAGCCTTTAAATTCCTGGCTAAGTCCAAGTTTGCTCCATCTGAGACATACTTGTTTTTTGTAGGTTAGTAGATCTTGATAGAATCCTACATCACCGTTTGGATTTTCTGTGGTGCAACTTTTTCGCCATTTATTGTATAGCTCTCTAGCTTCTTCTTGTTGGCGTTGATTTCTTCCTTTACCCATAGATTTATTAAATTTTAATGTGAACAATGAATCAACATACTAACAAAACTGTTGCAAAAGTCAAGTAGCCTCATCATGTTACAATACATCTATTATGGCTACCACAGATAACTTTGAAAAATCCTATAAAATACTGAATCCACAACAGAAAAAGGCCGTTGATACCATCGACGGGCCTGTGTTTGTTATGGCTGGGCCTGGAACAGGCAAGACGCAGATTTTGACCTTGCGTATCGCAAATATTTTACAAAATGGCGCTGGTGTACAGCCCGAAAATATTTTGGCGCTGACTTTTACCAATACCGCTAGTCACAACATGCGACAGCGGTTATCTAGAATGATTGGGTCCGAATTGGCGCACAGAATTCAAATCAGCACCTTTCATTCATTTGCCGAGGACATGATAAAAAAACATATTGAATTTTTCCCAGATTTATTTCGAGCACGAATGGCATCAGATATCGAGAGGATAAAAATCGTAGAGGATATTTTAGATAATCATAAAACGCACTATTTTTCAGTTTTCAAACGTCGTTCATCGACCATGATGTCGTTGGTTAGTTCAATAGACAAGATAAAAAACGAGGGGTTAACCCCTGATGAATTTCGCACACAAATAAAAAAGTCTTTTGATGATTCAATGAATGACGAGGAACTGCACTACAAACGTGCATACCGCGGTTTCGCTGCGGGGGATATAAAACCCGCCGAACTAAAAAAACGCCAGCGCAACCAAGACAAGCAAATGGAGCTGGCAGATATTTACGAAAAATATCAATCAGAAATTCGTGAACGTGGCTTGTATGATTATTCAGATTTGATTGTGTCATTTATTCAGGCGATGCGCGAGCATGATGAATTCCGTGCCGAGATGCACGAGACTTTTCAATATATTTTGGTTGATGAACATCAGGATACCAACGATGCACAAAATATTATTGTTCATCTATTGATAGATAATCCCGTCAACGAGGGCAAGCCAAATATTTTCGTGGTTGGAGATGACAAACAGGCAATCTATCGTTTTGCCGGAGCTAGTCAATCGAGCTTTAAAAAATTACAAGACCTGGTCGACGATATGACTATTATTGATTTGGTTCATAATTACAGATCAGGTCAACATGTTTTGGATCGTGCACATGGATTAATTGTTCAGTCAGAAAACCATAATAATGCTCCAGAATTGCAATCATATTTTTCTGATTACTCGGGAGAAATCCAATACCGTGAATTCAGTACCCATAAAATGGAATTGGTATGGTTGGCGCAGGATATTAAGCGTCGCACTGATGCCGGAGAACCAGCAAATGAAATGGCTATTTTATACCGAAACAATCGTGACGCTTATGATGTGCAACACATCCTGGGTACATTTGGTATCGAGTATCAGGATAGGTCAAAGAAAAATATTTTAGCAGATCCAGATATGATGAAATTGTTTCTGTTGTTTCGTGTAATTAATAACATGGATGATGATCATATTTTGGCGCGCGCTTTGTATATTGATTTCCTGGGGTTTGATGCGGTTTTGACTCAATCAATATTGCGACGTTTTCGTAATACAAAAAAGGGGGATAATAAAAATATATTTGCATTAATAAGTGATAAAAAAATATTGAAAGACATCGGGGCCAACGCAGAACAAATCGAACAGGTTTCAAAATTTACAGATTTCTTGACCCAAGCAAAAATGAAATCAGAAAATGAGACATTTCTGCAGTTTTTCATGTGGTGTGTTCGGGAAAGTGGATTTTTGGCTTATATGCTGTCTAGGCCTAATGCGGTATTTGCCTTGGCTAAAATTGAAAAATTATTCGACGAAGTCAAAAAAGAATCAGTTTCCAGAGATGAATTTTCATTCAAAGATTTCATTCATTATGTAGATAGTTTGAAAAAATATGATATCAAAATGGAAATTTCAGCAGTGCATGGCGATGGTGTGCATTTGATGACATTCCACGGAGCAAAAGGTCTCGAGTTTGATACCGTTTATATTATCAAGGCAATGGACAAGCGTTCAAAGTCACCAGAGATATCTTTGCCTTTTGGTGATTTTCACAGTGGTGGGGCGGATGACGAACGTCGCCTGTTTTATGTTGGACTAACTCGGGCACGTAAAAATATCATGATGAGCTCGCACAGAATAAATGAACAAGGTAAAGAAAAATCTCGGATACAATTTATTGACCAGCTGGACGGTTTGGAGCATGTCGAAACAGAAGATTTCGAAAAACAGTCACAGTTATCATTTGCGCAGTTTTTCGAACCAGTTCATGAACCGCTGGCATCAATTACCAATCAGGAATATATTCAGGAAAAATTCTTGACCAGCAAATTGTCTGTGTCGGCCCTGAATAATTATTTTGATTCACCAATTTTATATTTCTTTCGCAATTTGATTCAATTGCCAGATGCGCGTAGTCCATTTTTGGATTTTGGAAACTTGATTCACGGAACACTCGAGGGATATTTCGAAGAGTGCAAAAATGAAAAAGAAATTTTAAACAAAGATACTCTGCGAAAAGCGTTTGATACTGTTTTGGTGGGTAATCCACTGTATCAAGCGTATTCAGAGCGTGGGTGGGATAAAGTGTCTGCATATTTTGATGCGGGGCATTCTGATTTTGTGGTTCCATCGGAAAATGAATATCGCGTCCCAGCATTGCCGTTTGAATTATCTGATGGGCAAATTATAAATTTGACCGGAGTTGTCGATAAAATTACGCATGATAAAAATGGTGATATTGTTGTTTGGGATTATAAAACAGGAAAATCATACAGCGACATGGATAAACCCCGTCGAGAAAAAATAAAACGTCAGGCAACATTTTATAAATTACTGTTGTCGTATGCATTTGATGGAAGATATAATCCGCAGAGAATTATTTTTGATTTTATAGAACCATCAGACAAAACAGGGGAATATGAACAACAAGAATTCATAATTACAGATGGCGACATTGAACAATTATCCGACGAGATTAATCAACTGGCCCAGGATATTTTTAGTGGTAATTTACTGAAACACACCCCAGAAAAAAGCGAAAAAACTGCAGACTATATAGAATTGCTAGATATGATTCAGGGAGATTTTGTCCAGGGAGAGTTGTTTGGCTAATAGAAGTTTAAAAAAAGCACAGATTGCTTTATCTGGTATAATGTCCGTTAATGAACCAATTTTTACGAAAATTAAAGAAACATCATGCGCGCATGGCTCAATCATTGTTGCACCCACGTGTATTTTATGGTGTTTTGATTAGTATTGTCGTTTTGGTGATTATTGCGCTATCTCTTGGTTTGCGTCTGAAAAAAACGCGAGTCTTGCAGAGAACATTAGTGTTGGCGCAAGATAATTTTTTGGATCAAATTGATGCTATTGTTTCTTTTCAGGAAATTCTTTCCGAGCAAAATAATGCATTGTTGGCGTTGTCCGAGGAGGCTTTGGCTGATTTGCGCGCAGATACACAGGCTCAGCTTTTAGCAGCGGGGCAACAATTGGCAGATGCCCGCAAAGATTTAGGTAGTCGCATTGACGAACAATCAGCTAGGACAACTCGCGTGATAGAGACATGGCGCCCGCGCGTTGCTTTGGTGACTTGTGAATTTAGCACAAAAAATGGAGACGTGAAAAAACAAGGATCAGGAACTTTGTTTGACCGTGATGGTATAAAAATTATCACCAATAAACATGTTGTTAATTATGATGGTATAACACCCGACTCGTGTTCGGTTGGTTTTACAGGTGTAAAAGAAACTGCGGGGCTTGGTGACGTAACAATAACCATCGATGATAATTTGGATGTTGCTTATATTAATTTTGGCGATAAACCATCTGGATATATTGCAGACCAGCTGGGTAATGATTTAAAAATATGTTCATCCCGTCCATCCATTGGTGACCGTCTAGTTATATTAGGGTATCCATCTATTGGTTCGTCCGATGATGTTACGGCAACCGAAGGGATATTGTCTGGATATGAAGGTGATTATCTGATTACATCTGCCAAAGTCGAGCAGGGAAACAGCGGTGGTGCTGCAATTTCTGTCAGCAAAAACTGCTATGCTGGAATTCCGACATTTGTTCAAGTTGGAGCCACAGAATCATTGGCAAGGATTTTGGACGTGAATGCGTTATAATATCAAAGGAGCAAGAGGTAATCTTCACCACCTACCTCCTCCCCTATGTAGGGGAGGTGCCGACGTTAGGAGGCGGAGGGGTATTGATGAAAATACTTAAGGGTTATTAATAAAAAAATTATTAAATTTTCTATGGATAAAAAAATTAACGTAGCAATAAACGGGTTTGGGCGTATCGGGCGAAGCTTTTTTCGGCTTGCTTTTGAAAATGAAAATATAAACATTGTCGCAGTAAACGATTTGGCGCCGATGGATAATCTGCTTTATTTATTGCGTTACGATACTGCTCAGGGATACGAAGATTATGTTGTAGATATGTCTGACGACTCTTTTTATGTTGATGGAAAAAAGATTTCATTTCACCAAGAAAAAGATCCGACACAACTGCCTTGGAAAGATTTGGATATTGATGTCGTTGTGGAATCAACTGGATTTTTTACAAAATATCCCGATGCAAAATTACACATGGATGCAGGAGCCAAAAAGGTCGTAATCAGCGCCCCCGCAAAATCAGAGGACGGAGATGTTTCCGGTGTCAAAGCACAAACTGTTTTGATGGGTGTTAATCACGACCAATTGGGAACATGCCAATTGTCATCAAACGGTTCATGTACAACAAATTCAGTTGGTGCAATTATGCAGGCACTGATTGATACTGTTGGTGTGGAAAACGCGATGCTGAGCACAATACATGGATACACCGCCAGTCAGTCTTTGGTGGAC
>JAOULM010000057.1 GCA_029882015.1 Candidatus Nomurabacteria bacterium
GGGGCCGGAGCTGCGTTATGTAAAACCCCACAGCTGGCCCAAGACATCATCCGCGCCACCAAACGTGGAGCCGGAAATATCCCGGTATCAGTCAAAGTCCGTCTGGGATGGAATCATGACGAAACAGAAAAATGGATGCCTGCATTATTAAAAACAAAACCAGCCGTTATAACTATCCATGCGCGGACACGCCAAGACATGTCAAAAACTGACCCCAGCTGGACCGCAGTCAAACGCGCCGTTGAATTACGAGACAAAATTTCCCCAGAGACCAAGATCATTGCCAACGGAGGCATCATGAATCATGAACAAGGTCGCGATGTCATCAGCCAAACTGGTTGTGATGGAATCATGATGGGCAAAGCTGTCTTTGGTAACCCATGGCTGTTTGATGAAAACCATAAACCACCATCTGTAACGGAAAAATTGACAGTCATGTTAGAGCATACAAAATTATTTACAGAATTATTGGGAGATATCAAAAATTTTGCGATAATGAAGAAGCACTATAAAGCCTACGCCAATGGCTTCTCTGGGGCAAAAGAACTCCGTATAAAATTGATGACAGCAATTACCCCACAAGACGTAGAAAATTATGTTGATAATTTTCTCTTATCATATGAAAAATAATATAGACAACAAAATAATAATCGGTAGACGCATACGTGTCAATTTGCCAGACTTTGGGCTAGAAAACCTAGAAGCAAAAATTGATACCGGTGCATATCGAGGAGCAATACATTGCCACAATGTACACGAAGAAAATGGCAGGCTCTATTTTACACTTTTAGACCCAGAACATGAATACTATGATGAGCAAGAATTCTGTACCCCTTTGTATAAAAAAATATCTGTTCGTAGCTCAAACGGAAACAGCGAAGAAAGATATTGTGTTACATTGGATATAGAAATTTCAGACAAAACCATACCAATTGAATTATCATTGACCAACCGTAGTGATATGAGGTACCCTGTATTAATAGGACGAAGATCTCTAAAAAAACACTTTCTTATTGACCCGTCGAAAATAAATTAAAAATATCTATATTATGAATATTGCAATACTATCAGCAAACCCCAAACTATATTCGACACAACGATTGGTCGAAGCCATAGAGAATAATGGGCACACAGCAATTGTTATCAACCACACAAAGTGCTCCCTTATTATGCAAAAAGGTAAACCATCTATAGAATATAACGGTCAAATATTATCTGACATAGACGCAGTAATCCCACGTATTGGTGCATCTGTTACTTTTTTCGGGGCTGCTGTTATTCGCCAATTTGAAACAATGAAGATATTCACAACACTATCTTCTATATCACTAGTAAGATCACGAGATAAATTACGTAGTCTACAGGTTTTGTCTAAGGTAGGATTAGGTATACCAAAATCTGTTTTTGCAAAAGACCCAGACGATGATGAAATAAAACATCTCATCAGCAGTGTCGGAGGAGCTCCAATTGTGTTAAAACGACTAGAGGGAACTCAAGGTGTTGGTGTTGTGTTAGCGGAAACAATCAAAGCCGCAAAATCTATGATACAAACTTTTTCTGGTATGAAAGAGAACATAATAATCCAAGAGTTCATCGAAGAAGCAGACGGAGCTGATATTCGAGTTCTTATCGTAGATGGAAAAATAATTGGATCTATGGAGCGAAAAGGAGACGAAGATGAATTCCGCTCTAATCTTCATCGTGGTGGAACAGCCCGCAAAATTGAATTAACAGAGAAAGAAAAGAGAGTAGCTATCGAAGCTGCAAAATCTCTTAACTTGAAAATTGCCGGTGTTGATTTGTTACGATCAAAACGTGGGGCATTAATCATCGAGGTAAACTCGTCCCCAGGAATCGAAGGGATCGAGAAAACAACAGGTTTAGATATTGCAAATAATATTGTCGAATATATTGAGCACGGTGTAAAAAATAAAAAAAGAACAAAAAACAAAGATTTATAAAAATACCAAAAAGAGCGCTCCGGCGCTCTTTTTGGTATAATGCCTGTCATGAATGAATCATCTCTGTATCGAAAATATCGCCCACAGAAATTTGATGAACTGTTGGGGCAAGATCACATCGTCCAAACCCTGACAGGAGTATTAGCTGCTGACCAACGTCCCCAGGCGTATCTATTCGCAGGAGACCGCGGAACCGGAAAAACAACCGCCGCACGCATCTTTGCGCGTGAGCTAGGGTGTTCACCTGAGGACATCTACGAGATCGACGCGGCTTCACATCGTCAGGTCGCTGATGTCGAGGAAATCCGTGAATCAGTGCGGACACTGCCTATGTCATCCCAGCACAAGGTCTATATCTTGGACGAGGTACACATGCTATCCAAACACGCATTCAATGCACTACTAAAAACAATCGAGGAACCGCCACGACATGTTATTTTCATGATGGCGACAACCGAAA
>JAOULM010000048.1 GCA_029882015.1 Candidatus Nomurabacteria bacterium
ACTGGCCGTCGCGGGCGGTAGACAGCGATGGAATGTTACGACTGGTAAGCGCGTCAATAACTTCATCGTGTGGGTGACCATAGCGATTCCCCGCTCCGGCGGATACCACCGCCATTTCTGGCGAGGTATTCTGTAAAAATAAATCAGATGTAGATGTTTTGGATCCATGATGTCCTAATTTTAAAATCTCGATATCTAAATCATCGCTACCTATATATGATAGATAATTTTCTATTGTCTGACTGGCATCACCTGTAAACAGAAAATCAATATCGCCATAGGTCAATTTCACAATAATCGAGCTATCGTTACGGTCACGAACATCTGACATGTCTCGGTCTGGGAATAAAATATCTGCGAACACTCCGGCACGTTCATCCAGCATAATCCGCATACCGCGCTGTGCGCATATTGTGCGCACATCCGGTTCTCCAGCAACTGCAGTTTCAAATTCATCATACAAACCAGTATCCGCTGGAACACATGGTGTAATAATCGTTCCGATTTTATATCCCGCCAAAATATCTGGTAGTCCGCCAATATGGTCAGCGTCTGCGTGCGTCGCAAGTATGACATCGATTGACCTGTCCGAGAATTTCATCTGCTCGCCCAGCTCGGCCAACACAGACGAATCTGGTCCGCCATCGATTAACATTTGGTTTCCGTTGGGCGCGGTTATAAATATTGCGTCACCTTGCCCGACATTCAAAAAAGACACCCCAAGGTTTTGCGATGTCGACGCGCTGGCGGGAATCCAAATAATAACGATTATTATAATGAATAAACCAATGACTTGTTTTTGTTTGGTTGTTAGTTGTCCAAAGATAGCCATGTTTTGTAGGCCTCTATTATAGTATGAACGACTTGTTCTGGATTTTTGTTGGTACTATCTACAATAAAATCAAATTTGCTTTGGTCAAAGTGATCAACAATCCCGTGGAGTTTCTCGTACCGTAGTCGTTCGCTGGTAACGCGTTGCTCGACACTGGCCAAGACCTCTTCGATTGTTTCTGCAACTTCGACCTGTCTGTTTGGGTTGGTTTGCATATCATGCAAAATTCTGCGAGCTCCCTCGTGTGGGTCAACGGCAACAAAAACGTGAAAAGAGTCGGTGTCGAATGCGAATGCGGTACGACTTTCCACTACGGCATTTTCTCCTTTTTCTAGAATTTCTTTGATGCGGTCATCAACAAAAGTATCCATGTCTGGGTTTTTACTCATTTCTTTTTGGAATTCAGGAAAATCCATTCCACGCTTTATCGATTCGTCGCGCATGATTTGCCCAGCGTAAAATCGCGGATAATCCAATTGTTCTGCCAGTTTTTTGGCGGCGGTACTTTTTCCTGAGCCTAAATTCCCTGTCAGGGTGATAATGTGTTTCTTCATACTTGTTACTTTACCATTTTTTGAGGGTAAATAAAAAAGCCCCAAATTGGGGCTTTGTTTAAAGCTACTCTATTTTATGCACACTTTCTATGTCAATATAGAAGTGATTAAAATCCTGAGTACCAACTTGTTTTGTTGACTCAAACAAATTCAAAACCTTTATTTTTAAAGTGGTATCAACCCACGGGATGAACCATCCCCCGGAATCATCTTTATGATACGAACCAAGAGCCGTTAACCCATGCGGGAAAAAATAATTTTTTCTCTGACTCGTTGGTTTTCCTAGAACAGGAATTGTTACCGGACCTGTACTACCCTCAAGATATTTAAAAAGGGTGGTAAAAATTATTACCTCTCTTAAATTAAGAGATTTATTATTGTCTGGCAGATCATCAAATCTAATTTGATAATTTTTAGAAACTATTTCAAACGGAACAGTCTTTTTACCTGCAATTTTTAAATAATATGATCCCTTGTAGTTTCTCACATTATAAAATACCGGCTCTGCTTCTGGCGGTTTGGGAAACATTCTCGAAATCATCAGCTCTTCAGCTTTTTCCAGATGAGACTCTTCGTCAAAAGTGCCTCCTTGTTTTAACAAGGATCTTATAGAGGCTAATGAAAGTTCTTCTTCTATACCTACTAAAACTTTGACTGCTTGCTCCAAAGAGATTTCATCTACACCAGGAAATACATAGATCGAATCATCTGTCTCGCCTGGAATTTTATTTATAAAATCTGTCTCAATTCCGTAAAATTTTTTATAAAAATCTTTCCAAACCTTTTTTGTGTAATCCATTATTTTTCAATTTTTAGTTTCACTAACACTACTATGTTTTTGGGGTTTTGTAAAGCAAAAGAAAAAGCCGTAGTGTACACTACGGCTTTCATTTACTTTATTTATAGAAATATTACAGGGCCTTGAATTTCGGCTGATATATATATTCCATCCTTTTCCTTTGGAAGATTGTCCATAGTCTCTTTTGGGATTCTCTCGTTAACCCTGATAACAAGATAATATTCATCGTTGGTGTTCTTTTTCCAAAGAACCCCCATCACATATTCATTACCTCTAAGTTCATCTTTTAATTCATTTTCAAGTTTTGTAATATATTCTATGGTTACTCCTTTTTGATTGTCCATATCTTTTTCTTTTACTATACTATGTTTCTTTGGTTTTGTAAAGCCACCAGAATATTCCGGCATACCCCGCGAACATCACCCAGACAGGAAATGCTGGGACGGTGACCTTGGCAAATGGAATAGACGCAAACCATTCGACGATTTTTAAAACGTATGATAAATCCAAATGTGAAATTAAACTGGTTGGCACCGCAATCACTGGCGACGCTATTCCCAAAACCGCAGTGATAAATCCAATCAACATCGCAAATGGAATCACCACCAAAACCAAAACATTTACAATCGGTGAAATAATAGACAGGTCACCAATCGCAAAAAGAAGCAGAGGCAGAACAAAAATCTGTGTCGAAACTGTCGCCAATAAATTTTCTCGAATTTGAAACCGTGTCGGAACCCAAAGAAAATATTTTTCCAGACGAGGCGCGACCTCGATCAATCCATAGGTCGCCAAAAAAGATAACTGAAAAGAAATATCAAACAACAAAATTTTTGGGTTAATCAAAACCATGATAAAAACCGCAAACCATAACCCTCGGATTACATCATATTGCCGACCGCTATAACGACCGACAATTACCAGCAACGCCATCACACTGGCGCGGACAACGGTCGCTCCTCCGCCAGTCAAGATTGCAAACAAAATAATTCCAATCGAGCCAAACCACATCCCCGCACTGACCCCAATAAAAGAAAACATGCGGACAATCGCATCAGCGACCAACGTCACATTGTATCCAGACAAAACTATAATATGAATAATTCCGGTCGTTCGAAAGTTTTCTTCGAGAGGTCCACCCAATGCCGATTTCTCGCCCAATAATATTCCCGACAACAAAGCCCCCTGTGGTTGTTGGTGTGTTTGGTTAATCGAATCTACCAGTCGTCGCTTCAATGACAGCACCCATCTTTTTACTGGGTTGCCATGACCGCTGGAAATTTTTTCTACCTGGCCGAAACTGACCATGTAAAAAACACCCTCTTTGCCCAGATAGTTTTTGTAATCAAAAGTCCGTCCCGTGTCCCCCGTGAAATTTTCTGGTTGTTCCAGCTTCCCTGTCACGCGAACACTGTCACCATATTTGAACTCGGGGTATCGTTCTGCTCGGACCAGAATTTTTGTATCTATATATTGCTTTATATCCCCGGTAATCATCTGGTCAACGCGAATCGTCAGCCCTGTATATCGCTGGCGACGGTCTGGGTCGGTGGTAATAATTCCATCGACGGTTATCGTTTCACCAATCCGAGTGTCCAGAATTTTGTCGCCATCATTTAATACATCAATGTGAAACCGGATAAATCCCAACCCCAGCGACAATAAGACGAGAGAGGCTATGAAAAACTTTTTAGGGAATTTTTTAAAATAAAAAAACGCAGATAACAAAACTGCGACAAGAAAAAATCCGAGACCAATCCATCCACCATTTTCTGGAATGCTAGGTGCTAATGATGAAATCGCCGTAGCA
>JAOULM010000035.1 GCA_029882015.1 Candidatus Nomurabacteria bacterium
TGGAATAATTATAATGAACAACAATTTTTGTTTCATGGAGAAAGTGTAACAAAAAATCCCATATTCTTGTGGGATTTTCTAATTTAATATTTATTCTCGTCTTCCCGGGCACCGACCCGGGAAGACGTGGTAAGGGTTTAACTATCAAGTGAAACCCCCCAGTCTTTCAAAATTTCTGTTTCGTGTTCGGCAGACAACGCTTTGCGGAATTTTGCTTTTTTGCCTTTGACGCGTTCTTCGGTTTCGGACCAAGTTTTATGACGGACAACATCTCCGTCAACGAGTGATAAATATGAATGGGCGGGTCCTGTTTTTTTCTCGCGCCCGACACCAGATTCGGCATCAATCATTTTTTCGTCGATTGATAAAATAGTTTGGATGGGATAGCTTGCCATGTTTCCTCTGTACAGGTCGGGAATTTTCCCTGTGGCAAATTCAGTTGCAATCGTATCAACACGTTCGTTCCCAGGAATTCCAACATGCCCCGCAACATGTTTCCATTCGATTGTTCCTCCGTTTTTCTCGCGGGCACGAACCAATGCTAACATTGCTTCCCAAACCTGTTTATTTTTTACTGGTTCTTTTGCCGAAGTTTGCCATCCGTTACGTTCCCAACCAAAAACCCATTTTGTAATTCCCTTGATTACATATTTCGAGTCGGTCAAAATTACAATCGGAGCAGTATTATCCGCAGAGTATGACAAAGCTGAAACGATAGCCGTCATTTCCATTTCGTTGTTTGTAGTTGACTGCTTGTTTCCGCCCAGCTCGATTACCTCGGATAATTTTGGAAAAACCAGAACAGCCCCCCATCCACCGGGTCCTGGATTCCCGCGTGATGATCCGTCTGTAAAAATAATTAATTTGTCTTTAAAATCTGATGATGTCATGCCAAACAGTATACCTGTAAGAGAATTTTCTGCAAAGAAAAAGCCTTGCGCACTGCGCAGGGCTTGAGGTAATATTATTACCAATATTTTGGATCAGAATCAAGATTATTTTTTTCAGTTGGAACAAATACCGTCCCACAACTACCACAGTTGTAATGTGAGAAACGCGTAATTCTTTCCTCTTCTGCCACATCCAATGTAACCACATCAAAAATTGTCATTATTTTACCATCACAGTGTGGACAATTTTTTCCAGACTCTTTTGCTTTTGTTTCAGGTGCCATTATTTTGATTTTTGATTTTTTTCAATTTACTCTTTTGGGTTTTATTTGTCAAACCATTAGAAACTTTTCTTTCTTCAGCAAGTTTCGCAACTGCTTTTTTGATTGTCGACAAATATACAGTTCCCTTTTTACCAAGATGTTGTATCTTTCTCACTTTTCTTCCGTCCATATTTTTTAGTTTTGATTCTCTAGAACAATACATTTTTATTAAAAAATTGTCAAACCTAAAAAAGAAAAGATTCTGGATCCCTTGGCCTCTGCCCGGGGAGACGAGTGGGATTTATGTTTTGTCATACTGAATTTAAGGTTAAGAAAATGCCCTAGGGTGTATTTCAGTATCTAAGGTTGTGAGAAATTAACGAGATCCTGAAATAAATTCAGGATGACGGTGGTTGTGTTGCCTACCTACATAGGGGAGGAGGGCGGTGTCGCTTGGCTATCCAACATCAACAATCCGCAACCGCACTTCTTCGCGGCCCATGAAAAATGATTGTTCAATGTTGGCGATCAGATTTATTTTTTCTCCTGGTTCTAATTTCATATCATAGTCGGCGTCCGTTTTGAAAAATGCAATCGCACGCACTGTTTCACCAGTGGATTTTTTGAACGACAGTTCCAGATGATTTTTCTCCTTGCCGAACAGTTTCACCCCATCAATAATCACATCGGTAAACTGAAAAGTGGGTTTAGAATTCCCAACGCCAAACGGCGCCAGTTTTGCGATATGCCCCCACGTTGTTCTGGACACATCATCCATCGACAATTCTGCATCTATTGTTTCCAGTACAATTTCAGATTCGGATTCGTGTTTCACACCATCATAAACCCCGCGAAGTTTTTCCTCGAGAAAGTGAATTTGATCTGTGGTCGCAGTGAAACCGCCCGCACCATGGTGTCCGCCAAACTGAACCAGTGCATCTTTGTCCAATGCCTCCATCATACTGACAACACTGACGTCGCCGACCGACCGACATGACCCCTTGATTTTGTCTCCCTCGCGACTCCAAACATATGTGGTTACGTTATGTTCCTCGACTAATTTCATAGCTATCAATCCCAACACACCCGCCGACCAATCTGGATCACCGACAACCAACACGCGGTCGATAGTAGCGTGAGCTAATTTTTTCTTGGCTTGTTTCATACTGTGTGCGACGACCAGTTTTCGTTTGTCATTCAATTTTACAAGATGGTCCACTGCATCGTGAATTCCCTGGCCAGACCCAGCCAAAACATCGAACGCATCGCGTGGGTGCGCCATACGTGATGCGGCGTTAATCCGCGGGGTTATCATAAATGTTATATCTTCTTCGGCGAGATTCCGTTGCTGAATTTTCATCTTGCGAAATAATTCAACCAGTCCGGGACGCTTGGTTAGACGCAAAACCTTCATTCCATAATAGGCAAAAATTCTATTTTCTTTTACCAACGGAACCATGTCGGACAATGTTGCGATTCCCGCCATGTCCAGTAGCCATTTTTCAAATCCAATTGGTTCCAGTTTTTCTGCCATTGGATTTTTTGTTTCTGTTATTTTTTGGATCAAGGCGCGGACCAATTGGAACGCGACACCCGAACCACAAATCATAGGGTCAGGATAATCGGGAGATGTTTTTGGATTGACGACCGCCAAGGCGTCCGGGATTTTTGCCAGCGGTTCGTGGTGATCGGTGATGATGACATCGATTCCTTGTTTTTGTGCATGGGCGACTTGGTCGACTGCTGTTATACCAACGTCGACTGTGATGATTAATTTTGTGTCGGTGGTTTTCATTTCGTCCACGGCCTCGGCATGAAATCCGTACCCCTCGTCGTGACGATGTGGGATGTAATTATCAAAATTAGTGTAGCCGATTTTTTTAAAAAAATCATGCAAGATGACGCCCCCCGGAATTCCATCTGCATCAAAATCAGAATAAATATAAATTTTCTCGTCGGCGTCTATGGCGCGCAAAATTCTGTCAGTGGCAACATCCATGTCGGATAATAAAAATGGATCGGATAAATTTTTATACTCTGGATTCAAAAATTCCTGCGCAGATTTGGCGTCAGTGATTCCGCGGTTGACCAATAATTTTTGTACCAGCTCGGGGTAGCTGGATAGTTCATTTTTCTGTTCTACGGAAATCGGGTCCGCCAGCCCAAATCGTGGTGACATAGTTTTGATTGTATCATGCAAGGTAGCTTGACGTTGTTTGCTACAATTTTATAAATTCGTATACTATTTATATATGAATGAAAAAACAATCTTCAAGAAAATAATCGATGGTGAAATCCCCGCACACAAAGTTTACGAGGATGAAACCGTGTTGGCGTTTTTAGATGCTGCGCCGGTGAACATCGGACACACGCTGGTTATTCCAAAATCAGAACATGTAAATATCTATGAAACTCCTGATGATATATTGGCGCATATGATGGTTGTTGCTAAAAAAATAGCAAAATCTCTGAAGGAAAAATTAAATGCTGGTGGAGTAAACATTATCATGAACAACGATGATGTTGCGGGTCAAAAGGTATTCCACGCGCATATCCATATTGTTCCCCGTTTCGAGGGTGATGGACACAGACACTGGTTTGGGGCTCGGGGATACAATGCAGGCGAAGCTGAAATGGTCGCCGAGAAAATCAGCGATAGTTTGAATTCGTAATTTTCCCCATACCCTTTTGGGGGCCCTTGCATCCTATTTCACTTTTTGATACAACTATAGAATCAATCTGAAAATAGGGGTTGATCTTACCAGAAACATAACATTACAAAGTACGTATGACTCACGAAGATGATGACCTGTTCGCATTAGGGGCAGATGAAATATTCGAAGACGATGATGATGCGTTGTTGGACGACGACGAAGATTCCGAGGACGACGATGACATCCCCGACGAGAACGAAGACCCCTATGGCTACACAGAAGCCGACTATATGGGCTATGCCGAAAGGGATGATACATAAAACCCGTCAATCAAAAAACCACCTAGACGGTGGTTTTTTGTTATTAATGAGAAACCCAATATTCAAGATCGCAATTTTCTTTTACCCATTCTCTGTCATATTCACTGGCTTCTCGGCGCTCTCCATCAACAATATAATATTCAATTTTATTGGGAGGCATCAAATCAGCAGCATACACATCTGGACACTCACGAAGCTTAGTAAAAGGGTTGGTGTCTATTTGTTTTGTTTTTACCAAAGCAAAAACAAGAACAACAATGGCGATTAATAATATAGGTATAATTAATTTTTTCATATATTTTATGACGGATTAACTGCTATTTTCTTACTTAATCTTAATTTCTATAAATCTCTTTTTGCCGATTTTTAATTTCATTGGACCCTTAACAACAAAATTAACATCTGTAACTTTTTCTCCAGTTTCAAGATTTGTAATTGCGCCATTATCAATCAACCTTCGAGCTTCTGTTTTTGAATTAACAATTTTTGTTTCTACTAATCCGCTCACCAAATCATCCCAAGCAAGGTCGAATGCTGTCACCATCATCTCATCTGGTGCCGAACGTTTGCTAAATGTATTTTCCCAATAATCCTGAGCGCCGTCGGCATCATGTGTGCTGTGGTACATCCGTACGATTTCATGAGCTAATTGTTTTTTTGCATTCATTGGTTCACCCGCAATCAATTCTGAATCAATATCTAAATCAGTTAACAGTTCAAATGATGATGCCAGCAATGAATCATCCCACGCCATGATTTTGCCATACATATCATTTGGCTCATCATCTAACAACACCATGTTTCCCTCGGTTTTACCCATTTTTTTTCCGGTGTTGTCGGTCAATAATTTCATTGGGATGACGAATTTGTCTTTGCCAATGTTTTTCATCAAGGTTCGCCCCATCAACATATTGAATGTCTGATCGTTTCCACCAACCTCGCCATCAACATCCATCGCGACACTGTCGTATCCCTGCATCAGTGGATACATGAATTCGTGCATGTAAATTGGTTTGTCGTTTTTGATGCGGTCTTGGAACATGTCGCGTTCGATCATTTGCCCATGGGTGACCTGTGATGACAATTCGATAACATCCTGGAAATCCATTTCAGACAACCAACGTGAATTGAATTTTACCTGTGCCCCACCCCAGCCAAAGTCCAGAATCTTGCCGGCTTGTTTTTTGTATTTTTTGAAATTGTTTTTAATTTCGCGGGGAGTCAATACGTTGCGGGCTTCGCCTTTGCCTGTTGGATCTCCGATGCGCGCGGTAAAATCACCAATCAATAATATTACCTGATGTCCGGCATCCTGGAATTGTTGTAATTTACGCAGTGCAATCGTATGCCCCAAGTGTAAATCAGCCCCGGTTGGGTCGATCCCCAAATAGATTTTCAGTTTTTTGTCGCTGTATAATCGTTTCTCAACAGATTCACGGCTGGGGTAAACCTGCTGTACCCCACGGTCTAATATTTTGGCAATTTTTTGCTCGTCTGTT
>JAOULM010000026.1 GCA_029882015.1 Candidatus Nomurabacteria bacterium
ATCGAGTGATTAGCTCAGTTGGTAGAGCGTCCGCTTGACTTGCGGAAGGCCACAGGTTCGAGCCCTGTATCACTCACCCATGAAAATCCTTGCAATTGAAACATCATGTGACGAAACAGCGATTTCGCTGGTCAATGTAACCGGAGGTAACTCAAATCCGGCTTTTTCTGTGTTGGGGAACGTTGTTCTGTCTCAGGCTGCAAAACATGCGGAATTCGGCGGAGTCTTCCCCAGTCTGGCTAAACGCGAACATGCTGAACACATAACATCAGTATTGGAACAGGTGTTAAAGCAGTCTGGCCATTTAACTATTAGCGCTAATAGTTTATTAAAAGATGATGCTGGTAAAATGAGGGAAATGCATTCGGCGCTGGAACGCGAACCAGAGCTAGAGAAAAAGCTTGTTGATTTTATTACAACCCACAAAAAACCAGACATCGATCACATTGTCGTAACTGCGGGACCAGGGTTAGAGCCTGCGCTATGGATTGGAATTAATTTTGCACAAGTTCTAAATATTGCGTGGGGTATACCCCTGTGGCCGGTAAACCATATGGAGGGGCATATTTTGTCAGTGCTCGCACCAAACCAAGACGGAAATCAAATTACACTTTCTGATATTCAATTTCCCGCATTGTCATTGCTAATTTCTGGTGGACACACCGAATTGGTATTAATGCGGGATTGGTTCGAGTACGATGTCATAGGAAAAACACGCGATGATGCCGTCGGCGAGGCGTTTGATAAAACGGCACGTCTGTTGGGGCTGCCATATCCAGGTGGTCCAGAGATATCCCACTTGGCTGAACAAGCCACCACCACCTCCCCTGATGCAGGGGAGGTGCCAAGGGACGAGGCGGAGGGGTATAAAAAAAATACCCCCCAAGATATAAATACCCCTCAGTCTCGCTACATAGGGGAGCAGGAAATTAAACTACCCCGCCCCATGATACACACAGATGATTATGATTTTTCATTTTCTGGTATTAAAACAGCAGTTCGATATATGGTTCAAGAATTAGAAGCCAGCAAAACTTTGAAGGAAAATAAAGCCAACATAGCCCGCGAATTTCAAAATGCCGTCACTGATGTATTGGTTAAAAAAACCATGCGCGCCATAGACGAATTTGGATGTAAAACATTAATCATAGGTGGTGGTGTTTCTGCAAACAAACATATCCGAAATGAATTTGAAACAATCACAAAAAATTCTGGTGTTAAATTGTTAATTCCTGAATTCAATCTGTCTACCGACAATTCACTAATGATTGCCATCGCTGGATATTTTCAAATTATGCGTAATAAAAAAAGCCCGGACATAATCCGGGCTCAGGGTAATTTAGGGTTTTAAATTATAGATAGTGGACAATGTTTTTTTCTCCAGTAGAAAATTTTGAACGAATTTTAATGTTAGGTTTATCTTCTTTGCATATATGCCCACAAAACTGAGCCTCTATGTTGAATTTTTTTGCCAACATAATGACCCTATCCATATCTTTTCTATCCACAACAAGCAATACTCCTTGCCCACCATTCCAAGATCCATAAACTTCTTGATTGGACATACCACGAACTTCTTTTAACTCATCCATTATAGCTGGAGGATTAAATAGATCAAAAAGATAAGCTGATAATTCTTTTGGTTTCAAAAAATCTTCAGCTAACTTTCCAACAATTCCTCCTCCGGTGATATGCGCAATTGCATGAACGTTAACATAGCTATCATTTCCATACCAACCACTTAGATGAGAAAGAAATATATCGTATAGTGTTGATGGGGTTGAACAAGCCAAGACGTCTGCTTTTGCAGATTCTTTTTTATACCAATCCGGCCCATGCTTTATCTCCAGTGCCTTACGCACAGAAGAAATACCATTACTACGAAAACCATATTCACGTAAAGCAATAACAATTTGACCATCAGCAATATTTTTTCCTGTTATCATTTTATCTGGATGAAATATTCCTGTGGCAAATCCTGCAATATTAAACATATTCTTTGCCATTGGATTCGTTGAACCAACACAAGCTCCAAGCTCGGCAGTTTCCCCTTTTAATACAACAATTTTTTGTTCTTTGGCAAGATCACCTAATCCACGTATCATTTCTGCAAAGTTGTTATATGTCTCACTTCCGGGTTCCCCCAAAGTATTAACATCCAACACACTTGAAAAAATAACAGGGAGCCCTCCATAACGAGTGATATCACCAGCGGTCATGGCGTAAACATCTTGATAGGCATTCCTATAAGACTCTGCAGAATCAATAATTATAACTTTTGTTCCCACACCATCAGGAGCAATGTCCACAAAGTATCCTTTTGGTACGCTTGTTATTTCATAAGGGCGTGGTCCACGAAAACCTTTTGATAAATCATGAATATTCACAAAAGGAGAATTGTTAAAAGTTGCCCGACACATATCTGAAGCAAATTTACTAAAATCATCTCCGAGTTTGACGTCCACACCGTCTTCTAAGTATTTTGAATTGTTTCCCATAATTAAGTATTTAGTTTTTAATTTAAATCAACTCTACACCCCAAAACTGTAAAGGTCAATATTCTTTCAAAAAACCTATATAGATGCTACAATTTCTCCTATCTATGGCGGAATTACCCGAGAAATTTACAAAACCGTACGACTCGACATCTGTCGAGGACTCTATTTACAGCTTGTGGGAAAAATCAGGATATTTTAATCCTGATACCTGCGCCAGTGATGGCGTATGTGAACCCGATGCAGATCCATTTTCAATTGTATTACCTCCACCGAACGTAACTGGAACACTGCACACCGGACACTCGTTAATGCTAGCCATCCAGGACACCATGGTGCGTTTTAACCGCATGCAAGGCAAGAAAACGCTATGGCTACCGGGAACGGACCATGCGGCTATTTCAACGGAAAATGTCATCGTAAAACAACTGACCAAAGAGAAAACAAGCAAATTTAAAATTGGTCGCAAAGCGTTCATGGAACGCGTTAATGCATTTGCACAAGAATCACACGACACGATTGTCAGCCAAACCAAAAAAATGGGAGCCAGTCTGGATTGGTCACGCGAGGCTTTTACCCTGGATGAACCACGTCAGCGCGCCGTCTACACCGCGTTTGAACAAATGTACAACGATGGGCTAATTTACCGTGGGGACCGTATTGTGAACTGGGACCCCAAAGGTCAGACAACCGTTTCAGATGACGAAGTAAATCACGAAGAACGCGATGCAAAAATGTACACGTTCAAATATTCTGCTGACTTCCCTTTTGCTATTGCGACAACTCGACCTGAAACTAAATTAGGTGATACTGCTGTTGCGGTAAACCCAAATGATGAACGATACAAACAATATATCGGTCAGGAATTCTCATTTAATTTTGCAGGTGCCGATGTAACCGTAACGGTTATCGGTGATGAACATGTTGATGCTGAATTTGGAACAGGAGCATTGGGGGTGACACCGGCTCATAGCCAAACCGATTGGGATATTGCCCAGCGCCACAGTCTGCCCAGCAAACAAGTCATCAACGAATACGCCAAAATGATGGTGGGAATGGATGGTGTTGTAGGGGAAAAAACAGAAAATGCCCGAACCGCTGTTGTTGCATGGTTAGAATCCGAGGGATTAATGGAAAAAATCGAGGATATAAAACAGAACATCTCGTTATCCGAACGCACCAAGGCAATCATCGAACCATTACCTAAAACACAATGGTGGATTGATGTAAACAAACCTATCGAGGCACGCGAGGGCAAAACACTAAAAGAATTAATGTTAGACGCCGTACGTAGCGGAGATGTTGGAATTTTACCAGACCGATTCGAGAAAACTTATTTCAATTGGATCGAAAACTTGCGCGACTGGAACATCAGTCGTCAGATTTGGTATGGACACCGTGTTCCTGTTTGGTATCACGACACCTGTCAAAAAATTGAAGAAGTCGAGAATAATAAAATAAAGAGTTTTTCACTTGAGCCCATCGTTGGACTTTTTCCCCCAAAAGGAGATAAAGAAGACCAATTTGGTTGCCCTCACTGTCAGGCAACAGATTTACCATTAGAACATTTTTCACAAGACGAAGATACATTGGACACATGGTTCAGTTCTGGGTTGTGGACATTCAGCACATTGGGATGGCCTGATGAAACGGATGATTTGAAAACATTTCACCCAACCAGCGTTCTGGAAACAGGACACGATATTATATTCTTCTGGGTGGCGCGTATGATTTTGATGAGCACCTACCTGCTGGGCGAGGTGCCTTTTAAAACGGTGTATATGCACGGTATGGTGTTAGATAAAAATGGCAAAAAAATGAGCAAATCAAATCCAGAAACTGCTATTGACCCATTGGAATCAATCGAGAAATTTGGAACAGATGCCTTGCGTATGGCAATGCTCGTCGGTGTTGGACCTGGGCAAAATGTGGCGCTGGGTGATGACAAGATAAAAGCCTATCGCAAATTTTCAAACAAAATCTGGAATGCGACTCGGTTTGTAATTGAAAATGCCGGAGATATTGACCTGAATACAAAACCGGAAATAAAACCAGAGCACCAAGAATTTATTAATCAGTGGGAAACATTGATTGCAGAAATTACTGGTGAGATGAACGAATATAAATTCTATTTGGTAGCAGAAAAACTGTATCATTTCTTTTGGCATACCTTTGCGGATATTATTATCGAGGAATGCAAAAAAGATTTAAATGATTCATCACAATACACACTGTCTTATCTATTGGTTCAGCAGATCAAATCCCTGCATCCATTCATGCCGTTTATCACCGAGGAAATTTGGCAGTCTCTGCCTGATAATTTAAAAGCTGGCGAACGTGACATTTTAATGGTGGCAAATTGGCCCAAAAGTTAAGGTTTGTCATTCTGAATTTATTTCAGAATCTAATTCTAGATCCTGAAACAGGTTCAGGATGACGCGTATTCCAGCCATGCTACAATAGTCATATGGAATTTTTTGGATCAATACCATGGCAAACATGGGTCTGGGCTTTTATTGGAGGTGTTATTCCAACTTTTTTTTGGTTATGGTTTTGGTTACGATACGACCAGAAACATCCTGAACCCAAGGGTCTTCTTTTTTTAGTGTTTCTTGGTGGGGCATTATCGACTATGATTGCTCTGCCTTTGCAAAACTGGTTATCACGATTGATTGTCATGGCTATCCCATTTACTATTGCTCTGGCCTTTTCCGAGGAACTTATAAAATATATTTTTGCCAGAGTAATCGCCCTGCGTACTAAATTTTTTGACGAACCCCGAGACGCGGTTGTTTATCTGGTTACAGCGGCTTTGGGGTTTGCTGCTATCGAAAATGCATTGTATCTATTGGATCCATTGATTAATCGCGATATAGGGTTGACTATTGCTACCGGAAACTTGCGATTTATTGGGGCGACTGTTTTGCACACCGTTGGAGCTGGAATTTTGGGATTAGCTATTGGGTTAGCATTTTATAAACCAAAATTGGTAAAATTTATACATTTTCTTGGTGGAATAATAGCAGCCACAGCAGTTCATGCCTTGTTTAACTATTTTATAGATAAAAATACACAGGAAAGCTTTATTATTACATTTGGAGTGCTGTGGATAACCTTGATTACCACTGTTTTGTTATTCACAAAACTGCGAAACATTCGTCCACGTCGCGTGGTATAATATTTTCATATATGGCAAGATCACTTTGGGACAAATTAACAGGAGCGGTAACCATGGATGACCAAATCCAGGATGATGATTCACAAATGTTTGATGATAATTCTTTTGATAATGGACTAAGCTCCTTCGATGAACCCGAGGACGGCGAGCTAGCCGTAGATGTTTATGATACCGGTGATACCATAATCGTAAAGACCATGACAGCTGGTGTCAAAAAAGCAAACCTTGAAATAGAAATTTCACGCGAGGAAGTCACAATACGTGGTGAACGCCACGAAGAAAACGAAGGTGGCGACACTAATTATCATCATCGTGAACTATATTGGGGTGGATTTTCACGAACTATTATTTTACCTGACGAAATCGACATAGACGAAGCCGAAGCAACAGAAGACCATGGATTAGTTACACTGATTTTGCCAAAAATACACAGAGACCGTAAAGCTCAACTGAAAATCAAGTAAATTTAAAAGGCTCACTATGTGAGCTTTTTAAATTTATTCTGGGGGGCAGATCGGTCACGAATCACTACTGATTATTCTCGCCATGCTCGAATAATTACGTGTGTTCGCTACCCCACCTCACCCGCGTTCCGTCGCTACGCTTACTCACGCTTGGTTCCGGTTTTCTCGCCTGCACGTATGTGCCAAAAGGCACATACTCCCCTCGCAAAAAATCCCCTTTCGGGGATTGTTGTGCTCGGGGGCAGGCTCGAACTGCCGACACCTGGTTCTTCAAACCAGTGCTCTAACCAACTGAGCTACCCGAGCATTTATTCTGTGCTATTTCCACCAAAGACCCCTTTTATGCTGTCCCCGGTGTTTTTAATTGACCCCAACGAATCGCTGACGTCGTTATATGATTGTCTGGCTTGGTCAAATACTGGTTTTAGATAATACCAAATACCAAAAGCCAACGATAAGATAATAATATATTTCAGGAATTTTGCAACCTTGCTAAAGCGGTTTTGACGCCTCATAGCTCGCAATATCTCGTTATTTTCACGAGCCAGCTTTAAATGCTGATTCATGACTTTTTTGAATTCTGGGTCCATGGGTGTATTTTAACACAAAAAAATACCCCACCATCTGTGGGGTATTAATGTTTTCAAATATGAAATATTTTATACTCTTCCTCTGTGAGGGAGACTGTTTCAACAGAAGTCATAGAATCTAAAACTTTCTGAATCCAGACCCTATCTTCGGCAAAATGACAGATAACGTTATTTGGAACAATACCCAGCCCTTTTATAACTTTTTTCTTCCTTGAGCAATAATAACTCCATGAAAGTACATATGCCCCAGCAGAACTTCCTAATACAACCTTGTTAGTAAAGATATCATCTTTGCAACTATATATCATTCCTAATCTAAGCGCTAATTCTGGTGTTTCTCCACCGCGTAAATAAATAATATCAGCTCTTTTGAAAGCTCTAGAATCTTCAGCCGCCCCCCTCCTTTTAGCAAAACTTTTTCTATCAACAAAAAAAATATTTTCTTTTTTAGTAATAGATTCAAAAAGCTTTTGATCATGTGGGAATAAGCGATATTGATAACCATCATCTTCTTTTGCGTAATATACACATAGAATTTTTGGATTAGTTTTCTGTGAATATTTTCTCATTTCCAAAAGAATATTCTTGGTTGCTTGATTTTCAGAGGATATATTACCTCCTCCATGAAGAATTACTGTTGTCTTTTTATTCATTTTTTTGATTTTTTCTTTAGTATACTTATTATTTATAATAAGTCAATTGTGTCCCCACCAAGAGTCGAACTTGGATCTAGAATTTAGGAAACTCTTGTTCTATCCATTGAACTACAGGGACAAATGAAAAAGCGTCATGTGACGCCACTTCATGATAACCAAAATGTATCAATTTGTCACTAGGTGAATTATCCTAGTAATTCTTGAACTTTTGCCTCGTTGAAACCAACCATTATTTCTGGTTCTGATTGCCCTTCTTTTGTTATTGCTATAACTGGAACTCCCATTTGTCCGGTCATATCCATCATTTCTTTTCGTTTTTCTGAATCTTCGGCAACATTATGATCTGTGTATTCAATATTATTCTTTGTAAAGAATTCTTTTGCCATGTGACAGTAATGACATGTTGGGGTCGAGTAAATGTTAACTTTTGTAGACATAGGGCAATTTGTACGATTACGTGAATAAGTCACAATAGTATATCACATTACATGATATACTATATTGGTATGAAAAATAACTTACCAACAAGTCAAATCATCTCTGATGCTTGGCGTAATTTTATTAGCAATTTTTGGAAGATTATAGGAATAATGATCGCTGTTATAGTAATATCAATGGTGATGAACTCTCTGGTTTTTAGGTTCTCTGGAACACTAACCGGGAATATATTGGGGCAAATAATTAGCTTTGTTATCGGTGTTTACCTGGCTATGGGTTTGTTGCGAATATTTATCGATACAGCATCCAAAAAAGAAATCAAATTTTCAAATGTATTTAAACAGGGTAAATACATCATCCCTGGAATCGTAGTTACTCTTCTAACAGTGTTATTTGTTGGACTTGGATTAATTGCCCTTGTTATTCCTGGAATTATTGTTGCCTTGGGAATACAATTTGCCATGTACACCATTTTGGACCATGACGAAAAACGAGGTTGGCTAGCGGTCAAACATAGTTGGGATATGACAAAAGGGGTCAAGTGGAAACTTTTTGGGCTGACTTTATATGTTGCTGGTTTGAATCTTTTGGTTATGGCTGGAGTATTTGGACTTATATTTATTCCAGGAGTAGGAGTAATTCTGTCTATTATTTGGGGAATTATTGGGCTATTGATTGTTGCTCCATATTCGAGCCTTATACCAGCGCAGGCTTATGTTTTTCTAAAGAAACAACACAGCGATTCAGAAAGACAACAATAAATTGTAATTTGTGGAAAAACTATCGTATCTAAAAAATCGCCAATAGGCGATTTTTTAGATACGTAATTATTCAGTTATCACAATGACTTCCTCGCCGGGTTTTACGACCCCGTAGCGGTCGCGTATTTCATATTCTATCCCCTCTGGAGTTGATAGCCATTCTATTTTTTTATATAAAGCCGCCTCTTGGTTTTGCAAAGTTTCGAACTCGGTAGTGGAAAATTTCTTGTTCTCCATTGCGGCTCTGTATCTTGAAACCATCCTACCCAGAGATAAAGACAATAACACAACGACACCCAACAAAATAACAACCCCTAAAGGAGACCGAATCCAATCTTTCCATGTTTTATCTCGCATTATCTGCATGTGCTATAATTGTATCATCTATGAGCAATTTTTTTACACGTAAAAATCAGAAAAGAATAAAGGTGGTCTGGGGAATAATATCGATAATGGTAATCGTCAGCATGATTGCTTTGTTCTCTGGAGTTTAAACAAATTTTTATTTTCCCAGCGAGTAAAAAGCGCCCTACGGCCCCTATCGAGCAACTCATGTTTTCAAAACGAAAGTGAGCGTTTTTAATTTTCCAGAAGGCTAACGCAGTGCCCCCTGGAAAATAGAGAACGAGAGTTTTTTAAAACATGCAGAAGCGAGATAAAGGCCTTGGGTTTTTGTTTCTTTTTTGCTAAGAAAAAAGAAAATATATTAAAACAAGATCCACGCCTGCGCGGGGATGACACTTGAGATTTGGTGGTTATGTTTCTGGATCCCTTGGCCCTCGCCCGGGAAGACGAA
>JAOULM010000058.1 GCA_029882015.1 Candidatus Nomurabacteria bacterium
TTTTTATCTTCTGGTCAAATTCGTTGAATTGGTTGGTGATTTTTTCAAGTTTTTCTTGGGCGATCGAAAAGTCTTCTAATATTTGTGATTTTCCTTGGTTTTCAGCCTCAGCAAGAAGATCATCGGTTTTTAATTGTTCCTGACTCTCTAATTCTGGTGAATCATCAAAATTGTATTCTCCAAGGTTGATATCTTGAAAGGCATGATGCATGGATTCTTTGTTTTCTGAGCGCTCCAAGGCTTCCTCTAGAGATCTGACCTCGGATTCGAGATCGTCCCTTTCTTTTTCAAAGATATCTCTATAATTTTTTAAAAACGGAAGCTCTATTCGCAACTTCTGTATAGCTTCTGCGCTGGGATGATCGACAATACTTTCGATGAGCTTAGTTGCTCTTATTTGTTCAGCAGTTTCAGGTTCATTAGATAAATTAGAGTAATCATTTACCTCTCCTTTTCCGATGACGCTGGCTTGTTCAATTTCTTTTTTTAACAAGGGTCTATCTTTTTTATTTTTAAACCATTCAAAACCGTACATATTAAAATATCTGTTTAACTTTGTAATCATCGGGAGCATTGGACAGATACTCTTCGATTTTATCTTTGGATAATAGCCCTTCTTGGGCACCCATATACTGTACCACTGACATAGAATTGATGGGTCCGCGCGACAGAGCCTCGGACAATGGATATCCCATCGCAATATATGATGTAACTGTTGACGAAAAACTGTCTCCAGCACCTGTTCTGTCTATTGGTGGCTTTGGGTCGGGATACATAGGCATAAACCAACCATGTTCTCCGTCAAACGCATAGGCTCCGTTTGGTCCATCGCTAATAATCACCGTTTTTGGTCCATGCGATTGAACATCTCGGAGTAATTTTTCTATGTCATCTTCTTTTGTCTTCAGAATCCTTTTGGCTTCGTCTTTGTTACAAAAAAAGATTTCGGTTGCCGAGTAAATGTCTGATAATTTTTCTATGCCAAGTTTTATTTGAAAGGTTCCAGGCTGGAATGCCATTTTTATATTATTTTCTGAAATCCATTTTGCTATTTCTCTGTGATAGGGCAGTCCGTGTTCACCAACCGAGCTAAAATATACCCAGGTTGGGATTGGCTTGTCGGCAGTTTGTTTTGCCAAGTCATATACAAATTCCTCGTGTTTGATTAAAATGGTTCGCTCGGCATTGAACGACAAAACATAATGGTAATTTGTTTTTTTGCCATCTTGCATGGTCATAAGATCAGTATTAACGCCATTTTTCTGCAATGTTTCCATTGCCTCGTTGCCATACATGTCATTTCCCAGATGTGACATCAGGGCTGATGACAATCCCAGACGCGCGGCAGATACGCTGGCATTTGGTCCGTTTCCAACGGCGGGAACTACGGTGACTTGTTTGTATGGGATTTTGTCTCCCCAGCGCATAGAAATAGTACAAGCGTCGCTGTTGATGTCGCAGTTTACGGTTGCGTCTTGTAATTCAATAAAAGCATCTGTAACGATGTCACCGATAGCTAGAAAATCAATTTTTTGTGAATCTGACATATTTTTTATATTAAGCGGCTATTTGGTCTGAATCGATTGGTTTTGGGTTTTCCTGGTCATACGCTTGCTTGAGATTGTTAATTTCATCAATTGTTGCGGCTCGATGCTTTGCCCCGGATGGATCTGTCCACTCGAATCTTTGTTCTTGTTGCTCTGTGTTCTCGATTTCACCATGTTCTAGTTCGTATGGAATTTCGTTCATATGTTGGATTATATCATATTAAAGAGAGGGTTTTAATAGAACGCTTGACAAAATAGTGAAAAAATGCTATATTAATCATTGAATCAATAATAAACCTGTTTATGGGAAAAGCTAAAAATAAGAGGGTTATTTATATGAATAAGAGCTCTCTATCCATAGAAAAAAAGGTGATTGAAAATAATGAACCAACAAAAACAGAGGAGGTGGTAGGCGGGAAAATTCTTCCTGGTTTAACCATTAAGGGTAATATAGAGTTACCCAAAGAATATAGTAATTCTTTTTCTGAAACTCAAGAAGAGAAAGATGCTCGGGCGGAGCATCTTCAGGAGATAAAAAAATTTGAAGAAAAAAGAAAAAAAGAACGAATAAAAAATGCCAAGATTTCTCAGGAAAAATGGACAAAACTTGGGCTAGGATTACCTCCCGTAGAGATAGATAAAAGATTCAAATATCCATATCCAGAAATTGAAACGGATATAATGAAATTGGATCTTAAATAATTTTTTCAATCACTTAAAACATAATATTTTATTTTTTAACCTAAATT
>JAOULM010000027.1 GCA_029882015.1 Candidatus Nomurabacteria bacterium
GTCAAAATAGATTCCAATAACAAAATCTTTGTCGTGGTCTGGACCTTGGGCGGAAAGGACTTTGTATGTTGGTGTTACCCCCATGTGTTCTTGTGATTCTTCTTGGACCCATGATTTTGCATCACGCCAAAGAGATTGTTCAACGATTTCATCCAATTTGCCAAAGAGGCTTTTCTCGATAAAATCACCAGCAACATCGTATCCTTGGTCTAAATAAATAGAACCTATGACTGCCTCGAAAGTGTTCGCCAGAATATAGTCGCGAGCCTTGGTGTTTTCGTCTTTGGCTTCGCCTTTGGATAATAGCAAAAAATCATTCATACCCCATTCTTTTGCTGCGGCTGAAATTGACTGTGTATTTACCAATGCAGCGCGGAAAGCTGTCAATTCCCCCTCTGGACGTTTTGGATATTTTTCGAATAGGTGTTTTGTTGTTACCAGCTCTAAAACAGCATCTCCTAGGAATTCCAGACGTTCATTGTGGTGCCACGCGACACCTGGGTTTTCGTTAATATATGATCTGTGTGTAAAGGCCTGCATTAAAAGTTGGGAATCATTGAATGTGAATCCTAGTTTTTTCTCGAATTTTTTGAATTGTGGTTCCATATGTTTTTAATGAAGTTACAAAAAATAAGGGGGTATTGTCATTCCGAATTTATTTCGGAATCTTGTGTTAGATCCTGAAATATACCCCAGGGCACAATCTCTTCTCTTTGAGAATTCACCTTGATTTCAGGATGACACCGTATACGTTTTTTACACGCTCCACATTTTTTGGGACTCCTTTTAGCTTGTAAGTTTTTCGATGGACATAGCCATCATTTGTGTGACGTCCTCGTACATTTTTAGTTCACCTATTTGTTCTAGTGTAAACCATCGCACGTCGTCAAGACCTCCGGAATCTTCCTCGAGCTTGGGTTCTGTTTTTTCTGGCGCCTCGGCCAAGAAATACGTTACCTGTTTTCGAATGCGCCCCTGTTCGGGGTGTTTAGAAATATACTCGTTTTCACCGAGTTTTTCAATGATGTTAATATCCAAGGTGGTTTCCTCTTTGATTTTTTTAACAGTTCCTTTCTCTGGGGTGTCTGCGCTGTCTATGCCTCCTTTGGATAAAGTCCAATATCCAAAAACATCATGAACCATGCAAAATGACAAAATACCATCGGTGGAGCGGTTGTAGATTACTGCCCCGCCTTTGATCTCGATGGGAAGTTCCTCGAGAGGAGTATCATCGTCGAATTTTTTGGTTGACTGGTCTTTGCCAGGTTCACCGATTTCTTTGTAGACGGCGCCCAGAACACCATTGATAAATTTACCAGATTTTTCACCACCAAAAGATTTGGCTAGCTCGATAGATTCATTGATGGCTACCTTGGGTGGGACTTGGTCACGGTCACCAAACAATAATTCGTATAAACCAATACGCAATACGTTTCGGTCAACATTACCAATTTTTTCCAAGGGCCAATCAGGAGCGGCCTTGGTTATTATCTCGTCGATTATTTTTTGTTTTTTGATAACACCGTCAACCAATTCAGATACAAAAGAGTTGTCCTCCATTCCCTGTGCAAATTCGGTTATGTTTTTTTGCATCAATTCTGGTATACGAGCATTCTCGTAGGAATTAAAATCCCACTCGAAAAGAGTTTGTAATGCTGTTGAACGTGCAAGGTGACGATTAGACATAAATAAAAGTTACAAAAATATACTACCAGTGTACACGTAGAATTATAAAGAACAAAACACTATCTGTGGATAGTGTTTATGCTTTCTTGATAATTGATTTACCGCGGTATGTTCCAGAATCCAATGATGCTCGGTGACGCATGTGAACGTTACCCTTTTCATCAGTGGACATTGTCTGTGCTGTCAAAGCGTGATGGCTTCGACGATTATTCCGACGGCTTTTGTTGGCTCGCATGGTATTTGACATAGTTCCCGCATAGTACCAGAAATGGCAGATTTTTGCAAGAAACAGAGGATCCTTTGGTGCTTAGATGTTGTAAGCCTTTTCTACGAGGTCTTTGAAATCTCTGAAGGCCACGATGCTGGGTTGTGTGTCTCCTGGGTGCACACCACCATTGAGTAGTGAATTGGTTGCGGGGTCGTAATACCAGTGCGGGACTCTCTCGTCATTTCCTTCTGTTTGCAGGTCTGTTGGTGTTAGAGATATTGTTGGATCAGCAAGTTTTATTTCAACATAACGGATCAGCCCTATGAGCTTTGACAAATCAACACGAGTTTTTTGGTTGGTCAGTATGTTGGTATGCCCAGAACCAAGCTGTTGAATAACAATATCATGTTTCCCCCCAAGACCTGATCGAAGGTACCCTGCCAAGCTAGCATTGTCGGATTGTATTGCAACAACTTTTATGTCGCTGTCTTTCCCTGACCGAAAAGCATAGGCTCTTTTCTCTTTGAAGGCTTGGTCAACCTCGCGAGGCATATCTTCGAAGCGCCTGCGATTCTCTTCATAATGAGCAAACAATAAAGGGATAATAATATTGGTGATTTTTTGAGCATCTCCATTGTGTACACGATTTAAATTCGCAATCATCCCTGATAAACCAAAGGCGCGGTCCAAGGGATCCTTGGATACGGTTCCTTTCCCGTAAAAGTCATCTCGCTCAGCATACCCAAGTAAATATTGGATACTTCTATCTTTTTCAACCTCTAAATCTCGCACGACTAAACGTGATGCGGTGATTTGTTTTTCTTGGTTGTGGTGGTCCAATGGCCCCCCGCCGACGTCAAGTAATAAATCTCCCTCGGCAAGAGCCTGTGAAAACTCTCTGGATTCTTGGTTGTCGACAACGACTGAGGCATCTTTGATCCCTGGGTATTTTTCCTGACCAAATTGTTGTAACAAGAAAATGGCCACAAGCGTATCCGGCTGTGTCCGTGTGGGAAGAATTATTCGTGATATGTTCATATTTAGATTATACCCCAAATAAAAAAGCCATCCAAAATTTGGATGGCTTTGTAATAGTTTAAAATTTATCCTTTAGAAATTTTCTATACTGATCTTTTCTAGATCTTTCTTGGTGGTTACACCGATACCTTCTAACATTTTCCGCTTTACGGTGGAGTATGCACACAAGGTTACGTGTGATGCAATTGTTTCCGGAAGATCTATTTCAAATCTGTCAACAACACGCTCTCTAAATTCTGAGTACCCATCAAGGGTCACCATTTGAATAATTGAACAACGTTTCTCCTCCCCGTATTCTTTTTCAAGAACATGAAAAGCATCTTGAAAGTTGATTCCCCATTCGATATCATTGGCAATTTCCTCCAATTCTTCTTTTTGCTCATCTGATAGGTTTTGAAATTTACGCCCCAGTTCATAATTTAAAACCGATACGTGAAATTCTTCTTTCAGTTGAGGTCCATGATCCCTAGAAGCTTGTAGTACTTTTGGGTTAAGAATACTTGGCGGTGTTTCGTCAAGCACAAGCAAAACCGAACAAACTGCAGGCCAAAAAGATATTTCTTTGATTCCTGATCCTAATGCAATATTAGTCATTTTATTTAAAATTTAATTCATGTGCAGTATATCAGGCATACTTGACTTTGTCAAGTATATTTGCTATAATGCAAGAGATAAAGTTAATTTTTAATTAAATACACAAAGGATGCAAAAAACAAAAAGAAGGGCGAAAAGCCAGAACCCGCACTCACAAAATTCTCCATTTTTTCAAATGGGGCGATTGCCGGGACATTTACATGTAACTCTTGAGCATGAAGTTATCAAGGGGGAAATAAGCTTGGTAAAATTTAACCCTCGAACGGGACATATTTGTTCTCTTCGAGATGTTCAAAATGGAACGTATCATTTGTCAGTTTCGGTTGATAGTGGAAAACTTCCTCAGGGGCATTTGGACTCATTCCCCTTTATTTTGGGATATGGAAGCGAAGGGATTAAGATGAAGGAAATTAGTGAAAATTTTTCTAAAGGTAAGAGGGTTTTGGAAAATAATGATAACCTGAAAAGTTTTCTTGGTTCCAAGACCTCAACCATGAATTACATGAGCAAGCTATTTGCCGAAAGTAGTTCCTATTCAATGACCATTGAGTCAAAGAATGGGAAGATTACCCGTTATCCTAATAATGGTATGCGTTTTCTTGTGGCGACACAAGAAAACAATCGCATCCGTATCAGAATTTATGCGGTGGCGTTAGTTGTATTTCGAGGAAATCTTTTTTTTGTTCAACAAAAGGGTTACGATTTAAAATTAACCCGTGATGTTGATGGTGGCAAGGATTGTTCATATATTATTAATAATCCGGAGTTTGCTGGAAACGGCAAAGATCAGTGGAAAGATTTAAGAGAATGGTTCAAAGATTTGGTATGCGAAGAAAAGCTTGGGAAATATGTTCCGGTTGTTGGTGAAAAACCAAAACATTCGGACAAATTTCTAGCTCCTCCTCCCTATCACATAGGGAGAGGTATAGCACAGGTTGCCTGGGTTGCTTATGCGATTCCCCTTGTGGGAATTTGGTTGCAGATTGACGGTAAAAAGTCTAACAAAAAGATGTTTTTGTTGGATGTTGGTTGCTGTTATCATAATGGCAAAGGTTTACCTAAACTGCTTCCTGGTACCAAACTAGTTATTCACAATGACGATCTAGAGAAATTTATTTTAAAGAATAGTCGTCAGACACGTTATCGAATAAAATAATTTTTTTAATTTTTTAAAATATAAGCCCTATCATTTGATGGGGTTTATTTTTTTATCCATGTCAGTCTATGCAGGGGGCAAACTCCATATTTCTCAATGTTTTTCCTATGCACCACCGTTCCGTACCCTTTGTGTTTATCAAATCCATATATTGGGTATTTTTTTGCCATTCGCATCATATATTTATCCCGGGTGACTTTGGCGATGATGGATCCGGCGCCGATGACGATTTCGGATTGATCGCCACGGACAATGGTTGTTTGGTTGGTATATTCTGCAGGTGCGCGCAATAATCCATCCAGACGAACCTCGCAGTCCTGTGGGTTCAAATCCAGCCGCTGCAATCCGCGGGCGATGGCCCGACGGATTGCAGCGGATAAACCAATACGGTCGATGACGCGCGCAGAAACAGATGCAGCAATAGCGCGCGCTTGCGCTTGTGAAATGTTTTGCAACATCTGAAACAGCTCCTCTCGCTTCCCTGCTTTGATTTGTTTCGAATCATTTACGCCGGACTTTTTTAATTTTGCAATCACGCTGCGATAGACATTTGTGCGGACAGCAAAAACCCCAACCGTGACGGGTCCCGCCAGGGGTCCCCGCCCAGCCTCGTCAACACCAATGATCCATTTTTTCGAACCTTTTTTCATCTTATTATCGTACCACGACGTCGTGTTATAATAGCCTCATTATGGCGAAATCTGACTTTGTACACCTACATAATCACTCACACTATTCCCTGTTGCAGGGACTTTCTAAAATACCCAACATGGTTAATCGTGCGCAGGAATATGACATGGATGCATTGGCTCTGACGGATTATGGATCAATGTATGGGGCTATTTCTTTTTATAAAAAATGTAAAGACGTTGGAATCAAGCCTATTTTAGGAGTCGACGCCTATATGGCGGCTCGCGGAATGGAAGACAAAGAACATGGATTGGATAACAAACGATTCCCTTTTACATTGTTGGCAAAAAATAATAACGGCTATCAGACATTGATGAAATTGATATCACAGTCATATCTCAAGGGATTTTATTACAAACCCCGCATGGACAAGGTGCTGCTAAAAGAAATGGTGACTCCTGGTGATTTGGTCTGTATGTCGGGTCCCGTCTATGGCGAGGTTGGCCAAGCGGTTTTGACGAAAAACTTTGATCGCGCACGTGAATTGGTCCAAGAGTACATCAATATTTTCGGCGTTGAAAATTATTATATTGAATTGATGTTCAATGAACACATCGATGGATTGCGCGAAATTAACCGTGACTTGAAACAGATTGCCGAGGATATGGGGGTGCAAGTCGTCGCAACGCAGAATTCACATTATCTGGATCCTGATGACCGCGAGGCGTTTGACACTTTGATAACGATTAGCGCCACAGGTGTAAAAAAATCTGCAGATTTCATGAAAGGAGAATTCTCGTTCAAGAAACCAGCAGAGATGGAAAAATTGTTTGCAGATTACCCAGAGGCTATTGCGAATACTAAAAAAATTGCTGACGAATGTAATGTTGAATTAGAATTAGGCAATTGGAACTTTCCAAAATTCGAAGTCCCCAGCGGCGAGACGCACGCGTCGTATCTACGAAAGAAAGTGTACGAGGGTGTCGAGCGTCGTTACGGAGAATTAAATGATGAAATAAAAGAACGTATTGATCGTGAATTAGGAGTGATCGAATTCAAGGGGTTTCCCGTATATATGTTGATTGTGGGAGACTTGATTGATTTTGCACGTCGCAGTGATATCTATACCAATATTCGTGGTTCGGTTGCGGGATCTATTGTCACGTATCTGTTAGGAATTACTACCGTTGATCCACTGCGATTCAAACTACCATTCGAGCGTTTTTTGAACCCCGAGCGACCAACGGCTCCGGATATTGATATGGACTTTGCGGATAATCGCCGTGATGATGTTTTGGATTACGCAAGGCAAAAATATGGGGTCAAAGCTGTAGCGCAGATTGGAACGTTTGGAACCATGGCTGCACGCGGATCTATTCGCGATGTAACGCGCGCGCTGGGATTTGGATATGATCTGGGTGACAAGATGTCCAAGATGATTCCTATGGGATCACAGGGGTTCGCTATGACTATCGAGCGTGCCTTAGGGATTGAACCCGAACTAAAAAAGATGTACAAAAAAGACGCCGATGCAAAAAGAATTATTGACATGGCGCAACGCATCGAGGGATCCGCACGACACATTTCTGTCCATGCTGCGGGGGTGGTGATTTCACCAACACGCGTAGATGATTACACGCCGGTCCAAATGGATCCCAAAGGAGGAAAAATTATTACTCAATATGATATGCATGCCGTCGAAGACGCGGGATTGATTAAATTTGATTTCTTGGGAATTCGCAACTTGGCAATTTTGGGAGACGCTGTTCGTTTGGTAAAACAAATCCACGACAAGGTAATCGTCTTGGAAGAAGTTCCGGTAGATGATGCAAAAACATTTAAAATGTTAGCCGAGGGAAAAACCATGGGAGTATTCCAAATGGCTGGTGATGGTATGACGCGCTACCTGCGTGAATTGAACCCAACCAAAATCGATGACCTGAATGCGATGGTGGCTCTGTATCGTCCCGGTCCGATGGAAATGATCCCGGAATACATTAAGCGAAAACAAAACCCACGGCTGATTAAATATTTGGATCCACGTATGGAAAAAATCTTGGACTTGTCGTATGGGGTTATTACCTATCAGGATGACGTCATGATGATTGCCATCGAGCTAGCTGGATACAGCTGGCTCGAGGCTGATAAATTGCGTAAAGCCATGGGAAAGAAAATTCCCGCTCTGATGGAAGAGCAAAAGAAAAAACTGATGACAGGTTTGTTGGAGCACGGACTGGATCAGAAAAAATCAGACACCCTGTGGTCACTGATTGAACCATTTGCTGCCTACGGATTTAACAAGGCTCACGCCGCCAGTTATGGGCAGGTGTCGTATTGGACTGCATATATGAAGGCCAATTACCCTGTTCCTTATATGACAGCTATCCTGACCGCTGAATCAGGTAAGACCGAAAAAATTACCGAGGTTATCCACGAATGTACAAAAATGGGTATTGAAATTTTACCTCCAGATATCAATGAATCATTCAATGGGTTTACCGTTATTGAAACCAAGGCAGATGTAACCCAAGATGGTGGCAAGATTCGTTTTGGTTTAGACACGATTAAAAACTTTGGACATGATATCGGTCAGGCTATTATTGATGAACGCAAGGCAAATGGAAAATTCGAATCCATGGAAGATTTTTTGGAACGAATTCAGCACAAAAATTTGACCAAAAAATCTTTGGAGGCCTTGCTAATGGTTGGGGCTATGGATTCATTTGGTGATCGTGGAAAACTGATTGCAAACATGGAAAATTTGCTGGCATTTAATAAATCTGCCAAACTGCAGAACACCGACCAGGTATCACTGTTCGGCGGGCTGGCATCAGCACCACAGGCTAAATTGAAATTAGTTGATGCCGAGCCAGCAACCAAAGACCAGAAATTACTGTGGGAAAAAGAATTACTAGGGGTATATGTGTCGGGACATCCGTTGGATAAATTCCGCGAGGTATTCGACAAAGCAAAATTTAATATTAAAAAAATAAAAGAATCCGGACGTGAGGGGGTGACTCTGGTTGCTGCGGGTATCATCGAGGAATGCAAAGTCATCCTGACCAAAGCCAAACAACAAAAAATGGCATTTGTTCGTTTGGCTGATATGTCGGGTGAAATAGAATGTGTTGTGTTCCCCAAGATTTACGATGAATTCAAAGATTTGCTAGAGACCGATGCAACGGTCATGTTCAAGGCAAAAATTAGCGACCGCGATGGCGAGCGTAGTTTGTTGGTGGGTAAAATAAAAAAATTAGGGTAAATAAAAAAGGTTTTGCGTTTTGCAAAACCTTTTATGGTTATTTTTTAATCATTCTTTAATTTTACTAACAGAGAATACAACAATGACCCAAAGAATGTACCCAATAAATACCCCAGTAACAAACCCACAGATGAATCTATAAAAGAACCCAGCAAGGAAATCATTACCTAACCCACCAAGAATTCCAGTGATGACCCCAACATAAAACCCAGCTAGAATGCAAAAAATTAAGCCGTCAATAAATACATCAATTAATTCACCTTCATTATAGCTTAT
>JAOULM010000028.1 GCA_029882015.1 Candidatus Nomurabacteria bacterium
GTTTCCTTCAATTTCTCCAAATCTAACGAAGAATGGGTTGAATTCTAATTTAACCTTCTTTACATCTTGCCCCCAAGCTGCTCGTGCATAATCCCAGGTTTCCTCTGAAACTTGTTGCAAAGGGAACCTGAATTTTGATTCTGGCTTAAAATAAGCTGTATCAAAACCTAAAGGGTCTTTCATGAGAATATTACCATTCTTACTTTTTAGAGTTTCAAAAATAAATCGACCCTCTTTTCTTCTGAGCCAAATAAATTTTCTTCTTGTTCTTGTCGTCATTTTATTAAATTTTGGTGCCTACTATTTGCAATATGCTAGGAGTTCAGCTCTTCCTACTTATTACCAGTATATCACTATTTCACTGTTTTGTCAAGCTCTACAACGTCTTGCCTTCGCTGACGACGTCGACTTTTTTCCAGACTCTGGACCGAATTGCCCGTGAAATATTCTTGAGTTCCTGGTTTTTCATTAATTTCAGTAAAATAAGTGCGGTAAATATCCCTATTCCACCAGCAAATATTGCCTGCGACAATAATCCGACAAATGTATTAATATCAAAAATATTATCAAAAACTCGCAACAATTGATATGTCACAACTCCCATCGACAATGACGCAATCAATGTTTGCCAAAATGTCTTTGCAACCCCCATGTGTCCACCGCCCAAGAACTCGCGCTTGAATAACATCCACAAAACAACAAAGTTCAAAGATATCCCAACTGAAAATGCTAATGCTAACATCACGATACTGGTCCCAGGAATATTTTGAATACGTAACACTTGCTCTACCAATATTTGAATATTGGGAAAACTATTAAATAACCACAAAAACAAAAACCCAAAACCAACGGACCCAACAGCGCCGATGGCGTTTACCAGCAACGGACGTGAAGTTTTACCAGCAGCATAATATCCCCTGACCAATAAATGAATCATGCTTTGCGCAACGATCGATACAGCAAACATTGCCAATGTTGCAGCGGTCAAACGGGTATCATCCCAGGTAAATGCTCCTGCCCCCAATACGACACGAACAACATGGGCACGTAATACAATAAATAAAATAATAACAGGGGTGGACCAAAAAATAATCTGACGTGCTGGCTCGACGATATGCAACCGGAATGAATCCATATTTTTTTCGGTAAATGTTTTTACCAATGTTGGAAATGCAGCTTGGGAAAATGAGAGACCGATGAGTGCCAACGGTACGGATTGCAAAGTAAAGGCAAAACGATAAATCGTAACGGACCCCTCTTGAATTTTAGTAGCTAGCGCAAACATAACCAACAGAACAATTTGCGAAAACGCCAATGTCAGGGTGCGTGGAAATGATACGCGAATGACTCCCCAGACCATCGGCCAATCCACAGGGAATTTAATACGCGGAACCATACCATGTTTTTTAATCGCAGGAATCTGGACCGCCATATGCATAATCGCACCCAATACAACACCTAGCGCCAACCCCATCAAACCAATGAATGGATAAAATACTACAGCACCGATGATTATTCCCAGACCGTACAAAACCGGAGACAGTGCAAATGCAATAAATTTTCTATATGCTTGTGTGATTGTTCCAAACAAGTTAGAGATCCCCAGAAAAATCGGAGACAGCAACATGACGCGACTGACGGCGACTAGTTTTGCCAAAGCTCCGGCATCAAACCCAGGAGCAATCAACGGAGCCAGAATCGGCATCAAAATTAATGTAATCCCAGAGATAATAATCATCAAAATAAAAAAAGCAGAATAAACATTGTTGATAAATTTTCTAGCCTGTTCTGAGCTCTTGTCTAGTCGTTCAACAAAAAATGGAATCAGAACTGCCACAGACACCAACGACGCAGCAACAGCAAAAATTAAATCCGGAACACGAAACGCAGTGTTATAAATATCCAATTCGATTCCAACACCAATCTGACTGGCAAATATTCGGTCACGAACCAACCCCAAAACCTGAGAAAGTAAAGTAAACAAACCCAACAACAGAGCTGCTTGGTTTATATTGTTTACTTCGCTATGGAATAATTTAACCAGTTTTTTAACCATCGCTTCTTATTATATAACAATGCTGATAAATTTCCCTTGTTTATAGATGAATTTCTTGATTTTGGCACTATCCAGCCATTTTTGGATGTCTGACATTGCCATGACTTTTTCGCGTACTGAATCCTCGGATTCGTCTGATGCGATTTCGATTTCTCCGCGGACCTTGCCGTTGATTTGAATTCCGATGGTGACCACGTCATCTTGAATCAGTGATTCATCATATTCTGGCCACGATTCCAGGTGGATCGAAGATTTGTACCCCAACGTCTCGCGCCAGATTTCCTCGGTCATATGCGGAGCGAACGGAGCCAGAATTTTTAAGAATAGTTCAAAGTCTTTTTGCGAAAGATACGCTGTTGTTTCCTCAGAAGACTCCCCCACAGACTCATTCCAGCTTTTATAAAATGAATTTAAAAATGACATAAGATGAGAAACAGCAGTGTTTGTTTTTAGCTTCTCTAAATCATCACCAACTTTTTTAATAGTTTTGTGTAGTTTTTTCTCGAGCTCTTGGCTACTGAGATTAGAATTATCTACCCAATGTTTCTGCCTTCCATCCGCAAAGCTCCACACCTTCTCCAAAAACTTCCTAACTCCAACCAATGCATCGTAGCTCCATTTATAGTGATTAACCTCGTTATACGGACCAATAAATGCCAAATACGTACGCACGCTGTCCGCACCAACGCGTTCCACCTGTTCGTCGGGATCAACGGTATTCCCCCACCTCTTTGACATTTTACGTCCATCTTCGGCCAAAATCATACTACGATTCATTCGTTTTTTATATGGTTCATTTCCAGAAACCAATTTCAAGTCAGATAATGCTTTGTAGAAAAATCGTGAATACAACAAGTGCATGGTTGTGTGCTCGGCTCCACCAGAATAAAAATCAATCGGCATCCATTGACTCTGTTTGTTCATTGATGCAAATTCAGAATCATTTTGTGAATCCAAATATCGCAAGAAATACCATGATGAGTCTACGAATGTATCCATGGTGTCTACCTCGGGGGTCCAACCGACACCGAAAATATCCTCGGTTCGTTTTTTCAATTCTGCGCTACGTGCCAACGGCGCTGTTCCATCTGGTTTAAAATCGACGTCGGTTGGCAATGTCCACGGCAGATGTTCATCAGGGACAACCTTGACCCCAGGAGTAATTCGTTTAACTTCCCAAGCAATAATTCCATTTTTTTCAATCCGCTCAATATAGTCATCAGAATATTGCGCATATCCATTACGAAGCTCTTCCATAGTTTCAGGAATTGGACGTGGAGCATAGCATTTTTCAAGGATTTTTTTATCTTCAAAATACTCTTTGAAGTTTTTAAACTTCCACTGATTAATAACCGAGAAAAACATTTCTTCATTTGTTTTCTTGTTAATGGCTTTGATAACATCGCCATTTTTAACATCACCAAAATAACGCTCTGATTCCTCTGGATTCAAAGCTCTGGTTTCCACTGTTTTGCTTCCATTAGCAAGACGATTCCAAGTTTCTTGTTCGTAAAAATTAATGTGCGTTGCTGATTGCTCTATTTCTTCTTTTTCTTGGTTGTTGTACACAATCGGAATTGGGCAACCCCAATATCGCTGACGACTAATTCCCCAGTCACGAATTTTGTATGTTGTTTTCATTTCACCACCAACATGTTTAGTAATTGCAGCTTTCGCTTCTTCGCTGGTAAGGTCGTTGAATTTATCAGAATTAACAAGCTGGCCATACTCTGTCATCGCGGTTGTTCCATTTAGATATTGTTCAGCTAACCAACGATGATGAGGCCATGTAATAGTATCTAGTAACTTCTCTTTAGGGACTTTGATTAATTTATGATATCCCTTTTCAATTTCTGATTCTATCTGGGTTTCTGAATTTAAAATAATTTCAAAAGCAGGTCCTACGGTGCGATGATTACGTTTTGATGTATGGCGAAATGCCCAACATGCTACCTGATTCGTTGGTTTTTCATTTACAGTCAGTTCAGTGAATCCGACCTCTTCTTCAACTTCGCGTTTTACAGCAGTAACTAAGTCTTCTCCTTCGTCAACTCCCCCACCAACAAAGTGAACATGACCAGGTCCTTCGTCAATAAGATAATAATTTCCATTGTTGTCATGAATAATAGCATCAACAGTATTGCGATATGCGACTTCCGCTCCCGGCTGTTCTGCATATTGCCCTTCGAGTATAAAATGTTTTGCAATAACCTCTTTTATTGGCAATTCAAACTTCTTTGCAAACTCAAAATCACGTTCATCGTGGGCTGGTACAGCCATAACAGCTCCGGTTCCATATCCCGCCAAAACATAATCAGCAATCCAGACAGGAACTGTTTCGCCATTTGCTGGATTTGTTGCTGTGATTCCCTGCAATACTACTCCTGTTTTTTCTTTGTCTTGTTGCCGCTGGAGATCGCTTTTCTTTTTGACGATATTTATATAATCTTCGGCTTCGGTCCGGTTTTCTATCGTGTCTAGCAATTTTTTTGTCAGATCATGTTCTGGTGCCAATACGACATACGTAACCCCAAACAACGTATCAGGACGTGTGGTGAACACCTTGATCAAAGCGTCCTGCTCCCCTGCCTGAGGGGAGCTGTCGACGTCAGGAGACTGAGGGGAGGGAGTGATATTCAATTCAAAAGTTATTTCTGCTCCCTCGGACCTTCCTATCCATTCGCGCTGCGCCTGTTTAATAGATTCTGGCCAATCCAAATCGTCCAAATCATCAACCAATCGGTCAGCATAGTCTGTGATCTTGAACGCCCATTCTTCTAATTCACGTTTTTCAACTACGGCGCCAGATCGCTCGGCAGTTCCATCTGCCAACACTTGTTCGTTTGCCAATACCGTCTGATCAACGGGGTCCCAGTTCACCATAGATTTTTTCTTGCCTACCATCCCGGCGTTAAACATCTGCAAGAACAACCACTGCGTCCATTTATAATATTCTGGGTCGCTGGTGATTACCTCGCGATTCCAATCAAACATCGCCCCCATTGTTTTCAACTGGCTTCGCATGGTATCAATATTTTTATAAGTCCATTCACGTGGATCCAAGTCATTTTTTATAGCTGCGTTTTCTGCAGGCAAACCAAATGAATCAAAACCAAACGGAAACAATACATTGAACCCATTCATGCGTTTATACCTGGCAAACATATCCGGCACTGCAAACGCGTACCAGTGCCCCACATGCAGATTTCCTGATGGATAGGCAAATTCCACCAATGTATAAAAATTATCTTTTTTAGAGTCAGAATCTGCTGTTTTATAAATCTCCTCGGATTCCCAAGTTTTCTGCCATTTTTTTTCTATTTCTTTGTGGTTATATTTTTCCATATTTTTTGTCATCCTGAACTTGATTCAGGATCTCGTTGTTTCTGTCATTCAATCTTAGATTCTGAAATAAATTCAGAATGACAGAGCGCAACACTCTGTATCATAACCGAAAACAGCTAATAAAAAAAGCCCAGTGGTAATTACCACTGGGCTTGTGTCTATTTAAATTTAGAAAGAAATTCTAAATTTTCCTTAGTCACAGTATATTTAGATACAAGATTAATAATATCTTGATCAAAATGATGAATCGATGCCGAGAATACAATCTGAGATTTTAGTCCAAGCCCTAATCCTGGCACTTTGCGATAATAAATCCCAAGCTTATTCGCTGATAACGCAGAAACAAAATCCTGTTTAAATCCATCAATAGTTTCTAACACTATTTTTATCTCATTAATTTCCATAGGTCTTTTTTCCTTGTCATATGTTGTTTTATACTCTTCATCTACCATTTCTCCAACATATTCTGGATATTCTCCATTTTTATCTCTTACTAGCCCAGCATAACTGTGAAGAGGTGCTTTGCGAGTATGTACTTTTCTACCTTCGATGAGATCTTCAAGCTTTCCAAGAAATTTTATTACATCTTCTTTAGATTTTAAAAATAAGTTTTCCATAATTGAATTGTTTTTCTTTACTTTACAATAAACCTAAAACATTTACAATAGACCAATGACATCGCCTGATATTAATGAAATTTTTGATGCCGTCAAAGAATCCAGAAAACGACCTATTTCAAAAAGAGGCGAAGCAACCGTGCAAAATGCATATGACTTTGCAAAACAAGCCCACAAAGGTCAGAAACGAAAATCAGGTGAACCCTATTTTAATCACGTCTTTGCAACGGCCTTGAACGCGGCACGTTTCGGAATGGACACAGACACCATTGTCGCTGGATTCTTGCATGACACCGTCGAGGACACCGACATAACTGAACAGCAATTGGAACAGAAATTTGGTCCCGAGGTGGCATTTTTGGTCCAAGGTGTAACAAAGCTTGGAACTCTGAAATATCACGGCCGTGAACGTCACGTTGCGTCACTTCGCAAGTTTTTCATCGCCAGCGCCGAGGACCCCCGAGTAATTATCATAAAACTGGCAGACCGACTGCACAACCTGCAAACACTGGGGGCTATGTCTGACCGACCTGACAAACAAAAACGTATTGCGCTGGAATCTATTGAAATCCATGCGCCGTTGGCGTATCGTTTGGGGATTGGTAAATTGGCTGGTGAAATTAACGACCTGGCATTTCCATTTGCATATCCCAAAGAATTTGAAACTACCGAGGAGCTATTGCGTCAGAAAAAAAATCTGACAATGAAATATCTGGAAAAAGTCTATAAAAAAATAATCAAAGAGATGGCAAAAAATGGCATCACTGACGCCAAAACAGAATATCGTGCCAAAGGTAAATGGAGTCTATATAAAAAACTTCACAAAAAGGATATGGATATCGACAAAATATATGATATCGTTGCGTTGCGCGTTATGGTTCCAAATGTCGAGGATTGCTATCGCGTATTGGGGATGATTCACAATATGTGGCGTCCACTGCCAGGACGTATCAAAGATTATATCGCCCTGCCTAAACCCAACGGCTACCAATCGTTGCATACGACCATCTTTACCGGTGACGGTGGCATCGCCGAAATACAAATTCGCACACCCGAAATGCACGCCCAAGCCGAATACGGTATTGCGTCTCATTTTTCATATAAACATGGCGAATCAAAAACGGCGCCCAAAAAAGCCTGGCTCAAAGAATTAGGTCAAGTTCAAAAAGAAGAAGAGAAATCAGATGTATTCATGAAAAACCTGACAGATGATTTCTTTGTGGATCGTATTTTTGTTTTGACTCCCGAGGGAGATGTTATTGATTTGCCTCAGGGGGCAACCGCATTGGACTTGGCATACATGATTCACAGTGATATCGGGAACCACGCTACAGGGGCAAAAATCAATGGAAAATTCGGCGCATTGAAAGCGATATTAAGCAACGGTGATATAGTAGAAATTAAACATGACAAGAAAAAAGGAAAGCCCAGTTCAAAATGGCTAGATTGGGCAAAAACAACCATGGCAAAGAAACAAATTCAAAAATGGCTAAAAGAAAATGGCGGAAGTGGATTCTTTAATGTTTTTAGTTAATCAAAAAACCCTTTGTTTTAAACGATATTCTAATGTTTTGAAAAAGTAAATTTGAAAATACTTGACAAGCAAACATCAATATGTTAAACTCTATGGGAAGGTTAAGAAAGGTACACATGAGCGAAATTAAAACTCCAAGCTTTCGGATCCCGAGAGCTTTGCTCAAAGAAGCCTTCAGTTTACTGAAGGCTTCTCTTTTTTATACAGAAAATGAATTTATATTATACAAATCTGGATCGTCCATGGCTTCTTCTTGTTCGTTCGCACTACGGTCATCGGTGGCGATAGAGTCTGATTCGTCAGACTCAAATGTGGTTCCCTCCTCCCCTGATGCAGGGTAGGTGCCCGCAGGGCGGAGGGGTATTGGATTTTCTCCACCTTTTTGTTCTATAAATTTATCCATCATATTGTATCCTTCTCCCCCATTTTCACGGATCATCTCTACAATATGCTCAACATCGTCTGGTGTAAAAAAATCAATCATAATTTTACCACCATTTTTTCCTTTTTGTTCGATATAAACACGTGTTCCTAATTTTTCTGAAAGTTTATTTTGATAATCCTGAATTTTTGGATCTTGTTTCAAATTTTTATTACGGATTTTATCTGTTGCAATAGACCGCGCGATTTTTTCCGAATCACGTACTGACATTTTTTTGTACATGATCTCCTTGAATAATGTTTCTTGTTCCATAGGGCGATCTTTGAGCATCATCAACGGACGAGTGTGCCCCTCGGAGATTTTTCCAGCAGATAATGCATTCATGATGTCTTCGGGTAAATGCAATAGTCGCAATGTATTAGAAACATATTCACGGCTCTTTCCCATTTTTTTACCAATCTGTGCGTGCGACAAACTGAATTCATCTTGCAATCGCAAGAATGCCCGGGCGCGATCAACAGGGTTCAGGTCCTCGCGCTGTAGGTTCTCGATAATTGCCAATTCTAGTTTTACCTTGTTGTCTTCGTCGCGACGAATAATAACGGGGACCTGTTTTAATCCAGCCAATTTGGAGGCGCGCAAACGACGTTCACCTGCAATCAATTGGTAGCGTACACGTATTCCACCGTCAGGCTTTTCCTCTTCGACGCGGGTAACCACCAACGGCTGCAATACACCATACTGGCGAACAGATTCTGATAGTTCACGAAGTTTACCCTCGTCGAATTCCTTGCGAGGTTGAAATGGATTGGGTTCAATTTTATCGGTTTCGATCCAGAAAATAGAATCGCGGTACAGTTGAGACATAGTAAAAAGTTTTTCAAAAAA